>JBIOYB010000133.1:0-17522 GCA_044869915.1 Allorhizocola sp.
TGGCACCACTGACAAAGCCCGATCGCCATAGGCCACAGCCTACCAGATACGTTACCCAACTCGGTAACGAAATCAGTCACTCATGCCCGACCACGCAGGGCTGACATTATTCAGCACGCTCCTAGCGCTCTGATCGGGCAGGCTTGCCCGGTCGGCAGCGCACCGGCCAGAGACCGGCGTGGCTCAGCTCGTCTCGGCGATCACGGCTGTCGCCGGTGACCCGCTTTTGGTGCGGCGTGCCGCCGAGGCGCTCAAACGGCTATAACTCGTTGAGCGCGCTAGGCGATGGCGCTAGCGCTAGGCGATGGCGCTAGGCGATGGCGCTAGGCGATGGCGCTAGGCGATGGCGCTAGGCGATGGCGCTAGGCGATGGCGCTAGGCGATGGCGCTAGCCGTGCAGGCGGGCCTTGAGGAATGCGGCGGCTTCCTCCTGCGCGGCCGCGCCGTCCTCGAGGTCGCCCGCCATGCAGAAGAAGCCGTGGATCATCCCGGCATAACAGGTGTATGTGGTGTCCACTCCGGACTCTCGCAGCCGCTGAGCGTATTGCTCGGCCTGGTCGCGCAGCGGGTCGAACTCGGCGGTGATGATCAGCGCGGGTGGCAGGCCGGCCAGGGTGTGCGCGCGCAGCGGGGAGGCCAGCTCGTTGAGGCCGTCGTCGGGGGTGGCCAGGTAGTTGGCCCAATACCAGGATACGGAGGTCTTGTTGAACAGATAGGGATCGTCGGACTCGCGCAGCGAGGCGGTGTCGGAGGCGTAGTCGGTGTTGGGGTAGACCAGCAGCTGCGCGGCCAACGGCAGGCCTTCGTCACGGGCGAGCAGGGTGACGGCGGCGGCCAGGTTGCCGCCGGCGCTGTCACCGCCGACCGCGACGGCCGTGCCAAACTCCGACACCGTCCAGCGCAGGGCGTCGAAGCAGTCGTGCACCGCGATCGGGAACTTGTGCTCCGGCGCCAAACGGTAGCTCGCCGCCACGACCACGCAACCGGCCAAATTGGACAGCCGGCGGCACACCGCGTCGCTCGTGTCGAGGTTGCCCAGGGTCCAGCCGCCGCCGTAAAAGTAGAGCAGCACGGGCAGATCCGGGTCGGTGGACGGCCGGTAGATGCGGATCGGCAGGCCCGTTTCGGGCAGCACGTCGTCCACGACGGTGTGGACCGGCTCGGGTGTGCCGGCCGCGGCCCGGATCGAGGCGAGGTCGACCTCGCGCGCCTCGGGCACCGGCAGCGTGTAAAGCTGCGGCGCGTGGCTGCGCTCACGCCGGTCGCGCATGGCTTGGGCCTGTGGATGCATGGGCACGTCAACGGATCCTATCTGAGCGTGAGAGCGCGGAGCTCTCGCATGGTGGGCGACAGCGGCAGGACGACGAGTTTGGAGCGGAACCATTGCGCCACCGCGTCGAGCATCTCGCTTGCCTCGGTCGGGGTGGGCGCGTTCACCCAAAACTCGCCCATGCGGCCGAAGGTGTTGCCGCCGGGCGCGGCCGTGCGCAGCCCGCGCGGCACGAAGATGCGTGCGCCGACAACGCCTTCGCGCGACAGCAGCTCGCTTTCGGACGGGTGGTCGAGCAGCGTGCCCGGCACGAGCGGCAGGAACGCGCCGGCGACCGCGCCGTCGCGCTGCAGGACGGGAATGTCCTCGATGGGCTCGAGCAGGGCCATCGCGCCGTGCAGCGCCAGGTCGACGCCGAACTTGTGCAGCACCTGATCCCGGATCGGCCCGCCTCCGCGCCGTGCGCCGCACTCGCTGAAGACGATGCCGCACTGGCTTTGGAATAGTTCCATGTGGAAGATGCCGTCGGTAAGCCCAAGCGTGGCAAGGGACTTCTCGACCACTGGCATCGCCGCGTCGTAGTAGGCCTTGTCCGCCACGGGATCGAGGGTGAAGGTGCGGACCGGCGTCCGGTCGTTGACCGCCTTCAAGCAATTTTGTGGGTAGCGGCCGAGAGCCACGAATTTGAGCAGGCCCTCGCTGACGATCCCGTCGGCGAAGAGCTCCTCGCCCTCGATGAACTCCTCGACGACGAAGGTGCGCGAGGCCACGCCGTTGGCCCGGCAGTCGCGGCTGATCCGCTCGACCTCGGCCGTGCCCGACACCACATAGGTGGATTGTGTCGCCTGTCCCGCAACGGGTTTGACGACCGCCCGGTCGAAGGGCAGCCGCCAGCCGGCCGGCAGGTCCCGGATGTCGTCGATGAGCTCGTGCCGCGCCACGACCACGCCCGCCTGGCGCAGCCGCTGCTTCTGCAGGAACTTGTCGCGGAACAACGCCACGGTGCCGGCCGGGACGCCCCGTGCGCCGAGCACCGTGGCGACGGCGGCGGCCGACATCATCGCCCGGTCGTCGTGCGCGTAGACCGCGTCGAACTCGATCAGACCGTTGCGGTACAACGCGTTGAGCACCCCGTCGACGCTTTGGTTGTCGTCGACGAAAACGGTGCGCACGGCGCGCTCCACCGGCAGGCCGATGTCGCGGGCCGCGGCGCCCACGATGAGGGTGACATCGACGTTGTCCGGGAGGACCTCCAGGGCCTGATGGTCAACTCCGATCATCAACAGTCGATGGGTACGCTGCATGGCGAGCAACTTACTCTCGGTCACCAGCGAAGGGGAAGGGTAGCTTCTCACCTATGCGTCGCGGGATCGCAGCGTTGCTGGTGGCGGAGGCCGCATCGGCCATCGGCACGCGCATGTCGATGCTCGCGATCCCCTGGCTCGTGTTGGTGACGACCGGCGATCCGGTCAAGGTGGGCATCGTCGCGGGCGCCGAAATGCTGCCTTATGTCCTCAGTGGAGTGTTGGCCGCGCCGCTGCAGGACCGGTTCGGCGCGCGGCGCACGACCATCGTGGCCGACCTGGGTTCGGTCGTCGCGATGGCCGCGATCGCGCTCACCCACGCCAACTTCGGCCTGCTCATCGGGCTGGTCGCGATCGCCGGGCTGCTGCGCGCCCAGGCCGACCGGTCCAAAAACAACCTGCTCAAGCCGCTCATGGACGCGGCCGACGCCAACTATGTGCGCGTCATGTCGGCCTATTCGGGCGTCATGCGCACGGCCAACCTGATCGGCGCGTCCGTCGGCGGGCTCGCCATCGCCGCGCTGGGCCCGGTCGGCGCGATCTGGCTCGACGCCGCGAGCTTCGGCGCGTGCCTGGTGCTCGTGGTCGTGGCCGTGCCCAAGGTGGATCTGCGCTCCGAGGATCCGGAGCCCTACTTCGCGGCGCTGCGCACCGGTTTCACCGAATTCACCAAGGATCGGCTGCTGCGGCACGTCACCGGCATGCTGTTCGTCACCAACATGTTCAGCCAGGCCAGCACGGTCATCTTCGTGCCGATGTGGGTGTTCACGATCCTGCATTCGCCCGCGGCGCTGGGCGTGGTGTCGGCCTCGTGGGCGCTGGGCGGGATCGTGGGCAGCTTCCTGTTCGCCGCCATCGCCCCGCGGCTCAAACGCTATCCGCCCATGGTGTTCGGCTTCCTGGTGGGGGGTGCGCCGACGTTCCTTGTGCTGGCGCTGTCGGACAACATGGTGCTCGTCGCGGTCACGATGTTCGTCGGCGGGGTGGCGATGTGCTCGGTCAACCCGGCGATCCACGCGATGGTCTACGAGCGGGTGCCGGCCGACAAGCTGGCCCGGGTGGGTGGGATCATCGCGGCGATCATCCTGGCCGGCCTGCCGCTGGGCGGGCTGGCCGGCGGGTGGCTGGTGCGCCAGTTTGGGTTGACCAACGGCATCCTGGTCGGGTCGGTGCTCTACTTCGCGGCCACGCTGCTGCCGGTGATCAGCCATCACCTGTGGCGGCAGATCGACGATACCGCGATCCGGCAGGCCATCGAGCATCCGCCGTTCTGGTTCGGCCTGTTCGGGGTGCGGGTGACCCTGATGCACGACGGTCGCGAGTGGACGACCCGGGCGCGGCGCGGAGGGCGCCTGATCGCCCGGCCCCGACCGATACCGTCAAAGATCGCTTATGACGCCCTTCTTGGCCTCAAGGTCAACGAGGTTCACGAGGTCGCTGAGCAGCAGCTGGACATCGAGCGGTCGATACTTGGGGATGAAATAGCCCGACTACGCTCGAATGTTCGTCAGATTAGAGCATTCGAATAAAGTCAATGGCCTATTGTGAGCGGCCGGATCCGCAAGTAGATTCCCTCTGGCCGGGGGGCCGCAGTGACGAATTCAGGTTCGTCGCGGTGGTGGGTAGGAACAGTTACGGCGGGATTAAAATGGCTGCGTGGGTAGATGAAATTTTGCTGTCCGGTGCGGACAGTGGCGTCTGTCTGAACTTTGGCGGACAGCTCAACCGTGGTGATCTTCGACGAGAGGTGGAGCGGCGCCAGGCCGTCCTGGAGGATCTTGGCATCAAGCCTGGTGGCGCGGTGGCGCTGCGGCTGCCGCCCTCCCTGGCCTACCTCGCCAACCTCCTGGCCGCGTGGCGCATCGGCGCGCAGGTGTCCCTTTTGGACCACCGGCTCACCGACCACGAGATCGGCCAGGCACTGGAGCGGCTCAAGCCGCAGGCCGTGGTGCACTACGAGGGCGCGCTGCCCGGCGGCCTGCGCGCGTTTTACGACGTCAAGGACGTCGCCGTGGCGCACCAGGGCGAGCCCGCCGCCACCGATCACTGCGTGGTGCAGCTGAGCTCGGGCTCGACCGGACCGTCCAAAGTGATCGCCCGCACCTCGGCGAGCCTGATCGAAGAGATTGAAAGATATAAGCAGATCGAGGGGGTACCGCTGCCAGGCGAGCGGGTCGTGCTGCTCGCCTCGGTCGTGCATGTGCTCGGTCTCGTGGGCGGGCTGCTCTACTGCCTCAACGCCGGCGTCGAGCTCACCCTGCCGAGCAGGCTCACGGTCGACGCGATCCTGCAGGCCGTCGCGGGCGGCGAGGCACCGGCGACCCTGCTCGGCGTGCCGTTCCACATCGAGCTGCTCGCCTCGACCGAGCGCCCGCCCCGGCTGCCTCAGCTCAAGCGGATGACCACCGGCGGCGAATTGGTTCGTGCCCAGGTATGGGAGCGCTTCACCGATCGCTACGGGGTGCCGCTGGGCAATATGTACGGGATGACCGAGGTGGGCGTCATCGCGACCGACCTGTTTGGGCAGCACCGTCCATCGCTCATGCCGGCGCCCGGGCTCACCGTGCGGTCCGACGGCGGCGAGCTCGTGATCGGCATGCCCCGCTCGCCCTACATCGGGCTGGTCGACCCCACGCGGTGGGCCGACGGGTGGCTGCGCACCAAGGACGCCGGCGCGGTCGACCCGTCCACCGGCCTGCTCACGGTGCAGGGCCGGCTCGACTCGCAGGTGTCGGTCGGCGGGCTGAAGGTCGACCTCACCGAGGTCGAGCACACGCTCGCGGCCATGCCGGGGGTGGAGGCCGCGGTGGTCGTGTTCGACAACGGGATCGAGGCCTACGCGGTGGCGTCGGCCGGCCTCGATGAGCTGGAGGCCGCCCTGGCCGAAAGGCTCGCGCCCTACAAGCGGCCCCGCGCGATCCACCTCGTCGATCAGCTACCGCGCACCGCCACCGGGAAACTCGTCCGTGCCCAATCCGTCCTAAGGAGTTCCCAATGACCACCCCCGACTCTGTGAGCCAGTTCGTCATCGACGCGATCGCCGCCATGAACTACCCGGTGGACGACGTCAACACCGACACCCCGCTGGGCTCCGCAGGCGTCGACCTGGAGTCGCTCGCGGTCGCCGAGCTCGCCGTGCGCGTGGAAGACGAATACGGCGTGAAGTTCGGCGACGAGGAAGCCGAGTCGGTGTCCGCCATGACCATCGGCGAGCTGGCGCACGCGATCACCTCGCGCATGGCTAAAACGGCGGCCTAAATGGAACGGGCGGAGGTAGTCGAGCTGCTTGCCACGTACGGCGATCGGACACCCGATCAGGTGCGCGAACGGATCGACTCGCTGGAGCTCGCGTGGCTGCTGCACCAGGTGGAGCAGCGGCGGTCGGTGACGCTGGACCTCGACGACGACTCGCTGATGCGGATGAACACCGTGGACGGCGCGGTCGCTGTACTGGCCGAGGTGCTTGACCGTGCTTGAGCGCGTCGCAGTCACCGCAATGGCGGCAACCACCGCCTACGGCTTCGGCTGCGCGGCGCTGATCTCCGGTGTGCTGTCCGGCAAACCGGCGTTCGGCCCGGTGACGCGGTTTGACGTGGCACAGCGGCGGGTAGGAGTCGCGGCGACGCTGCCGGGCTCACCCGACCTACTCTCGCTCATGCGCGAAGCGATCGACGAGGTGGGCGCCCCAGCCGGTCCGGGTGGTCCGGTTCTCGTCGCGGCACACCAACGTTTGGGGATCGGCGACCGGACATACACGAGCGCGTGCGTGGCGGCCTCCACGGCGGTGGCCGACGCGGCGAGCATGATCGCGCACGGCGAGGCCGAGCGGGTGGTCGTGGCGGCGGGCTACCTCGTGGAGCGGGTGCAGTTCGCGCTGTTCGACGCGGGCCGGGCGCTGGCCATCGACGGCGCGGTGCGGCCGTTCAGCATGGGGCGCAAGGGTTTGCTGCTCGGTGACGGTGTCGCGGCGGTGATGCTCGAGGCGCGGCCGAAGCGGGAGCCCATGGCCTGGATCGACGGGTGGGGCCGGTCGGGGGACGCCTATCACGTGTGCCAGCCTCGCCCGGACGGCTCCGGTCTGGCTCGAGCCATCGATCGCGCTCTGTCCCGGGCGGGCCGCCCCGACCTCGATTACATCAACGCTCATGGCTCGGGCACGCCGCAAAGCGACGCCGCCGAGGCGCAGGCGCTGCCGGCAGGTGTCCCGGTGAGCTCGACCAAGGCGCTGCACGGCCAGTCGCTGGAGGCCTCGCCGCTGATCGAGCTCGTCACGACGATCCTGGCGATGAACGAGGGCGCGCTGCCGGTCAACGCGGGCTATCTCGGGCCCGACCCGCAGTGCCCGGTGGAGCCGATCCTCGACCAGCCGCTGATGTGCACGCCCCGGCACGCGCTCGTGGTCAACGCCGCGTTCGGCGGGGCCAACACGGCCTTGGTGGTGAGCGCGCCGTGAACGTCATCGCCCTCGCCGAGGCGCGAGTGTCCACAGGGGACGATGTGCCCCCGTTAGCCGGGTTCATCCACTCGTCGTTCAGCCCGCTCGCGGCCGAAGTGGCCAAGCGGTGCCTGGCCACGGTGACGCCCGATCCGTCGACCGCCGTGATCATCGTGAGCCCCGATGGGGACGTCGAGACCGCCGCGGCCGCCGCGGCCCCGGGGCGCATCCCGCCGCTTCTTTTCTTTCAGGCGGTACCCAACGCTGTCGCCGGATACATCGCCGCCAAGTGGGACCTGCGCGGCCCGGTCGTGTGCCTCGAGGAGCCGAGCATCGAGCGCGGCATCGACGAGGCCCGGCTGGTGATCCGCGACGGCGACGCGATACAGGCACTGGTCATCTTTGTTGGCGACGGCGCTCGTGCTGTCCTGGTGGGAGGAGAAAAGCCGTGACAGGCAAAAACCTTCGGGCGATGCTGGCGGCCGATCCCGAGCTTGGCGCCGGCAATGTGGTGACCAGGCTGCTGGAGCTCGGCGCCGACCCGGACGGTCCGGGACTCGCCTTCGACACGGAGCCGCCGCTGACGCTCGGGCAGCTCGACGAGCGGGTCCGTGCGCGGGCGGCATGGCTGCATGAGCAGGGCGTCAAGCCGCGAGACGCGGTCGCGGTATATGTGCGCTCGTCGGCCGACTGCTTCCTGAGCTTCATGGCGCTCAACCGGATCGGTGCGATCCCGGCGCTGATGAACCCTAACATCCCGACGCCGGTGGCCAACGAATACATCGCCAAGCTGAAGGCGACGGCCGTGCTGACCAACCCGAATCGCGGCGTGGAGCACGAGCAGGTGTGGGACGTGAGCGAGTCGGCGACGGGCGATCCGGCCAAGGCGCCCAAGGCGTTCCGGCACCACCAGGACGACCCGATCGCGATCACCCACTCGTCCGGCACGACGCGCATGCCGACCGCCGTGGTCCACTCGCACAGCAGCCTGTTCGCCGCCACGCGCCGGATCCGGCTCGCCGGCCCGCGGGCGCAGGGCACCGAACGGGTGCTCAGCGCGCTGCCCGCCCCGCACACCGCGGGCATCCTGACCGTCAACCAGGCCCTGGTCAACCGCGCCGAGCTGCTGTTTCTGTCCACTCAGGACGATGCGGAGGCGATCCTCGACGCGATCGAGCGGTGGAAGCCGACCGGCGTTTTCGGGTTCGCCGTCACGTGGGCCGAGATGGCGCGCCACGATCTGTCCAAACGCGACATGGACTCGGTGGCCATCTGGTTCAACACCGGCGACTGCGCGCACGAGGCGCACATCCGCAAGCTCGTCGCGGTAGGCAGCCACATCACGGTCACGGCCGGCGGGCGCGAGCGGGTGAAGGGCTCCACGTTCTACGACGGCATCGGCTCCACCGAGATGGGGCACTCGGCGTTCCACATCGGACACCGGATCGACACGGATCGCTACGGCAGGTGCGTCGGCAAGCCGCACGTGTTCGCCGACGTGCGGATCCTGGACCTGGAGACGGGCGACGAGTTGCCGGTCGGCAAGGTCGGACACCTGGGCCTGCGGTCGCCCACGCTCTCGCTCGGCTACTGGAACGACCATGGGCAGACGTTCCGCACGCGCTACTTCGGCTACTACCTGACCGGCGATCTGATGTACCGCGACGAGGACGGCTACTACTACCACATGGACCGGGCCGTGGACGCGGTCGACCTGGGCGGCGGCAAATGGCTCTACACGGCCATGTCGGAGGAGCGCATCCTCGCGGCCAACCCGTCCGTGCGCGACTGCACCGTGGTCGCGGTCAATGTCGACGGCCGCGTGGTCACGGACATCCTGGTGTTGACGGACAGCGACCATGACGCGGACTCGATGTCGGCCTCGGTGACGGGCTCGCTCGAGCCGCACGTCGCCGCGACGGTGCGCAAGGTGATCCGGGTGACCGACGACGACATCGTCACGGGACCGACCGGAAAAGTGCGCAAGTTCCTGATGCGCCAACGACACCTGGCGTCGCTATGAGCCTTGGGGAAAGGAGACGGTCAGATGAGGGCGGAGGTCGTCGTCACCGGCATCGGCATGGTGACGCCGATCGGGCGCAAGCCCGAGGAGGTGTTCGCCGCGCTGTGCGACGGGCGTTCGGGACTCGTGCGGCCGGAGGAGGGGCATCCCGCGTTCGGCGCGCTCGAGGTGATGGGCGCGGGCCCGCCGATCGACCCGGCGAGCGTGATGCCTGGCCCTGAGGCGCGCACCATCGACCGGTACATAGTGATGGCCCTCGTGGCGGCGGGCGACGCGCTCGCGGACTCGGGCATCAACGTCGGGCAGGATGTTGATCCCTATCGGGTGGCCACCGTGGTTTCGGGCACCGGCGGGCTCGCCGCGCTCGAGGCGCAGGTGGTGACACGCACCCAGAAGGGGCGCATGGGGGTGAGCCCCTACCTGCTGCCCGGGATGCTGCCCAACATGGGCACGGCCCGCATCGCCATCAAGTACGGGCTGCGCGGATACAGCTCGTCGATCGGCACCGCGTGCGCGGCCGGGGCGCAGTCCATCGCGGAAGGTGTGCGCATCATCCGCAACGGCGAGGCAGACGTGGCCGTGGTCGGGTGCTCGGAGGCGCCGCTGTTTCCGACGCTGGCCGACACGTTCGGCAACGCGCGGGCGCTGGCCAAGGGCTGGGCCGACGATCCGGCCGCGGCGAGCCGCCCGTTTGACATGCGCCGAAATGGCTTGGTGCTCGCCGAGGGCGGGTGCGTCTTCGTGCTCGAGCGGGCCGACTTCGCGGCGGCGCGCGGCCGGCCGGCCTATGCGACCGTGATGGGCTGGGGGATGACCACGGACGCGCACCACCCGACGACGCCACGGCCCGACGGGGAGGGCGCGGCCGGGGCGATGCGCCGGGCGCTGGCCGACGCCGGGCTGGCCCCCAAGGACATCGGATATCTCAACGCGCACGGCACGAGCACCAAACTCGGCGACGCCGCCGAGGCTTTGGCGATCCGGACCGTGTTCGAGGGGGACGTCCCCCCGGTGAGCTCGAGCAAGGCCGTGACGGGGCACATGCTCGGCGCGTCGGGGGCGGTCGAGGCGGCCGCGTGCGTGCTGGCGATAGGCCACGGGACGCTTCCGCCTACGCACAATTTGGACGACCCGGATCCAGCGTGCGAATTGGACCATATTCGCGGCGGACCGCGTACTAGAGAAATCGATTTTGCCCTGACCAATTCGTTCGGATTCGGTGGTCACAATGTGAGCCTGGTCCTCGGCCGCCCAAACATTCCTCAGAGTCGATTTAATGGGCCCAAAGGTCTTATTGATTCTTCTCAAATGTCGGGCTAACTTAAAATGACGGGAACTTTTGCAGCAACTTTAGCAGCGTAATTGGCCGCATTTTCTTGTGCGACAAGGCAAGCACGGGGCATCCCCTCCCTACCTTTTCATGCCCGGAAACCGGTGGGGATAAATCGAAGAATAGGTAGGTTGAGATGAATGTTCTCGGGGTGGACCACCTAGAGTTTTATGTCGGCGATGCCCGCCAGACTGCGTACTTTCTCTGCACCGCCTTTGGGTTCCGGATCCGCGGGCAGGGTGGTCCGCAAACCGGCCTGGCCGACCAGCGATCGCTGTTGCTGCGGCACGGCGACATCCACATCGTTCTGACCTCCGGGCTCACGCCGCATCACCCGGCGACCGAATACGTCGGCCGCCACGGTGACGGCGTGGCCGTCATCGCCATGGGCGTCGATGACATCGAGGCCACTGGACAGAAGCCGGCCTATCACGAGAAGGCGGCGTTCGCGACGATGCCCGCGTTCGGTGATGTGATGCACCGGCTCGTGCAGCGCCACGACGACAAGGAGGTGTGGCTGCCCGGCATCGAGCCGGTCACCGACTCCGACGCCGACGACGGGCTGCTGCAGGTCATCGACCACCTGGCCATCTGCGTGCCGGCCGGCGACCTGGCGACGACGTCCCGCTTCTACCAGGACGTGTTCGGGTTCAACGAGATTTTTGAGGAGTACATCGAGGTCGGCGGCCAGGGCATGGATTCCAAAGTGGTCCAGAGCCCCTCGCGCGAGGTGACGTTCACACTCATTGAGCCTGATCCCTCCAAGCGGCCCGGCCAGATCGACGACTTCCTGCAGTGGCACGCGGGCGCGGGCGTGCAGCACGTGGCGTTCCGCACCGACGACATCATCCGCGCGGTGAGCATGTTCTCCGACCGTGGCGTCGGCTTCCTCAACACGCCCGGCAGCTACTACGACGCGCTCGCGCTCGCCGAGACCGAGATCCCGGTGCAGCAGCTGCGCAAGCACGCCGTGCTCGTGGACCAGGACCACTGGGGGCGGATGTACCAGATATTCACGCAGTCCATGCACATCCGCCGGACGCTCTTCCTCGAGCTGATCGAGCGGCACGGAGCCCTGACATTTGGATCGAGCAACATCAAAGCACTGTATGAGGCCAAAGAGCGCGAATTGGCCATGGTGACTGGAGAGAACGCAACCGGAGAGTCGAATGCTTGAGAAACTTACCGAGGAAGAACGGCAGCTCCTGCCGTCCGATGAGGACGTCGAGTTCTACGCCGAGCACGGGTGGTATCTGACCGGGAAGCTTTTCACCGATGACGAGGTGGACGAGTTGGTCGAGGTGACCGAGCGCTTCTACGCCGGCCACCGCGATCGCACCCTGCCGCAGCGGCCGCCGCGCCTGGCCTATTGGGAGCCGTCGCACGGCGCCGTGCAGCGGCACAACGATTACGTGCACTACGAGAGCGACGCGATCGCGCGCCTCCTGCGCAAGCCCATCGTCGGCGCGGTCGCCGCGCGCCTGGCGCAGGCCGAGGAGATCCGGATCTTCCAGTCGACGCTGATCTACAAGCCCCCGAAGCCGGACGAGCCGACCAACATCGTGCCGTGGCACTTCGACCGGCACTACTGGGCGACGTGCACCTCGGAGCGCATGCTGACCGCGTTCATCCCCTTCCACGACTGCGATGAGCAGATGGGCACCATCACGATGGTCGACGGCAGCCACGTGTGGAAGGAGGTCGACAACGACGACACCACCGTGCGGCACTTCGCCGAGCGCGACAAGGAAGACCTCGAGGAGAAGCTGCGCCGCAACGCGGAGTTCAACAACACCGACGTGCGCAAGGTGCCGATGATCATCCCCAAGGGGCACATGAGTTTCCACCACTGCCGCACCTATCACGGCAGCGGGGGCAATCGCAGCGACCGGCCGCGCCGGGCCATCTCGTTCCACCTGCAGGACGGGGCGAACGAATACCGCCGGTTCGCGCTCAGCGACGGCAGCACGGTCGCCTACAACCACGACACGCTGGTGCGGCAGACGCCCGACGGCCGGCCCGACTACGCCGACCCCGCGTACTGCCCGGTCATCTGGTCGGAGTCCGCGTAGGCGGGGGTGATCCGGAACAGATGTCGCTGGCGAGAAAGAGGCTGCTGAGCCTCCTGAGCGGAGCCTGGGTGGCACAGGCGGTCTACGCGGTCGTGCGGCTGGGTGTGCCGGATATGTTGCCGGCCACCGCTTCTCGGCTCGCCGAGTCCACCGGCGCCGCGGAGCAGGCGCTGACCCGGCTGCTGCGTGCGCTGTGCGCGGCCGGGCTGTGCGTCGAGACCGAGCCCGGGGTGTTCGACCTGACGGGAAGCGGGCGGCTGCTGCGCTCCGATGTGGAGGGTTCGGTGCGGCTGCACGCGCTGCTGCAGGGCGACGAGGTGTTCCGGTCGTTCGCCGAGATCATGCACACCGTGATGGGCAACGGACCGGCGTTCGAGAAGGTCTACGGCAAGGGGTTCTACGCCTACCTGGAGGAGAATCCCGAAGCGGCCGAGGTTTTCAACACGTCGATGGGCGAGACCAACCTGCCTTCGCTGGACCTGTCGTGGGCACAGTCCATTGTGGACGTCGGCGGGGGCGACGGGTCGCTGCTGCTGCGGCTGCTCGGGCAGGGACAGACCGGCGTGCTCGTGGAGCTGCCCTCGGCCATCGCGGCCGCGCGGGTGAAACTGGCGCCCCTGGGCGAGCGGGTGGAATTCGTCGAGGGCAGCTTCTTCGACGCCGTGCCGGCCGGTGGCGACGTCTATGTCCTGGCGAGGGTGCTGCACAACTGGTCCGACGACAACGCGGGCCGCATCCTTGGCCGCGTGCGTGAGGCGATGCCGGCGCATGGGCGTCTTGTCGTGCTCGAGGAGTTCGGAAGCGGTGGGCTCGTCGATCTGCTGATGCTCGTGACGCTGGAGGGCCGGGACAGGACAGAGGCCGAGTATCGCGCGCTCGTGCAAGCCAACGGCTTCACGGTCGTCCAAGCGGGGGAGGGCAGCCTGGTCTGCGCGCACCTCACTGAGGACGACGGCCCGACGTAGCCGGGATCCATCAGGCCGGGCCGCCGCGTTTGGCATCCCAGCCGTGACCCGTGGACGGTGCCGACCCCGCGACCGTTCATCACGCGGCCACGGTGGGGATGTCACGCGGCGGCCCTTTACTCGCGGCACTCCAGAAGGTGTGCGCCCAGCCGGCGGATCGCGATCGCCGCACAGATCGAGTGCAGGCGCATGTTGCCGTGGATCCCGTCCTCGCTGTACATGGCCGGGTCGGTCTGCGCCGGATGGTTGGTGCAGAACACGTGGATCGTGCCCGTCTGCTCGGCGACCTGCCTGCAGTGCACGGAAAACGTCTGCATGCGCGCGCCGACCTGCGACCGCACCCTGTCCGGAAAGGACGGTGCGTAGGAGATGTCGAAGATGCTGACCGTGACGACGTCGGCGCCGATCGCCTGCAGGGCACGGATCATCGCGGTCAGCTCGCGGTCGACCGTGTCGGGCTGGTATGCCTTGCGCAGCGCGTCGTTGCCGCCGCACGTGACGAGCGCCAGATCGGGGCGGAAGGCCAGCGCGGCCTCCAGTTGCGACTCGCGCACCTCGGCCGTCTTCAGGTCGCGCTTGCCGAGGTTGAGGTATTCGAACCCGTCCTGCCGGGCGCCGAGCTCGTGCGCGATGCGATCGCACCAGGGCAGGTCGCTGTAGCCCGGCACGCGATCGCCGATGCCTTCCGCGGTGCTGTCGCCTATCACGGCGAAACGCCGCCACGGGTGCCCTTTGAGGAGGGCTTCGGCTTCGCCCTCGGACAGGCAGTAGGGGTCGTCGGCTTCCACGCTTAGAGTATCGTTGTGGATCCGAGAGAATTCGACCGGCGGGTGTTGGAATCCATCGACCCGACGATGCGGCAGATCACAGCCGATCACCTGAGCCGGCCGACGCCGTGCGCGGGCTGGACGCTTGGCGACCTGGTGCGGCACATGGCGGGCAGCCACTTCGGCTGGGCCTTCGCGGCACGTGGCGACGCGCCCGACCCCGACGTCTGGGCCGGTCCGGAGCTGGGCGACGATCCCTATGCGGTCTATCGCGAGTCGGCCGACGCGGCGACGGCGGCCTTCACCGAGCCCGGCCTGATGTCGCGCAGCCTGCAGATCTACGGCTACGGCACGATACCGGCGGCGGCCACGCTTCGCATGCACGCGGTCGATTTCCTGGCGCACGGTTGGGATGTGGCCGCCGCGCTCGGGGTCGACCCGGCGTTCGACGACGAGCTGTGCGCCCACGGGCTGGACATCGCGCAGCGCTGGCCGGAGTCGGCGTTCGGCTCCGGCGACCCGTTCTCCGCCCATGTGCCCGTCGCCGCCAGCGCGCCGGTGGGGGAGCGGCTGATGGCACACCTCGGCCGGGATCCACATTGGACGCCTAGCAGGTGACGCCCACGCCGATCCGCCGCTCGGTCGTCTGCTCGGCGGCGGAGACCAGCACGCGCACGCACTGCGGTGCGTCCACGACATAGCCGCCGGCAAAGACGAGCCAGCCGGGCAGGGTGCTGCACCCGGCCGGGAAATACTCGGGGAAGTCCAGCCTGGCGTGCTGGGCGGTGTCGGGGTGGATGCGCAGGCGCACTTCGTGCCCGGCCCGCACGAGCAGGCCGCGCTTGGCAAACAGCCAGCCGGGCTCGGAGGTCGGGTGTGCCTCCAGCGCGGTCCCGGTGGGCAGCGCGACGGCGTCGAGCACCACCTCGAGCCCTGGCTCGACCGGGTCCACATAGGCGATTGTCTGCGGGCACGTGAGCCCGGGTGCCGGCGTGGGTGCCGGCGTGGGCGGGGCGTCACAAGCGCCAAGCGCCAGGCACAGGATGAGCGCGTGAATCCTCATGCACACACTGAGCCCCGCGCGCACCGGACGGTTGCGCCGGGGTGTACGAGACCGTCGCCAGCGGGCAGGGCGATGTCGTCTACTACTGCGGCGGGACGCTCTACAACGTCTACCGCGCGGGCGGGGACGAGTTTGGCATCCTGTGCTCGTGAATGTGGCGTGGCAGCCGTCCCCGTGCGGCTGCCGCACCCCCGTCCCGCTCCATTGCGCACTACCGAGGCGCCTGAGGCCACGGCAGGGCCGTTTCCTTTACGCAGATTTGTGATTGGCATTGTTGGCTGTGTTGGGTGCGGCCGTCAGCTCCACCATCTCGTTGAGCCCGGCCAGCTTGGCCTCCAACTCGGACAGCTCGCCGCGCACCCGCTCGGCCTGGCGCGCGGCCTCCACCTGGTCGAGGGTGAGCGCCTTCTCCACGCTCTCCTGCACGCCCGGCACCTCCAGCAGCGCCAGCATGTTGAGCGCCTCGGCCGACTTGACCAGGTGCCGGCTGCCCAGCAGCGCACGGCCCCGCCGCACCTCGACCACCCACTGCCCATTGGTGTAGACCAGGGTCACGGTCAGCCGCCCGGGCAACCGCCCCGGGCCGACCGGCAGCAGCGGCGCGTCGGGCAGGAGCCGGCGCCAGGCGCGGAAGGCGAACACCGGGATCAACAGCGCTATGAGGTATAGCCCGGCAGCCGCACCGAGTCCAATGAGGATAGTGAGCTTGCCCAGTGCCCACGCCGCGGCCGCCGTGCCCACGGGCGCGCCGACGTGCGCCAGCCGCGACACGGGCGGGGTCACCGAGGCCGTGGCGATGCCCGCCACGAATCCGGCCGCGACCACGAGCAGCAGCACGGGCGGCCGCCCGGCGAGCACGAAAAGTGTTGTGCCACCGGCGAGAAGGCCCAAAGCGAAGATCAGGTGCCGTGCGCCCAGCCCGAGCATCCCGATGGCGAACGCCGCCGCGACCAGGCCCAGCAGCTCGGGCACGCGCGTCACGTCACGCAGCCACACCAGCACGGCCACGATCGCGGCCGCCTGGGTCAGCGCGGTCGCGGCGACCAGGCCCACGGTGAGCCCCCACGGGACCTCGACCGGGGGATCGGGCGGGCGCGGGCGCAGCACGGCCGAGACCGCGAACATCATCGCCACCACCCACAGCGCGCCAAGCGATCCGAGCCACATCGCGGCCGCGCCCGCCACGGCGCCGGCGGCGAGCAACAGCACACGGGCCAGCCCTTCGCGCGCCGGACTGTCCGAAGTGCCCTGATCCTGGGTGGGAGAGGGGAACGAGCGCAGCGCGCCCAGCAACGCCGCCAACCCTCCCACGACGAGCACGTCGCCGTGGAAGTATGCCATCGCGGCCAGCACGGCCACGCTGGCCGCGTCGGCGTAGACGCCCAGCGGGCGCTTGGTGTTGACGAGCAGATAGCCAGCGGCCTGCGCGGCCGAGACCGCCGCCACGTCTTGCCAGCGCGCGCCGCCCGCGAGCAGCACCAACGGCACGACGAGGAACGACAGCCGCGTGCCCACCTCTCTCATGCCTGTCTCCCGGCCAGATAATGCAGGCGCAGCGCCTTCTTGTCCACCTTGCCCGAGCCGGTGAGCGGGAACTCGTCGATGAACTCGATGCTCTGCGGTGTCCAGGCGGCGTTGAGCCCGGCGGTCGTGAGCTTCTTGAGCTGCTCGGGCGTGACGCTCGCGCCCGGCGCGACCACGACGTAGGCGTGCACCGCCTCGCCCCACATGTCATGCGGGACACCGATCACGGCCGCCGCCCGCACCTGCGGGTGCGAGGCGAGGATGTCCTCGATGGGGCGGGAGAAGATGTTGCCACTGCCATACCCCGTCACGATCATGTCTTTGACGCGGTCGAGGATGTAGAGGTATCCGTCATCGTCCAGCCTGCCGGCATCGCCGGTGCGCAGCCATCCGTCCACAATGGTCTCCGCCGTGAGCTCCGGCATCGCCCAGTAGCCTTCCATGATCAGCGATCCCCTGACCCAGATCTCGCCGATCTCACCGGTCGGCAGCGACTTGCCCTCGTCGTCGCGGATCTCGATCTCGATGTCGCCATATGGCAGCCCGCACGAGGACAGCCGGTGCGGGTGCTCCTCGTCCTCGACAAGGTCGGGCAGCGCCGCGATGAACGGCGACTCGCTCATGCCATACACGATCCGGATGACCGGCCCGAAACGGGTGATGCCCTCGCGCAGCCGGCTCGGGTTGGCGCACGCGCCGGCGACCGTCAGGCTCACGAAGCTCGAGAAATCGGTCTCCAACTGCTTGGGATGGTCGAGCAGCATGTTCA
>JBIOYB010000134.1:0-2701 GCA_044869915.1 Allorhizocola sp.
GCTTGTCGACGGCCCCGACGACGTCGACAAGGTGACCGTGCGCGACCCGAGCAAGGTGGTCTGGCTGTCGCAGACGACGCTGAGCGTGGATGAGACGCTCGCCACGGTCGACCGGCTCAAGCAGAAGCTGCCACTGCTGCAGTCGCCGCCCAGCGATGACATCTGTTACGCGACGCAAAACCGCCAGCAGGTGATGAAGCAGATCGCGCCGGATTGCGATGTCGTGCTCGTCGTGGGCTCGCGCAATTCGTCCAATTCGGTGCGCATGGTCGAGGTGGCCGTGCAGGCGGGCGCGTCGCAGGGGCACCTGGTCGATTTCGCGCACGAGATCCGCGACGAGTGGCTCGAGGGCGCGACGACGGTGGGCGTGTCATCGGGGGCGAGCGTGCCCGAAGAGCTCGTGATGCAGGTGCTCGCGCACCTGGCCGAGCGCGGGTTCGCCGACGTCGAGGAGGTCGTGACGACCGACGAGCGCCTCGTGTTCTCGCTGCCGCAGGAGCTCAAGCGCGACATGAAGGCAACCGGCGTCGCGCCCTCATCGCCGCGCGGACTGGCGCGCGGGTCGGCCACGGGGTCAGCCACCGATTCGAGGGCGGCCGCGGCCAAGGGCTGACCCCGGGGCTGAGGTGGCCGTGCCGTGTGGGGCTGAGCGGGTCGCGGTGCGCGTGGCTGGGCGGTCGCGCGGGGGCTGGGCGGGTCGCGGTGCGCGTGGCTGGGCGGGTCGCGGTGCGCGTGGCTGAGCGGATGCCGCCACGTCCGAATCCCGCCAGTCGTCGGGTGGTTTGGCGAGGCAGACTGGGCAACGTGGATTTCTACCCAGCCATCAGCAGCAGGGATCGCCGGTTCGACGGGCGGTTCTGGGTCGGCGTGACCACGACAGGTATTTATTGTCGTCCATCATGCCCGGCACGCACGCCCAAGCGCGAAAATGTGCGCTTCTTCCCGAGCGTGGCGGCCGCGTCGAAGGCGGGCTTCCGGGCGTGCCGCAGGTGCGCGCCCGACGCGGTGCCGGGTTCGCCGCAGTGGGACATCCGGGCCGACATCACGGCTCGGGCCGTCCGGCTGATCAATGACGGGGTGGTGGACCGTGGCGGCGTGCCCGCCCTGGCCGCGCGGCTCGGGTACACAGAAAGGCATCTGAATCGGCTTTTGACCGATGAACTGGGCGCTGGACCGCTCGCACTGGCCCGGACGCAACGTGCGCAGACCGCGAAAACGCTGATCAGCAAGACCAGCCTGGGGCTCGCGGAAATAGCGTTCGCCTCGGGGTTCGGCAGTGTGCGGCAGTTCAACGAGACTTTCCGCGAGGTGTATGGGTGCCCGCCATCCGCGCTGCGCCGTCAACCGGTCGCGGCCAACAGCGGGATCTCGTTGCGCCTGAGCTACCGTCAGCCGATGACGGTCGAGCCGCTGTTCGAGTTCCTTGGCGCGCGGGTGATCCCGGGCATGGAGTCTTTTGTGGACGGTGCGTATTCGCGGCCGTTGCGGCTGCCGCACGGCCCGGCCACGGTCACGCTGACGCCCGCCGATGGGCACATCGCGGCGTCGCTGAACCTGTCGGACGTGCGCGATCTCACGCCTGCCGTGGCGCGCTGCCGGCGACTGCTCGACCTCGACGCCGACCCGGGCGCGATCGAAGCGGCGCTGGCCGAGTTTGGTGACGCCGCGAGCGGAGTACGGCTGCCGCGTGCCGTGGACGGGTTCGAGATGGCCGTGCGCGCCGTAGTCGGCCAGCAGATCAGCGTGGCCGGGGCGCGGACTGTCCTATCGCGACTGCTCGTCAACGGGGCGTTCCCGACGCCCGAGGAGCTGTTGGAGCTGCCCGACGCGGTGTTCGCCATGCCGGGCCGGCGCCGGGAAACGTTGCGTGCGTTGGCAAGGGCGATGCTCGACGGGCTCACGCTCGACAGCGGCAGCGATCGCGCCTCGACGCGGGCCGAGTTGCTGGCGCTGCCGGGCATCGGCGAGTGGACGGCCGACTACATCGCGCTGCGCGCGTTGGGCGATCCCGACGTCTTCCTGCCCACCGATCTCGGGTCGAGGCATGGCGCGGCCGCGCTGGGCCTGCCCACCGATCCGGCCGGACTGGCCAGGCATGCCGAACGTTGGCGGCCTTGGCGCTCGTACGCACAAATTCTGCTTTGGAGAGCGATACCATGATCACTATTGAGACCCCGGTCGGGCCGTTCAGCATGACGGGCGACGGGTTCGTCGTGACCGAGGCGCGCTTCGGCGACACCGACATGCCGCATGGCGACGTGCCCGAGGCGGCCGTGAAGGCGGTGCGGGCCTACTTCGACGGCGACCTGCACGCGCTCGACTCGGTGCCGGTGCGCCAGAGCGGGACGCCCTACCTTTCGCACTGCTGGGACGTGCTGCGCACGCTCACCACGCCGGTCACCTACACCGAGTTTGCCCACCTGACGGGCAAGCCGCATGCCGTGCGGGCGGCGGCGCAGGGGTGCGCCCGGAATCACATCGCCCTGTTCGTGCCGTGCCATCGCGTGCTGCGCACCGATGGGACGCTGGGCGGATACCGCTGGGGCATCGATATCAAGCGGTCTCTGCTGGAACACGAAAGGCTAATCCTACTAGACCGATAGGGATTAAGGAGTTATCGTCAGAGCGTGCCGACCATAACCCTCACCGTCACGCTCTCCGGACCCGACGCCGAAGAGGCGGGCGACCGGGTGGCGCAGGC
>JBIOYB010000135.1:0-19477 GCA_044869915.1 Allorhizocola sp.
TATCCCCTGCGCCTCAGCCCGCACCTGGACAGCTCGCGCCGCACGATCATCGAGTGGGCGCGGCGGATGGGCCTGTTCGACGAGGGCGTGTGGACCGAGCACAAGCTGCGCCGGTTTGACTTCGCCCTGTGCGCCGCCGGGCTCCACTGGCGCGCGACAAAAGCCGAGCTCGATCTGAGCACGGGCTGGCTGACCTGGGGCACCTACGCCGACGACTACTTCCCGCTCACGTACGGCCGCACGCGCGACGTCATGGGCGCCCGGCTGTGCCACGAGCGGCTGGCGGCCTTCATCCCGGTGGACGACACGCCCGTGCCCACGCCGATAAACGCCATGGAACGCGGGCTGGCCGAACTGTGGGCACGCACCACGGCCTCGATCCCCGAGGATTCGCGCCGGCAGCTGCACTCCAACGTGCGCGAAATGACCGAGAGCTGGCTGTGGGAGCTGGCCAACCATGCGCAGAACCGGATCCCCGACCCGGTGGACTATCTGGAGATGCGGCGCCTGACCTTCGGCTCGCCCGTCACGACGAGCCTGTGCCGCCTCACCCAGGGCAACGCCGTGCCAGACCATCCCACGCTGGCGGCGATGGAGCTCGCGGCGATGGACCAATCCAGCATCGTCAACGACGTCATCTCGTACCGCAAAGAAATTCAATTCGAGGGCGAGCTCAACAACCTGGTGCTGGTGATCCAGCACTTCCTGGGGTGCGGCCTGTCCGAGGCGATGAACATCGCGGGGGACCTGGCGAACTCACGGATGCGCGATTTTGAGCATCTACTCGCCAACGAGCTGCCCGCCGTCCTGGACGGGCTGCCCAGACAGGCGCGCGACGCCACTGGCCGCCACGTCGAGCAGCTGCAGGACTGGATGGCGAGCATCCTGTGGTGGCACCTCGAGTGCCGCCGATATAGCGAGGCTGAGCTGCATGAGGACGCGGCTCAGCCTCGGATGCCGCTGGGGCTAGAACAGCGCGCGGACGGCGGCGCTGAGCGCCTCACCCGTGCCGGCGGTCTCGGTGCCGCTCAGCTCCTGCTTGAGCCACAGGCCAAGCCCGACGATGCACGCAAACCAGACTATGCCCACCAGAACGGTATACCGGTCAAGGTTTTTCTCGGCGACTGACGAACCGGCCAGGCTGGTGGAGACACCGCCGCCGAACATGCTCGACATGCCGCCGCCTTTGCCCCTGTGCAGCAGCACGAGCAGCGTCAACAGGATGCTGGTGATGAAAAGCAACACGATCAGCGTGTATGCGAAGGCGATGGGCATGATCATATTCCTCTAGTCGGTTATCGGATGGCGGGACTTGCGTCCCGGACGAGAATACCCGTTGCCTACGACGGCGGGGGCGCCGCGCCAGGGTCAATCAGGCCGAGCGAGGCGATATCGGGCATGCCGAGCGCGGAGTGGATGTATGCGCCGCCGACGTTGGAGCCGTGCATCCGGATCGCCTTGCCATAGATGATCGGGATCGAGACCGCCTTGATCTGGAGCTTCTTGTCGATCTCCGCCCAGAGCTTCCACTGCCGCTGAATGTCTGACTGCTGCATGGCGTCCTGGATCGCGTTGTCGATCTCGGGGTCCCGCAGGTATGAGTAGTTGGAGCCGCCGAGCTCCTTCGGCTCGTCGGCCACCGCGTCGCTCTTGAACAGCGGCGGGATGACCGCGGAACCGTTGGCCCAGTCGGGGATCCAGCCCGCCCATAGCAGGTCGTATTTGTCCTGGGACTCAAACGTCTTGATGGTGTCGAAGTACTTCGCGTTGGGGATCGCCTCGAACTTGATCGACACGCCGATTTCGATGTAAGCATCGACAACCGTCTTGACGAACCGGTTGACCGTCGTCGGCACGTCGGGGTGAGACAGAGTCAGCTGCTTGGGACAGGGCTTGCCCGTCTCCTTCTCCGCCTCCTCCATGAGCTCGAGCGCCCGCTTCGGATTGGCCTCGCCGTTACGAGCCAGGAAGTCGTAGTGATCAAACTTCTCATAGGCGCGCAGCGTCGGCGAGATCATGGTCGTGGCCAGGTCGCCGATCAGCGAACCACCCATCGCCAGCCGGAACCGCCGCTTGTCGAACGCGAAGATGAGCGCCTGGCGGCACTTCTCGTTGGTGATCCGCTTGGTGTTGATGGCCAAATAACGCACCAGCCCCGACGGCCCGGAGGCCGTGCGCGCCGACAGCTGCGGGTCGGTCATGACCTGCTGCACGAAGTTGGGCGCGACGTCCATCAGCATGATCGTGTTGCGGGCGTCGCCCGCGTCCTCGATGAGCGCGTTGGTCAGCGCCGGGGTGTTGGAGTTGGCCTGGATCAGGATCTGCTCGGGATAGGCCTTGCGGACCTTGTCGGTCGCATTGGACCAGTGCGGGTTGCGCACGAACGCGATCTCGGTTTCCTTCTTGCGCTCCTCGTCGCCCACCTTGCGACTGTTTGGCTTGACCATGTAGGGCCCGCTGGACAGCGGATTGAGGTCATACAAGGCGTCGTCGCCTTCGGCACCCGGCTTCACCGGCGCGAACACGGTCAGCGCGACCGCGTAGTTGAAGTCGCCGACCGGGAACTTGAGGTGATACTCGATGGTCTTGGTGTCGGGGCACTTGACCGACTTGAGCTCCTCGCCGCCGAACGGGCCCTTGAAGGCGGGTGTGTTGTCCTGCAAGTAGTTGCGCGCATAGGGCAGGCTCAGCTTGGCGGCGTCCGCGAAGTTGCGCTCGGCGCCAAATTTGAGGTGCTGACAGGTGATCGGCGAACCGTCGGCCCACTTGATCCCGTCACGCAGCTTGAACTGCCAGACCTTGTTGTTGTCGCTGGGCCGGCCCAGATCGGTGGCCAGATCGGCCGCCAGCTCGCCGCTGGCCTGACCGGCCTCGGTCTTGAACGTGGTCAGCGTGCGAGTGAGGAGGCGGCTGACGTTGGCGTCGAGCGCGGCGCTGATGCGCTGCGGGTCGAGGTGCAACGGCAGCGAGGTCACCGCAACCCGCAAAGTGCCGCCCTCACGCATGCCGGGCTGCTGCTCTGCGGCGGAATTGCAAGCGGCGATGGTCAACGCAAGGAGAGCCGCGGCGGTCACGGCGATGATGCGGCGGGGGTGGCGCATGGGAACACACTCTAGGTGTCGCACCCCGCCTGTGCGAAGCGGGGTGCGGCTAGTTTTACTTCCCTAAGCGACAGATGCGGACGAATTCCTCCGCGTCGAGCGACGCACCGCCGACGAGAGCGCCGTCCACGTCGGGCTCGGCCATGATGTCGGCGACGTTGGCCGCCTTCACCGAGCCGCCGTAGAGGATGCGCACCTGCGCGGCGACATCGCGGCCCACGGTCTCGGCGAGCCGGGCCCGCAGCGCGCCGATGACCTCCTGCGCATCCTGCGGGGTCGCGGTCTTGCCCGTGCCGATGGCCCAAACCGGTTCGTAGGCAATGACAACCTTCGCGATCTGCTCGGGCGTCAATCCAGTGAGGGCGGCGTCAAGTTGGGTGACCGTGTAAGAGACATGGTCACTGGCTTCTCGGATGTCGAGACCCTCGCCGACGCACAAGATGGGTGTGAGTTCGTTGGCGAGCGCCGCCTTCACCTTCGCATTGACCAGCTCGTCCGACTCCTGATGGTATTGCCGGCGCTCCGAGTGTCCCACCACGACAAACGTGCAGCCCAGCTTGGCCAGCATGGCGCCGGAGATCTCGCCGGTGTACGCACCGGCGGTGTGCGCCGACAGGTCCTGCGCGCCGTGCACGAGCAGCAGCTTGTCGCCGTCGATCAGGGTCTGCACGCTGCGGATCGAGATGAACGGCGGCAGCACCGCCACCTCGACATCGGAGAGCTCCTTCTCCGTCAGGCTGAACGCGAGCTTTTGCACCAGCGCGATGGCCTCAAGGTGATTGAGGTTCATCTTCCAGTTGCCCGCCATCAGCGGGCGTCTGTCTGTCATCTCACGCCTCCAGTGCGATCAGTCCGGGCAGCGCCTTGCCCTCGAGATACTCAAGCGACGCGCCGCCACCGGTGGAGATGTGGCCGAAGGCGCTGTCGTCGAGGCCGAGCGCACGCACCGCCGCGGCCGAATCACCGCCGCCGACGACCGTGAACCCGTCGACCTTCGTGATCGCCTCGGCGACTCCCCTCGTGCCGGAAGCAAAGGGCTTCAATTCAAAGACACCCATCGGCCCATTCCAGAAGACCGTTTTTGCCGTACCAAGAATCGCGCTGAACTGCTTCACCGTCTCCGGCCCGATGTCGAGCCCGAGCCGGCCCTCCGGCACCTCGTCCACAATGGACGTCTGCGCGTCGGCGGAGAACTCGTCGGCGGCCACGATGTCGACCGGCAGCACGATCCGGTCGCCGGCCCGCGCGAGCAGCTCGCGGCAGGTGTCGACCATCTCCTCCTGCAGCAGCGACGCGCCGACCGCCTTGCCCTGGGCCTTGAAGAACGTGAAGCACATGCCGCCGCCGATCAGCAGCCGGTCGGCCTTGGCCAGCAGGGCCTCGATGACCGCCAGCTTGTCGGAGACCTTGGAGCCGCCCAGCACCACGATGTAGGGCCGCTCGGAGCTCTCGGTGAGCCGCTGGAGCACCTCGACCTCGCGAGCCACCAGGTAACCCGCGTAGTGCGGCAGCCGGGCGGCCACGTCGTAGACGCTGGCGTGCTTGCGGTGCACCGCGCCGAACGCATCGTCGACATAGACGTCGGCGAACGCGGCCAGCTGGTCGGCGAACCCGCCCCGCGCCGCGTCGTCCTTGCTCGTCTCGCCCGGGTTGAAGCGCAGATTTTCCAGCAGCACCAGGTCGCCGGCGTCAACGGCCTCCTGCGCCGACGGGCCGACCGTGTCAGTGGCGAACATCACGTCGCGGTCGAGCAGCTCGGCCAGCCGCTCGGCGACAGGCTCCAGCGTGTAGGCAAGGTCGGGCGCGCCCTTGGGCCGGCCCAGGTGCGACATGACGATCACCCTCGCGCCGGCGCCGAGCAGGGCCCGCAGGGTGGGCAGGACGGCACGGATGCGGCCGTCATCGGTGATGGCGCCATCCTTGAGCGGGACATTGAGGTCGGCGCGCACGAGCACGCGCCGACCCTCGATGTCAGTGCTCAGCAACTCGTCGAGCGACCTCATTACAGCTGGGCGCCGACGAGCTTCACGACGTCAACGAGGCGGTTGGAGTAGCCCCACTCGTTGTCATACCACCCCACGACCTTCACCTGGTTGCCGATGACCTTGGTCAGGCCGGCGTCGAAGATGCATGAGGAGGGGTCGGTGACGATGTCGGCCGACACGATCTCGTCCTCGGTGTAGGTCAGGATGCCCTTGAGCTTGCCCTCGGCGGCCGCCTTGATCGCGCCGTTGACCTCCTCGACCGACGTCTCGCGGGACGCGGTGAACGTGAGGTCGGTGGCCGAGCCGGTCGGGATCGGCACGCGCAGCGCGAACCCGTCGAGCTTGCCCTTGAGCTCGGGCAGCACGAGGCCGATCGCCTTGGCCGCGCCGGTCGAGGTGGGCACGATGTTGAGCGCGGCCGCACGGGCCCGGCGCAGGTCCTTGTGCGGGCCGTCCTGCAGGTTTTGGTCCTGCGTGTAGGCGTGGATCGTGGTCATCAGGCCTTTGTCGATGCCGATGGCCTCGTGCAGCACCTTGGCCATGGGCGCCAGGCAGTTGGTCGTGCACGACGCGTTCGAAATGATCGTGTGGGCGGCCGGGTCGTATTTGTCATGGTTGACCCCGAGCACGAGGGTGATGTCCTCGCCCTTCGCCGGGGCCGAGATGATCACCTTCTTGGCGCCGTTGTCGGCGTGCACACGCGCCTTGTCGGCGTCGGTGAACAGACCCGTCGACTCGATCACGACGTCGGCGCCGAGATCGCCCCACGGCAGCTTGCCCGGGTCACGCTCGGAGAACACCTTGAACGACTTGCCATCGACGGTGATGTCGTCGGCCGTGGCCTTCACCTCATGTGGCAGGCGGCCGAGAATGCTGTCGTATTTGAGCAGGTGCGCCAGGGTCGTGTTGTCGGTCAGGTCGTTGGCCGCGACCAGCTCGATGTCTGCGCCGGACGCGAGCAACGCCCGATAGAAATTGCGCCCGATCCGGCCGAAGCCGTTGATGCCAACCCGGATGGTCACAGGTCCCATCTCCTCTGTTGCCAGGTTTGAACTGATGCGGCACCATCGCCGTCCGCCCTCGACCCTATCCGAACTGCTGTCTGCGACTCTTGCGGGGGCAACGTGTCCGAGCGGAAGCGGCCTAGAATGTCAGGGCCGAGGTCACCCACCCCCGAGGACGACGATGCGCACCGAGCGATACGAGACCGATGGCTACATCGAGCCCGAGGGCCGGCGCCTTGACCCCGATGAGCGGCGTGCCGAGCGGCGGCGCAAGCGCGAGGAGCGGCGCCGCAAGAAGCTGAGCTTGTGGCACAAGCTCGCGATCGTGTTCGGCGCCATGCTGATCGTGCTCAGCGCCGGCAGCCTCATCGCCATCAAGGCGGTGACGGGTCACTATGAGGGCCTGGTCGCCAAGGAGGACATGCTGGGCGACATCCCGGTGGCCCCGGCACCGGAGGAGGGCAAGAGCGCACCGCTCAACTACCTCATCCTGGGCACCGACACCCGGTCGGCCGAGGAGGTCACGGACGCGGAGGAGAAGGGAAACCGCTCCGACGTGGTGATGATCGCCCATGTGAGCAGCGACCGCAAAAGCGCCTTCATCTTCTCGATCCCACGCGACAGCTATGTCAACATCCCGGCCGGTGGCACGTGGAAGGGAGGCGAAAACAAGATCAACTCGGCGATGGCGTTCGGCGGCGCGAAGCTCGCGGCCAAGACGGTCTACGAGCTGACGAAGATCCCGCTCAACGGCGCCGTGATCGTCAACTTCCAGGGCGTGCAGACCATGGTGGGCGCCGTCGGCGGCGTGCGCGTGTGCATTCCCTACGATGTCAACTCCTCGTTCAGCACCAAGGTCTGGAAGAAGGGCTGCCACGACCTGAGCCCGGCCGACGCCGAGGAGTTCGTGCGCCAGCGCAAGGGCGTCTCCGGCGGCGACTTTGGACGGATCAAAAACCAGCAGCACGTCATCAAGGGCCTGATCGCCAAGATCAAGCAGGGCGACACCCTGACCAACCCGAGCAAGCTCAACTCCCTGCTGACCACCGCCGCGCAGTCGCTGACCATCGACAAGTCCATGAACCTGATGTCCCTGGCACTGGAGATGAAGGACATCGATCAGGAGGCGATCAAGTTCGCCACCACACCGGTGGCCGGCCTCATCGACACCCATGCCGGTTCGTCCGTTCAGCTGGACATGACAGGAGCACAGGAGTTGTTCGCCGCCGTGCGCGATGACAAGGCCGATGAGTGGCTCGCGGCGCATCCGCAGCCCGAGGTCGCCACCATCCAGTGAGTCGGCCGGATTTCTTGCGTGTAACCAAAAAAGTGTCGACTGCTAGCATATATTTACATTGGTCAACGCCACGGAGGATCGCCGCTTTGGCCGATGGCCAGTCCATCTGATAGGTAGGTACGCTTCCGCCGCGGCAGGGTTGTTGCCTTGCCGCGGATTGACGGGGGTTAGGGAATTTAAGGTGAATGAAGTCGGCACTGATCATGTCAGTGGGCCGATCCGCCCACCGTTGCAACGGCACAGTGTGCCCGAGGACAATGCCGCGTGGCGCGGTTCGGCCACGGATTTCGACTGGTTCGAGGTCGCCGAGGCCGACACGGGCAGGATCCCGCCCGTGACGATGCCGCCACCGCTGGCATCGCCGCCTCCCACAGATCGCGTCACGACCGTCCCGCCGCAGCGCGCCGAGCAGGCCCCGGAGCATTCGTCGACCACGCTCGTGCTGCCCTACGTCGGCTCAAGGACGGCCAAGCGCACCCGCTGGCTGCGCGCATGGATGATCACCATGCCCACCGACTTCCTGACCATCGTCACGCCCCTGGCCTGGACCACGACCAACTGGCGCGGCATCCTGTTCACCGCGCTCATCACCGTAGTGATCTTCGCCGCCGGCGGCCTCTACCGCGGCCGGCGTCACCTGAGCATCCTCGACCTGCTCCCCAGCCTGATCGGCAGGCTGCTGATCGCGGCCGCCCTCGTGGCGATGATCGCGGCGCTGCGCCACGACTCGGTCGAATACATCGGCGACTTCATGCGCACCGTCGCCGCGTCATGCGGCCTGGCCATCGTGGGCCGCGCGCTCACCACGATGATCGTGCTCTTCGCGCGCAAGCGCCGGTGGGTCGAGCACGCAGCGATCGTTGTCGGGAGTGGACCGGTGGCGGTCGAGCTGGCCCGGCTCATCAAGCGCTACCCGCAATATGGCTTGCGCTTCAACGGTTTCGTCGACGAGATGCCGCCCGCCGCCGATGCGCCCCACGCCGCGCCGCTGATCGGATCGGTCGACGACCTCGAGCAGATCATCCGGGCGGTCGAGTGCGACGTGGTGATCGTGGCCGACGCGAGGGCGCCCGAGCTCGCGCTGATGCACATAGTGCGCCGGCCCGCGCTCATGAAGTGCGACCTGTGGATCGTGCCCCGGCTGTGCGACTTCCACAGCCACAGCGGCCAGGGCGACCACATTGGAGCCATCCCCGTCACCCGGTTGCGCCGTGCCACACTGACCGGTTCCAAGTGGGCGCTCAAGCGCACGTTCGACATCGTCTTCTCCTTCCTCGCACTGCTCCTGGTCAGCCCGGTGATGCTGGTCTGCGCGCTGGCCGTGCTCTTGGAGGGCGGCCGGGGCGTGATCTTCCGGCAGCAGCGCATCGGCCGCTTCGGCAAGCCGTTCGACGTGCTCAAGTTCCGCTCGATGCGCCCATCGAGCGAGCACGAGTCGCAGACCAACTGGTCCGTCGCGCGCGACCCCCGGGTCGGACCGGTCGGCCGGTTCCTGCGCCGCACGTCAATGGACGAGCTGCCCCAGCTGTGGAACATTCTGCGCGGCGACATGACCTTCGTAGGCCCGCGCCCGGAGCGGCCATACTTCGTCGATCGCTTCTCCGCCGAGCATCCGGGATATGTCCTGCGGCATCGCGTGCCGGTCGGGCTCACCGGTCTGGCACAGGTCAGCGGCCTGCGCGGCGACACTCCCATCTCGGACCGGGCACGATACGACAACTATTACATCGACAACTGGAGCCTGTGGCTGGATATCAAGGTGTTGCTGCGCACCGTCGCCGAGGTATTCAGGGCAGGTGGCCGCTAGCACTCAAGCGGTTACCGTGCGGTTAGGATATGAGTGCCGGTCCCGTGTCCACCCCCACTCCCACGGAGATCCCACGATGTCTGTGCGCCAGGCCCTGCGCCGTAGCGGCCTAATACTTGCTGTATTCGTGCCCACTATCGCGGCCGCCACGGCGGCGGCCGCGGCTGATTTCGGCACAGGCGCGATCGCGCCGCCCTTCTCCGCCGAGGAGCGGGCGCGGGCGATCGTCGAGCCATCCGTCGTCTTCCTCCAGTTCACCGGGACAGGTGTGTTGCGCGACAAGACAACCGGGGCACCACTGCACACCGGCACGACGACTGTGACGGTCCGGTGCAGCGCGGTCGTGGTGCACAGCAGCGGCATCGCGGTGACCGACCGGGGCTGCGTGGCGCCCGGCCAGGGCGACATGAACTACTGGGCCACCGAAAACATCGCCCGGGAGCGCAAACTCGCCGGCGAGGAGCTCAAAGCGTTCTTCCAGCAGGGCTACATATTCACCGGTGACATCCCCACCGAGCCGCCGCTCAAGCGCATCACCGCGCAGGGCAATTCGACCAACGCCACGGGCAACGCCGAGGGCACGTGGAAGGCGGAGCTCGTCGGTCCGGGCGCGGAGAGCCAGCAGCTCGCGATCGTGAAGATCGATCAGACATCGCTGCCGGCGCTGGAGCTCGGCAGGTTCGAGACCGCCAACGATCTGCTCTCCGTCAAGTCCACGATCGCCGCGGGCTATTCGCCCGTGGGCGCGATGTCGCTCATCCTGCGCAGCCGGCCGATCAACGTCCTGGAGCTCACCAACAACACTCCAAAGTCGACGTTCGAGATCGAGCAGGAGCTGGCGTGGGAGACACGCGGCGGCCCGGTGACCGACATGGACGGCAAGATTGTCGGGATCCTCGCGCCAAACAGCGGCAAGGTGAAGGCGCTGCGGACCACCGCCGCGATCACCGCCCAGCTCGATGCCGCCGGCGTGACGGCGGAGCTGAGCCCCAACGACCAGCTCTACCGGCAGGGCCTCGACGACTACTTCGAGGGCCGCTACGCCGACGCCATCAGGAAGCTCGACCAGGTCGCGGTCGGCCAGCTCAACTTCGGCGCGGTCAACTACCGCGAGCTCGCCAAGCAGCGTGAGGCCGCCGAGGGCGGCACCGGACCGTCCACTTTGCTCATGGTGGTGATCGCCGTCGGCGCCGCGCTCGTGGTCGCCCTCATCGTGATCGTCATCATGATGGTCAAGCTGCGCCGGCGCCGGATGAATCTCGCGCCCACCTCCGGATACCCTCTGGCATACGGCTCGCCGATCGAGGGCTACAACCCCACAATCTTCAACTACCCCATCTCCGCCCCGCCGGAGACACCGATCTCGGCCTCGCCCTACGACTACTCCACGCAGGGGCAGTTCGCCGGGTTCCCGCAGCAGCCGACCACCAACGATCCCGCAGGCGGCGCACCAGCCTGGCCCGCACCGCCCTGGCCCGCGCAACCGCCGCAGCACCCGCAGGACCCACACCAGCCGCCGGGCCCGCAGCAGCGATAAACGCCCGCCGGCGAAGACGTTATGGCGCCGTGATCACGGCGCCATAGTCGTTCCATCGCATCGTGGCCGCCGCCTCCACTGCCGCGCCCGCTTCGCCAGCCACGACCCCCTCGCCAGCCACGACTCGGCAGCCGCGACCCAGACGCGCTACGGCCCACCGTGCGGGCCGCCGCCGCGATCACATGCCGTTGTCCGAACGCGAGCAAGGCCGCGACCCCAAGCGCACCACCGCTCAAACGGCACCCAGCCAATGCCGCCCAATGGGCCGCAATCACATGCCGCTGCCCCCGCCTCGTCGAGCTGGTCGTCGCCGCCCCGCCTGCGCCAGGGCAAACCACCCGGCGCGGGCAGCCCGCGACCCCAAGCGTGGGGCTAGCGCGAGCGGGCCAGGCCCAGGCGCTTCCAGATGAGCTGGCGCAGGGAGACGCCCAGCACGGCGGCGAGCACGACGCCGGCCGCGACCGCCTGCAGGCCGACTCGTTGCGCGGGTTGGTCCACCCACAGCCCGCCGAGGTAGGCGACGGCCGCGACGACGAGGCCACCGGGCACGCCCGCGGCGAGGGCCGACGCGAGCCGCGCCCACTGCACGGCCAACAGTTTCGACGCCAGGATGACCAGGGCGGGTGCGCTGGCGCACCACACGATCAGGTAGCCGACCGCAGCGCCGAAGGCGCCGCCGGCCCAGGCGCCGGCGACATAGGTTATGGCGCTGAGCACGAATACGCCGATGCTGAAGGCGAGGTATGGCCGGACAGCGCCGACCGAGACGATGGCCGGGCGGAGGAAGGCCAGCGAGATCTGGATCGCGGCGGCCACGCACAGCGCCTGCGTCACCACGATGGCCGGCCGCCACGCCTCGCCGAGGACAAACGTGACCGCCCACGGCGCGATGAAGAACGCGGCGATCAGCATGGGCCACGCCGCCCGGCTCAACACGGCTGTCCGCGCGACAAGCGTCGGGCCGAGCGGGACGCCGTTGCGGTTGCGCTCGGAGAACTCCGGCAGAGTCACGCGCACGATGGCCTCGCCGACGAACTGGATCGGCGTGACGAGGAACCTGACCCCGACCGAGTAGAGCGACAGCTGGCTCGCTCCGGCCAGCCAGCCCACCGCGATGGAGTCGCTGTTGCGGGTCATCACCGAGAGGGCGTCGGCGCCGAAGCTCTTGGAGCTGAACGACCATAGCTCGCGGAAGGCGGACCGATCCCACCCCGGCAGCGGAAACGGCCCGGGCTGCAGGAGCCAGATCGCGGCCAGCGCGACCTCCGCCGCCAGCAGTGCGACGCCGTAGGAGTACACGCCAAGTCCAAAGTAGACCGAGGCCAGGCAGCACACGAGCGCGAACAGCGCCACGGCGGTCTCGGCCTTGCCGATCAGATGCTGTCTCTGCTCGCGGTACAGCCGGGATTGCCGCACCAGCCCGATGGAGCGGATCAGCGGGGCGAAGGCCAGCATGGAAAACAGGAGCATCGACGGCGAACCCCACGCGCCCGCCAGCCCGGCCAGGCACACCGCCAGCGTCCCGGCGGTGAAGATGCCGCCGACCGCCCAGCTCGCCAGCGCGGCGACGCGCAGGTGGGCGTCGGTGAGGGTCTGCCGCTGGATGATCGCCGCGACGAGTCCGAGGTCGACGCTGAGCGCCACGAACGTCATGTACACCGCGCCGGCCGCGACCGGGGTGAACTGCTCGGGCCCAAGGATCCTCGCGAGCAACAGCGCGATCACGATCCGGGAGCCTTGCGCGGCCGCGAGACCCACGGTCGACCACGCGACCGTGCGCTTGGTGGGGCCGTCAACCATCGCTATCGCCCGGCCCCTCGGGTGGGGCGGGATGGCGCAGCGCCAGCAGCGCGCCGAGCAGGAACGCCTGCTCCCACGCGTAGATGCTCGAGAAGTAGGTGGCGGCGATCAGGCACAGCACGACGGCCGCGGGGATCGCGGTCAGGTAGCCGTCGCGGGTCGCGTCGCCGGCCCGCTTGCCGATCATCAGCCACATCGCCACGAGGAGGAGGACCCCGATGGCTCCAAAGTAGACACCGATGAGAGCGGGCATCGTCTTGGGCGAGAAGCCATATCCGCCCTGGGCCTGCAGCTGCGCCATCAGCTCGTCGAAGTCGGATGGCTGGTAGCGCCCGGCGAACTGGTCCATCGAGGCCTGCACGAAGCTGGGCAGCCACTCCAGCGGCGCCGAATAGCCCATGCCCACCGGATAGCGCAGCGCCACGTCCATGCCGACATCGCTCCACACCGATCGCACGGCATCGGAGGTCGAGTAGGACAGGCCGAAGGCCTTCAGGCTCGGGGTGAGGAAGCCCAGCGCGAACCCGCCCACAAGCGTGATGATCGCGAGCACGCCGGCCGTCAGCCCCGGGACGAACCTCGCGCCCACGCCGCGCAAGCGCCAGGCGAGCAGCACCACGCCGATTGTGGCGCAGAAGGCGAGGCCCGCGACCAGGGTGCCGCGGCTGGGCAGGAGCAGGGACAGCACGATCGCGGCGGCCAGGACGCCAAGCGCGCCAAGCGCGGTGCGCACCCGGTAGGCCGCGGTGGCCAGCGCGATCAGGACACCGGCGCCCAGTGCCGAGGCCTCGAAGCGGCTTCCGCGTGCGCGCTGGTTGAGGTTGTCGAGCCCGTGCAGGAAGGCGGACTTGCCGTTGGGGATGACGCCGAGCATGTCCAGCGCGCCGAACGCCAGCAGGGTACCCAAACTAATTAGTCCAAAAAGGACGATGAGCCTCGGGTCATAAGCCGCAAGCCTCGCGGCGATCACGATGATGGTGAGGAAGACGGCGATCGGTATGCCGACCGCGAGCGCCTTGACGTAGGTGTTGACGCCGCGCATCTCCTCGGGCAGCACGAGAAACGTCAACAGTGTGACGACGAGACCCATAATCCACAGCGAGACCACGGCATGGCGCCACCTGCCGATGCCGCGCCGCCCGAGCAGCAGCCCGCACAGCAGCAGCGGGATCCAGGCCGGGCTCGCGCCGAAGCCGCCGCCGACCGTCCTGAGTGGAGCGATGTCGTCGAAGGCGACGAGAAAGCCCGCCAGGCACACCAACACTTTGATCGCGCCGGCGGACCGATCGGCGATCACACCGAGCCGGGCCGCCGCACGCGTCCTCGGCGCCTCGTCAGTCATCACGGCATGGCCTGCCTGGGGACGGCGCCGCGCGCATGGCCGAGGATGGCCGCGCCGACCGCGGCGCCCACGGCTTCGGCGCTGTAGCGCGTGCGCGTGGCCACCAACCCGGCCCGCGCCGCCTCCCATGCCACGTCGTCGGCGAGCAGCCCCGCGCACGCCCGGGCGAAGCCGTCGGGCGCGTCGGCGATGCCGAAGCTCCCGCTGACCCCGTCGAGCCCCCGCGCGCCGACCGTCGTGGTCACGATCGGCAGCGCCCGGCGCATCGGCTCGCCCAGCTTCAGGTTGACGCCACTGCCGGAGAACACCGGATTGACGAAGATGCGAGCGCCTGCGAACACGCCGTCCAGTGTTTCAGGGTTAGGCAAGAGCTTGGTGCCCGGTGTCTGCTCGATCGCCCGCACGAGTTGCGGCGACGGCCGCCTGCCCGCCACGACGAACCGAGCATCGGGCACGTGCGACACGATGCCGGGCCATGCGCGCTCGAGGAACCATTCCAACCCGGCGACCGCGTGCGGGATGTCCAGCGACCCTACAAAAAGGACAGTCGGCGCCCCGGCGCTCGCACCCGCGTCCACGGGCGTCGTATACATGATCGGCGGGATGACCCGGTGCGGGATGTGCGCCCAGCCGCTGGAGACGTCGTCGGCCGACATATACCAAACCTCGGCGATGCCGAACCTGCCCGCGGCCCCGAGGAATCGGCGGACCCGCGCGTATTCGGCCGCGTAGTAGGCCAGCCGCACGCCCCTGCCGCTGCGCCGCAGATCGCGGTAGTAGCGCAGCTCGTCGTTGTGCGCCCGCAGCACGACCGGGACGCCCGGCACGGCCCGCGTGACCTGTAACGCGGCCGGCAGCGTCCACTCGTGATGGCAGATGATCAGATCCGGCCGCCAGCCGATGGCCTCGCGCAGCGCCGGCCCCGCGTCCAGTCGGCTCGAAACCTGGTATGGCGCAACGGGATGGCGCAACGAAGCGGCCGGGAAAGACGTGCGCCGCACCGAGACGAACCGGCCGGCCAGCGCGCGGTTGGCCGTGTCCTCCTCGGCCGTCACCTGACCGTGGTGAAAGGCCAGCGCGAACGTCTCGTGCCCCGCCTCGCGCGTGGCCGCGATCTCGTTGCGCATGGCCACGCGTCCACCGTGGACGGCGGGCATCGGCAGGTCGTCGCAGATGTGCAGGACCCTCAACGCGGGACCCCCGCATCCGTGCGCCGCAGCCCGGCGGTAAGCGACCGCGGTGGCTTGCCGCAGCGCCCGTGCAGCCCGTCCCACAGCCCGCGCCACGCCCACAGGACACCGCCGAATCGCCTGTCCCGCAACGAGATCGCCCCCGTGCGGACGGCCTCGAACAGGCTGAACCGCAGGCGGCGGTCGAAGTAGTAGGGGAAGGCGGCGGTGAGCAGGATCCGGTTGCGCACGCGCAGGTAGGCGGTGAGGTTGCCGGGCTCCTGGCCGCAGACCGCGCTCGGCACGATCCTGACCGACCAGCCGTTGAGGCGCAGCCGGAGCTGGAACTCGACCTCCTCGTAGTAGAGGAAGAACTCCTCGCGCAGCCCGCCGCCGACGGAGTCGAGCGCGCGCTTGCGCACCAGCAGGAAGGCGCCGTCGGCCCACGCCACGTCCATGTCGGTGCGCGACGACCACTGCTCGATCGGCATCCGGAACCCGGCGTGGTAGGTGCGTCCCTTGGCGTCGATGATGCCGCCGGCGGAGAAGACCTTTGCCGGGTCGGAGCGGAACGCGAGCAGCGGCGCCGCCACGGCCGTCTCGGGGTGTGTGCCCAGGCAGGCCAGCATCCGCTCGAGCGCGTCGGGCGCGGCCGTCGAGTCCTGCGTGGCGAACAGCACGAATGCCGAGGGCGAATCCCGCAGGTGGGCCAGACCCACGTTGATCGCCGCGCCGTAGCCCGGGTTGGCCGGCAGCGCGATCACCTTTGGCACGAGCGCGAGATCGGGGTCTGCGGCGAAGTCGCCGCTGTTGTCGGCGACCACGATCGCGCTCGGCGGCCGGGTCCACCCCTGTGCCTGACGGATCAGCCGGTTGACCGAGCCGGCGTCGCGATAGTGCACGATGATCATGTCGTACTCGTTCACAGCGCCGTCTCCCGCTCGATCCAGGAAGCGATCTCCGACTCGAAGTGGCGCTGGGAGAATCGGGCCGCGTTGTGCCGGATCTTCTCCGGCTGCAGCTCGTCGAGGCGGCCGACCAGCTCGGCATAATGCTTGGGCGCCAATGAATCGATGAGGAACCCGGTCTCGCCGTCGACGACCGTCTCCAGTAGACCGCCGCGCGACAGCCCGATCACGGGCGTGCCGCACGCTTGCGCCTCAACGGGAATGATCCCGAAGTCCTCGTGCGTCGGGAACACCAGCGCGCGGGCGCCCGTGTAGAGCTCGCGCAGCCGCTCGCGGCTGGGCCGCACCTCGAACGTGACCGGCACGGCCGCATTGGCCGCGGCCCGGCGCAGCATCGCCTCGTTGGGCCCCGATCCGGCGATCACCAGGGGCATCCGGGCGGCGTCGGCGATCTCGATGATGAGGTCGAACCGCTTGTAGTCGATCCATCGCCCGACGCCGAGCAGGTAGTCGCGCGGGCTCGGCGCCGCCGCCGACGGGTCGGCGAAGAAGTCGACGTCGACCGGCGGGTGGATCACGGTGGCGTCGCGCTTCCAGTAGCGGTGGATGCGGGCCTGCACCTCGCGGGAGTTGGCCGCGTAGCCGTGGACGTGCCCGCTCAGGCGCACGTCGGCCGACTGCAGGATGCGCCGCGGGATGGCCAGTGCCGGGTTGGAGCCCCGACCGTCGAACGCCGGGCTCCACAGGTAACGTGCCGGCGAGTGCACATAGCTCAGGTAGGTCGTGGGCTCGGCGGAGCGGAGCTTGACCGTGTGGGCGAAGGCGTGGCTCGACGAGATCACCACGTCGAAGTGCCGCCGGGTCAGCGTGCGCCAGGCGATCGGCATCACCGGCAGCGCCGCCGCCTTCACGTGCCGCAGCGGCGTGCGCCCGAGCCACGACTGCCGCATCCCCGGCAGCTCGGGTGGGACGTCGTCGTCCTTCCACAGCACAAAGCGCTCGGCGTGAGGCACCACATCACAGATGCTGAGGAAGACCTTTTCCGAACCGCCGGTGGCGCCGAACCACTCATGCACGACGGCGACCGACCGCCCATCAAGCAAGGACCTGCCCATGCCGCATCAACACCCGACCCATGTCGCCTCCCCCGCTGAACGCACGCAGCGCATACGCTAACCCATGAGGCTCAGTGGAGGCGACCCGCGGGTTAGACCGACAGCATCTCAGCGGTGACCGCAGCCTCCGTGTCGGGGATGCCCAGGTCGCGGGCGCGTTTGTCGGCCAGCGCGAGCAGGCGGCGGATCCGCCCGGCGATGGCGTCCTTGGTCAGCGGCGGATCGGCCAGCCCGCCGAGCTCCTCGAGCGAGGCCTGGCGGTGCTCGAGCCGGAGGCGCCCGGCGCTGGTGAGATGGTTGGGCGCGTCTTCGGCGAGGATCTCCAGGGCGCGTGTCACCCGGGCGGCCGCGGCCACCGCGGCCCTGGCCGAGCGGCGCAGGTTGGCATCGTCGAAGTTGGCCAGGCGGTTGGCGGTGGCGCGCACCTCGCGCCGGACCCTGCGCTCCTCCCACGCCAGCACGCTGTTGTGTGCGCCGATCCGGGTGAGCAGGGCCGCGATGGCGTCGCCGTCCTTGACCACGACCCGGTCGACGCCGCGCACCTCACGCGCCTTGGCGGCGATGCCGAGCCGGCGGGCCGCGCCGACCAGGGCGAGCGCCGACTCCGGCCCGGGGCAGGTGATTTCGAGCGCGCACGAGCGGCCCGGCTCGGTCAGCGAGCCGTGCGCGAGGAAGGCGCCACGCCAGGCCGCGACCGCGCAGCACACGAGACCGTTGACGACGTTTTGCGGCAGCCCGCGCACGGGGCGGCCGCGGACGTCGAGCAGGCCGGTCTGGCGCGCGAGAGCCTCACCGTCCTTGACGATCCGGACGATGTAGTGGCTCGCCTTGCGCAGGCCGCCGGATGCCAGAATGTGCACCTCTGACGGGTACCCATATAAATCGGCAATTGAGGTCCTCAAGCGCCTGGCCACCGCGCCGGTGTCCAATTCGGCCTCGACCACAACCCGTCCCGAAACGATGTGCAGCCCACCGGCGAAACGCAGCAGCGCCGCCATCTCGGACCTTCTGCAGCAGGGTTTGGGCACATCCACCCTGCTTAGCTCGTCTTTCACGGCTGCGGTCATCGCCATGTCATGTCACCTCGGGGCCGTCTTGTTCGTACGTGCTTAACGAGCGGTGCCAAGGAGAGGCACCAGCGCTTGGCCTAATCGGACCGGATCGTGTCGGGCGGTCCCGTCCTGAACGGCTATCTCGGCTTGCGCTATCCGGGCACCGAGTGATTCTGCCGCATGAGCGACCGGTTCGGGATCGGGAACTGCGTTGCTATCGACCAGTACAAAATCTATTTTCAAATCCGGCAGGTACCGGCGCAGAGCCGACACATGGTCCGGCAGGGACAGGCCGATCGTCTCGTTGTCGGCCGCCAGGTTGAGCGTGACCAGCCGCCGGGCCGGGCTCGACACGATCGCCTTGGCCAGGTCGGGCACGAGCAGGTGCGGGATGACGCTCGTATACCAGCTTCCCGGCCCGAAGAGCAGCCAGTCGGCCTCGGCGATCGCCTTGAGCGCCTCGCCGCACGCGGCCGGTGCGGGCGGCGCGATGCGCACCTCCAGCACTTCGCCGTCGGCGATCGCGACCTCGTGCTGCCCGCGGATCGTCGTGACCGTGTCGCCGTGTTTGCCGCCGTTTTTGATGTCGGCCTCGATGCCCAGCGGCTCGCATGCCATGGGCAGGACGCGGCCGACGGCGTTGACCATGCCGGCCGCGTGGTCAAGAGCCATCACGGGATCGCCGACGAGCTCCATCAGTCCACACAGGACGAGGTTGCCCACGGCGTGCCCGCTCAGTGCCCCTCCCGCCCCCCGGCCCTGCGGGCCCACCCCCCTTGGTTCGTCGCCGGGAAAGCGATATTGGAAGAGTGCGGCGCTGCCGACGCTGAGCTGGTCGATGCCTGCCAGCGCCACGAGCGCCTGCCGCAGGTCGCCCGGGGGCAGGACCCCTCGTTCGGCGCGCAGCCTGCCGCTGGAGCCGCCGTCGTCGGCGACCGTCACCACCGCGGTGATGTCCAGCGGGAGGCCGGTCGTGCGAAGCGCCCGAAGGCACGCGCCGAGCCCGTGTCCGCCACCGAATGCGACTACCCGCAACTGTTCACCCTCCGAATCACTCCCGTCCCAGATCCCGGTGCGACGCGTGCGCCACCACCCTCAACTCCCGCAGCCTTCGCGCCAGCTCCTCGGCGATGGCCACGCTGCGGTGCTTGCCTCCGGTGCAGCCGATAGCGACCGTCAGGTACCGCTTTCCTTCCCGTTCGAAACCCGGCGCTGTCGTGGTCACCACACGCGCGTACGTCTCGACGAAGGTACTCGCTCCGCGCTGCCCCAACACATACTTGCTGACCTGCTCTTCCCGCCCCGTGTGGTCCCTTAACTCAGGCACCCAGTACGGATTAGGGAGGAATCGGGTATCAAG
>JBIOYB010000136.1:0-4273 GCA_044869915.1 Allorhizocola sp.
GGGTGAATCGCCGCCATGGGGGTCGTCATCGGGTTGGGCGCCAGCCACTCCCGGCGTTGCCAGGAGCACTGCCGCAAGGACCATTGTCAGAGCCGTCACCGACGTCAAGAACCGCCGGTGAGGGATCACCGAGGGGGTCACGAGGCCTGACGCTACCGAACATCAGCCAAATTGCAACCTTTGCGCGCACCGTTACCACTTGTGTGCACCCTGTTGCCGATCGATCCGGGTTAATCGCGGTATACATGGGCGGTGAGCCTAGAAGAAATGCGTGACGCCGCGCGCGGGCTGCTCGCGGCGCTCGACGACGAGCAGCTGAGCCTCGCCGCCCGCCGGTTCGACGATGTCGCGGCGCGCCGGTGGATCGAGTACCGTCCCGAGTCCCGCCCAGGCGCTTGTCTGTCCGATATGGACACTCCGGCGCGCAAGGCGGCGCACCGGTTGCTGGCCACCGCGCTCAGCCCGCACGCCTACGCGCAGGCGATGGCCATCATCGCGCTGGAGGAGGTGCTCGACCGGCGGGAGGGCTGGCGTCGCGGCCGACACAGCAACGACTACTGGGTCACGGTCTTCGGCGACCCGGCCCGCGACGACGCGTGGTCGTGGCGGTTCGAGGGGCACCACATCTCGGTCACCATGACGGTCGTCGACGGCGTGGCTTCGCCCGCGCCGGTGTTCCTGGGCGCCAACCCGCACCGGGTCACCTATGACGGGCGTGCCGTGCTCGCGCCGCTGGCAGCCGAGGAGGAGCTGGCGCGGGCGCTGCTGGACGCGATGACACCCGCCGAAAGGTCGCTGGCGATCGTGTCGGACGTCGCGCCGGCCGACATCCGCAGCGCGACAAAAGCCAAGGCCTCGGCTGTCGAGCCGGTGGGCGTGCGAGGCGCGAGCCTCGGCGGCCCGGCGCGCGAGCTGCTCGACCGGATCGTGCGCACGTATCTGGACCGGCTGCCCGCTGAGCTTCAGCCGAAGCCGGGCGAGGTGAGCTTCGCGTGGGAGGGGCCCACTGTCCCGGGCGGGCGGCACTACTACCGGATCCAGGGCGACGACCTGCTGATCGAGTATGACAACACGCAGAACGACGCCAACCACGCCCACACGGTGCTGCGCCGGCCGAGTGGCGACTTCGGCGAGGATCTTTTGCGCAAACATCTGGACCTGGAGCGACCCCCTATGTAGTGTCCCGAGTATGGTTCAGGATGTGCGAATCACGACGGCCGTGGTGAAGGTGCTCGCGGCCTTCGTCGACGATCCGGCCCAGGAGCGCTACGGGCTCGATCTGATCCGCGACACGGGGCTACCCAGCGGGACGCTCTACCCCATCCTCACGCGCCTGGAGCGCGCCGGATGGGTGGTCGCCGAGTGGGAGGACCTCGACCCCGTCGCCGAAGGGCGGCCCGCCCGTCGCTACTACCGGCTCACGCCAGACGGTGCGCAGGCCGCCCGCACGGAGCTGGCGGCGCTCTACCAACAACTGTCCAAAGCAGACGGTTCTGGCGCGCGGAAGCCGCGTACCGCATGAGAGCCCTTGTCGACCTGTGCATGCGCCTGGCCGTCAAACGCTGGCCCGCCTCGCTTCGCGAGCAGCGCGCCCGGGAGTGGGCCGCCGAGCTGCACCACCTGGGTCACTGGGGGCGACTACGGTTCGCGTGGAGCCTTGCGATGTCCCCACCGGTCAATGAGGACGGCATGCCGATGGGCTGGCGCGAGACCGTGCCCGCGTTCGGGCGCGGGCTGCAGCCGCTGCTGGCCCTGTCCGGCGTTGGCCCCACTGGGGCACCCTGCTGCCCACCGGGTTCTTCGTCGCGTCGGCGGTGGTCGTCGGGCTGCTGGCGCTGGCGGCGATGGTGTGCGCGTTCACCGTGCGCGGCGAGTCCAGGTGGGTCACGGCAACGGCGATAGCCATGTCGGCCGGGCTCGCCAGCGCGCTCAGCCTCAACGGCGTCCCGCTCCTTCCGCTGATCGCGGGCGTGCCGCTGGTCGTGATCGCGGTGTGGCTCATGCGGTCGCGCCGGCCCATCGGCAAACACGCGCTGATCATGCTGGGCGCCGTCGTCGCCGCGGTGGTGGCGGCCTATGCACAGCTGTATGGGTCGCTCATCTTCGGCGAAGCGCTGATGAACGCGGCCGGCTACTCCTTCCCCGTCGACGGGCTGCCGTTCCTGCTCGGATCAATCCTCTTCGGGACGGTGGCGGCGATCATTATCGCCTCCCGCTTGATCCCGCGTGAACCAATTCCCGACACAGCGTTAGAGGCGGTACACGTGGGGTAAGTAAGACCCATGCGAAGGGGTGCACTCGCCGCTGCCATTTGCGTCTTCCTGGGCATTTCCGCCGCTTGCGGCACGGGCGGCGGTGACGGCCAGATAACGATCAGCGTCTATTACGCACCGGAGAACAACTTCGCCAAGGTGGTCGACGACTGCAACCAGCAGGCCGGCGGGCGCTACCGGATCGAATACAACGTGCTGCCGCGAGGCGCCGACGACCAGCGGGTCCAGCTGGCACGGCGCCTCGCCGCGAGCGACCCCGACATGGACGTGCTGGCCGTCGACGTGACGTGGACGTCGGAGTTTGCCAGCGCCGGATGGATCCGCGAATGGACCGGGGCGCAAAAGGCCGAGGCCGAGGACGGCACGCTCACCGGTCCGCTGGAGACGGCGACGTACCAGTCAAAACTCTATGCCGCCCCGAAGAACACCAACGTCCAGCTCCTCTGGTATCGCACCGACCTGGTCAGCAAGCCGCCGTCCACCTGGGACGAGATGATCGCCATGGCGCAGGACCTGAAGGGGCGCGGGCAGACCTACCAGGTGCTGACGATGGGCGCGCAATACGAGGGCCTGGTCGTGCTTTACAACACCCTCGTCGAGTCGGCCGGCGGGAAGATCCTCAACGATCAGGGCACGCAGGCGGTCATGGACGCGGGCGCGGTCGAAGGGCTGCGGGTGCTGCAGCGCTTCGCGTCGGCCGGGGTGACCAACCCGTCGTTCACCAACCAGTTCGAGGACGACGTGCGGCTGGCCTACCAGTCCGGCGGCGGCGCCTTCCAGCTGAACTGGCCCTTTGTCTATGCCGCGATGCAGTCGGGTGCGCCGGATATCGCCGCGAAGACGGCCTGGGCGCGCTATCCCTCAATTTCTTCTGGTACGCCGAGCCGCGTGACAGTGGGCGGCTATCACCTGGCGGTGAGCGCGTATTCACGGCACCCCCAAGAGGCGTTCGAAACCGCGCTGTGCCTGCGCTCGCCGGAGCACCAGAAGTTCTCGGCGATCAACGACGGCGTGCCGCCGACCATCGCCGCGATCTACGACGATCCGGAGATGGAGAAGGCATACCCGATGCGCGAGGACATTCTCGCGGAGCTGCAGGACGCGGCGGCGCGGCCGCTGACGCCCGCGTATCAAAACGTGTCCACGATGCTGTCGGCGACCCTGTCCCCACCGGCCGACATCTCGCCCGAGGAGACCGCGCGGGAGTTGCGCAAGTCGCTGCAGGACGCGCTGGAGTCAAAGGGCGTGCTGCCATGACACAGATCTCGGAGGGGAAGCGGGCCGAACGGAAGCTGGCCTGGCTGCTATGCGCGCCGGCCGCGATCGTGATGGTGGCCGTGACCGCATACCCCATCCTGTATTCGGTGTGGCTGTCGCTGCACCGGGCCGACCTGAAATTCCCGCAGGACCAGGAGTTCATCGGGCTGGAAAACTACGCCACGGTCCTCACCAACAACTATTGGTGGACCGCGTTTTTCGTGACGCTGTTCATCACGGTCGTGTCGGTGGCCATCGAGCTCGTGCTGGGCATGGCGCTGGCACTGGTGATGCACCGGACGTTGGTGGCCAAGGGTTTGGTGCGCACGGCGACGCTGATCCCCTATGGCATCGTGACCGTGGTCGCCGCGTTCTCCTGGCGGTTTGCCTGGACTCCCAAGACCGGTTATCTTGCCGAGGCCTTCGCCACGGGCGCGCCGCTCACCGAGCGCGGCAGTGCCATCGCCATCATCATCCTCGCGGAGGTGTGGAAGACGACGCCCTTCATGGCGCTGCTGCTGATGGCGGGGCTGGCACTGGTACCAGATGATTTGTTAAAGGCCGCGTCGATGGACGGCGCGGGTTGGTGGCAGCGGTTCACCAAGGTCATGTTGCCCGCGATGAAGCCCGCGGTCCTTGTGGCGCTGCTGTTCCGCACGCTCGACGCGTTCCGGATATTCGACAACATCTTCGTGCTGACCTCGGGCGCGAACGAGACGTCATCGGTGTCGATGCTGACGTAC
>JBIOYB010000137.1:0-3562 GCA_044869915.1 Allorhizocola sp.
AACCGCACCGCCTGGTCGGTGCCGTGCAGGTACCACTGAAACAGCCGCGTGGCAGCCGCGCGCGATTCCACCGGCGTGCGCTCGGCGTGTTCGAGAGCGTACCGGCGGAGAAGGTCATGGAAGGTGAACCGGCCGGGCAGATGTTGCTGTATCAGGTGTGCGGCGGCCAGCCGGGTCAGCAGCCGCGCGGCCTCGTCCGGTGCGACCTGGGCGAGGGCCGCGGCCGCGCCGGCCGTGAAGTCCGGGCCCGGCACCAGACCGAGCAACCGGAACAGCCGCCGGGCGGCGGGTGGCACGGTGCCGTACGACACGTCGAAGGCCGTCTGCACGGCCGCCTCCCGGTCACCCTCGACCGTCAGCACACCGACCTTCGCCCCGGCCGCCAGCTCGGCGACGTAATCGGTGATGCTCCGCCGCACGCCGTCGGTGACGTTCGCGGCCGCGATCCGCAGCGCCAGCGGAAGGTACGCGCACATCCTGCACAGTTCGCCGACCTCCGCCGGCTCCGCGGCCAGCCGCTCGGGCCCGAGCACCCGATCGAGCAGCGCGCCCGCCTCGGCCGGGCTCAGCACATCGAGCTCGATGCGGTGCGCGCCCTCCCGGGCCACCAGCCCGCCGAGCCGTTCCCGGCTCGTGACCACGACCATGCAAAGTGGACTGCCCGGCAGCAGCGGGCGGATCTGCTCCACCGACCTGGCGTTGTCGAGCACCACGAGCACCCGCTTGCCGGCCAGCCGGGAGCGATACTGCGCGGCCGCCTCGGCCACGGTCGGCGGCAGGGCGCCCGCGGCCGGGTCCAGGGCGCGAAGGAGTTGGGCCAGCGCGTCCGAGATGCGTGCCGGTGGCCCGAGCGCGTATCCACGCAGGTCCACGTAGAGCTGCCCGTCGGGGAACCGGTCCGCGACACGGTGCGCCCAGTGCACTGCCAAGGCCGTCTTGCCCACCCCTGCCGTGCCGACGATCGCCGCGACACCGCCCGCCGGCTCCAGCAGCGCGTCCAACGCCCGTATCTCGTTGCCGCGCCCGGAGAACGCGGTCGCGTCGCGTGGGAGCTGCCGGGGGATCTGCGGTGTGACGGCGGCGGCCGGATCCCGCGACGGGGCGTCGGTCGTGGCGGTGGCCCGGGGCGCGGCCAGCGGCCGGATCGCCGCCGCCTCGGCCGAACGGTCGTCGCGGCGCAGGATGGCCTCGTGCAGCCGCTGCAGCGGGACGCCCGGCTCGATGCCGAGCTGCTCGCTGAAGCGCGCCCGCACCCGCCGGAAGGTCTGCAGCGCGTCGGCCTGCCTGCCGCTGCGGTATTGCGCCAGCATGAGGCATCCCCAAAGCGTTTCGCGGTACGGGTGGGCCGCGACCAGCTCGGTCAGCTCCACCAGCATTTCGCGGTCACGTCCCGCCGACAGCTCGATCTCGACCCATCGCTCCAGTGCCTGCGCCCGCGCCTCCTCCAGCCTGCGGGCCGCGGCCTCCAGCGGTGGCGTCCGCAGCGCCTCCAATGCCGGGCCCCGCCACAGCCCGAGCGCCTCGCGCAGGTTGGCCGCCGCCCGGTCGCGCTCGCCGCGGCCCAGCATGAGGTCGACCTCCGCGATCAGCCGATCGAACCGCCCCACGTCGAGTTCGTCCTCGGCGACGTGGAAGACATACCCGGGACCCTGGGTCGTGATCAGTGCCGTCGCCCCGTCGGCATGCGAGCTCAGGAGCCTGCGCAACGCCGAAACACGGTTGCGCACCTGCGCGTTGGCCGTCGCCGGCGGGTCGTCGCCCCAGGCCGCGGCGGCCAGGGCAGCCACCGGAACCAGCCGGTTGGCGTCGAGGAGCAGGGCCGCGACGATGCTGCGGGCGCGCCGGCCGCCCAGCGCGACCGGTCCGCGCCCGCCGTGCACCTCGACGGGTCCGAGCAGCCGAAAATCCATGTTTGGCAAGGCATCTCCCGCTGCCGCGCCGTCAGGCCGGCGTCGTCGCGGACCGGAACTTGGCGCCCGCGCAGCGGCTCAGGGCGGGCGCGAGCTCCTCCCGGGACTCCTTGATGTCGCTCAACTCCACCAGGAAGTGTCCCTTGTGGACGCCACCGGGCCGCCCAGGCCCGTCACGACCCCTTTCAGGGGCCAGACCCCGGGTGTTGCTGCTGGGATGTGACTCCACGACTTTCCTCCGCCTGTCGATCCGCGCCGCACCCGGGCGCTCTTCGCGGACATACTCGTCGTGGGCATCACCAGTTGATCACAAGTTGATCATCGCTCGCAGAAAAACGCAGGCCAACACGCTCACGTCACGAAGATGGTGAAGTCGGCCCGGTGCACCTGCCCGCCCGTCTGGAACTCCATGAACAGGCGATATTCGCCGCGATTGGCGAACAGCGTGTGAAACGTCAACTCGTTGGCGGCCGGGTGCAGGTGCACGAGCCCCGCCGTGCGCACCTCAAAGGCCGACATGTGGGCATACGAACCAAGGTAGGGCTCCAGGGTCGCGTCCACTTTGAACCGTAGCAACGCGCTCTGGCCCGCCCGCAGGTGCGTGGTGCCGTCGAGCCGGGTCACGGTGTGCGGTCCGGCGCTGGCCGACGCGGCCGGGCCGGGCAGGGGCACGAGCTTCGTGTCGCCGGCGATGATGAACGGCAGCCCGAGCGTGGTCACATGCCCGCCCTTGGGCGTGAATTCGGCGTAGACGCGGTAGCTTCCGCCGTCGTCGACGTCCAATGTGGTCGACCACGTCTCGCCGTCCAAAACCGGGTGCAGGTGCCGGTACCCAGAAATATCGTCCCTGATCAAATAGAGGTGAAGCTGCTTGGCCTGGACGGTCTCGTAGCGGATCAGCGGAGCGCCGGTCTGGTCGAGGATCTGGAACATCAGCGGCATGGCCTTGCCCCGCTTTTCGGGCAGGAGGACCGGTCGCATGAGGTATCCGTCGTGGCTGTCCGACAGTCCGTCGCCGTGGAAATCCGGTGTGGGCGAAGGCACCACGGCCGCAGGCGGTGCTGACCGTCCGGGTAGGACGGTCAGCACATATGCCACGGTCGCGAGGAACGCGACACCTATGACGGCGTAGGCCAGACGGCTACGGCTGCTGGGTGATCGTGACATTGTCCACGCCGGCCTCGACCAGGCTCGCGCCTGATGCGTCGGCCGCCTCGATGAGGATCCGCACTGACTGTCCCGCGTATGGTGTAAGGTTCCACGTGCCCGTGGCCCATGCGCCGTTGCGGTTGGCCGCCGCGCCCGCCTGTGTGAACAGCGCCGTTGTCCCTCCATTGTGGACCACGCTGACCCGGAAGAAGTCGGCGTTGGAGGCGTTGCTGCCGTGCGCGAGGTACCAAGAAAGCGAAACGCTCAGCGTGCCGGTGGACGGCAGCGTGACTGCGGGCGAGCGGATGCTCGTCGTCCCGCCGTCGATGTCGAACGCGCCCGCGCCCGTGCCGGCGAGCCGCCCGGTCGACAGGTCGTTGACGCCGCTGACGGTCGTGCCCAACTGCTTGGCGCCGCTGGAGTCCGTCGCCTCCGGGTCGCCGCGCTCCCACTGCCCGAGCGTCGCCGTGTCGGTGCCGTTGGGGTTGACGGTCCAGCCCAGG
>JBIOYB010000138.1:0-11493 GCA_044869915.1 Allorhizocola sp.
TCCAGCAGCTCGGCGCGGTGGTGGACGGCATGCTGGCCTACGTGCCGCTCGCCATCGAGGCCATGCCCTCGGCTGCCCCGTTGCTGCGCGAGTGGGCGGCCATCGTGCGCGACGTCGCCGCCGAGCCCGGTGACCGGTTGCTGCACTGGGATCTGCATTTCGACAACGTGCTCGCGGGCGGGAGGGAGCCGTGGCTCTCGATCGACCCCAAGCCGCTGTCTGGCGATCCCGGGTTCGATCTGTTGCCCGCGATCTGGAATCGTTGGGACGCAAGCGAAATCCTGCCCCGCTTCGACCTGATGGTGGAGGTGCTGGGGCTGGACCGCGGGCGGGCGGCGGCGTGGAGCGTCGCCCGCGTGCTGCAAAACTCGCTGTGGGACATCAAGGACGGGGAGCCCCGCCTCGACGCCCAACAGGTCGCCATCGCCGAGGCGCTCACCTCGCGCTGACGTGCCCGCTTTTGCCGGGGTTCGGGACCTTTGGCACGGTCAAGGGGCATGAAGGCATCTAACAGTTCACGCCGCGCCGCCGGAGACTTTGATTTCCGGTCAGTATGACTGTGACGTGAACAAGGAGCCCCTCGTGAAATCTCACTCCCCCTCCTTCGAACACCGTCATGATTCCCTTAGACGATCTACGCCCGCGGCCGTCGACCCGTCGACCGTGCTGTACGCCCGCGACGGGACCATCGTCACGTTCCGCTGGCTCTACGCGGACGGGGTCCGCTACTCCGTCGCCGACCTGCACGACGTCACCCGGTCGGCGAGCCCGGCAAACACGGGCATCGTCTCCGCGCTCGCGGTCGCGGCCCTGTCCGTCGTCGCCGCGATCGGTTTGGCCGGCGGTGGCGACACACGGTCGGCACTGTTCGTGGCGTCTCTGGCCGCCATCGCCTTGGGCGCGGCGGTGGTGCTCGCCGCACGCCGGCGGCAGGCGGAATACTCGCTGTGGGCGCGATACGGCGACATGGACGTGCTGCTGCTCACCACCCGCGACGCGCGGCGTTTCGGCCAGGTGGCCCGGGCCGTGCAGCGGGCCCTCGAGGCCGTCCCCCGCACGTTGCCGTAGCCGCGCACCCGACAACGCCGGACACAGGCGGACACAGGCCCGCCGTCATTACAGCTGAATAACCGCGCCCGGCGGGTCAATCCTTGGCCAGGACGATTGCCCGCCGGGTCAGTTTGCCAATCATCAGATACACGTGCCACAAACAGTCGGCGAGCATCATGTCGTAGTTCTTCTGCCCGTAGTGGGCGGCGTATCCGCTCGCGCCGCGCGCAGAGGGTAGCCGATTCAACTCCGCGCTGTAGCCGGTGTCACCAGCCTGCCGGTGACACCGGAACCGAACACGAACGCACAGGAATCAGTGGCGCACCGCGTAGTCGTCGATCTGGCCGAAGTCCAGGAAGATGACCTCCTCCTGCCCGACCACCTCGGCGTCGTGACCCGGCGGGATGGCCGCGGCATCTCCCGGCGTGATCTCGTATTCGGAGCCGTCCCTCATCCTGATGCGCATCCGGCCCTGCAGGCAATAGCCCAGGTGCGAGAACTCGCACAGCTCGGTCTGCGCGATCGGCTTGACATTGTTGGACCAGCGCCAGCCCGGCTGGAAATGGCCCCGCACGATGGTCTTGCCACCGAGCTGGACGACATCGGCCCAGCCCTTGCCCTCGAACTTGCGGGTCTCGTCGGGCTTTTCCAGGCTCTTCAACTCTAACATGCTCATGATTTCGTCACCCCCGAATCGACCTTCCCAACGTAGGCACACCCAGCTGACCTGGTCAATCCCCGCGAGGCGGTCTCCTCAGGAGAGCCCGCGCAGGAGCTCCTCGGGCCGGTTGGCGGACTCGGGCGCGCCGAACTCCATGCCCGGCTCCACCATGCCGTCACTGTCCACTTTGGACTGATAGACGCTGCGGCTCGCAAACGTGGTCCGCGGCTCCGTATTCAACCAGGCCGTTTATCAACCGCAATGTGGATTTAGCTGGATCTGGCGGGCCCGTCAACCCCGCTACCATCGAGCGATGTACCCCGATGCCCGCCGCGACGACGTCGTCGAAGTCCTGCACGGCCGCGCCGTCCCCGACCCCTACCGCTGGCTCGAGGACGCCGCCGTCCCGGAAACCGTCGCGTGGTCGGGCGCGCAGGCCGAGCTGTTCGCCGCGCACCGGGCCACCTGGCACTCCCGCGAGGCGTTCAAGGAGCGGCTGCGCCGGCTGACCTCCGTGGGCATGGTGTCGGCGCCGCACTGGGCGGGCGGCAGGCGCTTCTTCCTGCGCCGCGAGCCGGGACAGGACCACCCCGTCCTCTACGCCGACGACCGCGTGCTGGTCGACCCCAACGCGCTCGACCCGGGCGGCGCGACCACGCTCGACCACTGGTATCCGTCACACGAGGGCGATCGCCTCGCCTACGCGGTCTCGCTCGACGGTTCGGAGGAACCGTCGCTCTGGGTGCTCGACGTGGGCACGGGTGAGGTGATCGACGGGCCGATCGGCCGCATGCGCGACCCGAGCGTCGCGTGGCTCCCGGGCGGGCGGGCCTTCTACTACACGCGCTTCCTCGAGCACACCGAAGACGGCCAGCCGTGGCTGCACCGCCGCGTCTACCTGCACACCGTCGGCGACAGCTGCAACCGGGACGTGCTCATCATGGGCCAGGACGCGCCGCGCGGGCGCTACTTCGCCCCGCACGTCTCCGATGACGGCCGCTGGCTGTGCGTATTTGAGCGGCAGGGCACCGATCCGCGGCGCGACATCTGGCTCGCCGACCTGACCGGGTCCGACCCGGCCGCGCCGACACTCAAGCCGCTGCAGGTGGGCGTCGACGCGCTCACCACCCCGATCCCTTTGGGCGACAAGGTTTTCCTGCTCACCGATCGCGACGCGCCGCGTGGGCGGGTGTGCGTCGCGCCCGCTGCGGACCTGTCCTACGGCAGCTGGCGCGAGCTCACCGCCGCCGACGCCGACTCGGTGCTCACCGCCATGGCCGTGCTCGACGGCGCGTTCGTGCTGACGCGCAGCCGCCACGCGGTCAGCGAACTGTCCCTTCACGACGATCAGACCGGGCGGCTCCTCGCCGCCGTGCCGCTTCCCGGCCTAGGGACGACGGGCCAGCTGACGACCGATCCGGCCGACCGTTCGGCCGCCTGGTTGTCATATACAGATTTTTCCACGGTACCGGTCATACTCCGCCTGGACGGCCCGACGCGCACCCTGTCGGAATATGACCGTCCCCCCGGCGGTGTGCCGGCCGTCCCGCTCGACGTGCGCCAGGTGGCCTACCACTCCAAGGACGGCACGCGGATCCGCATGTTCGTGGTGTCCAAACCGGACGCGCCGGAGGGTCCAAGGCCGACCATCCTTTACGGCTACGGCGGGTTCAACATCTCGCTCACACCCGAATACAAGGAGCGCCTGATCGCGTGGGTCGAGGCGGGCGGCGTCTACGCGATCGCCAGCCTTCGTGGCGGCAGCGAGGAGGGCGAGCAGTGGCACCGGGCGGGCATGCACGGCTGCAAACAAAACGTGTTCGACGACTTCCACGCCGCGGGCGACTGGCTGGTCGAAAAAGGTGTCACCACAAGGGATTTGCTGGCCATCTCAGGCGGGTCCAACGGCGGCCTGCTCGTCGGCGCGGCGGTGACCCAGCGGCCGGACGCCTACGCGGCCGTCGTGTGCTCGGCTCCCCTGCTGGACATGGTGCGCTACGAACTGTTCGGGCTCGGGATGACGTGGAGCGGCGAATACGGCACGGTGGCCGACCCCTCGCACTTCGCGTGGCTGCACGCCTATTCGCCCTACCACAATGTGCGAGACGGTGTCACGTATCCGCCCGTGCTGCTGGTGGCGTTCGACGGCGACAGCCGGGTCGACCCGCTGCACGCGCGCAAGATGACCGCGGCACTGCAGCACGTGGCCCGTGCAGCGGGCGGCGGCCCGATCCTGTTGCGCGCCGAGGCCCACGTCGGGCACGGCGCGCGGGCGGTCTCGCGCATGGTCGAGCTCGCCGCCGACGAGCTGGCGTTTATTTCAGCAGCGGTTTCGCCTCAACGGAGTTGACCGCGTGCGTCACCAGTGGCTACCAGTCGTGGATGGTGCCGTCGGTGAGCCGGTTGACGGGTAGGTAGGCCGCGGCATAGGGATGCCGCTCGGCGGCCGCGTCGTCGTAGTCCACGCCGAGCCCGGGCTCCTCGGACGGGACCAGCCCACCGTCCACAAACGAGTAGCCCGGACGGAACACCTCGTCGGTCTCCCCGCTGTGCCGCATGTATTCCTGAATGCCAAAGTTATGTATGGCGATGCCCAAATGAATCGCCGCGGCCAGCCCCACGGGCGAGATGTCGGTCGGCCCGTGGATCCCCGACTTGACCTGATACAGCGACGCGTAGTCGAAGATGCGGCGCAGCCCTGTGATGCCGCCCGTGTGCGTCACCGCCGACCGCACATAATCTATCAGCTGCTCCCGGATGAGCGTTTGATAGTCCCACACCGTATTGAACACCTCGCCGATCGCCAGCGGCGTGGTCGTATGCTGGCGCACCAGCCGCAGCGCCTCCTGATTTTCGGCGGGCGTCACATCCTCGATCCAAAACAGGTCATACGGCTCAAGGGATTTGCCCAGCCGCGCGGCCTGGATCGGGGTGAGCCGATGATGGGCGTCGTGCAGCAGCGGCAAAGACGCGCCAAACTCGCCGCGCACGGCCTCGAACACGGACGGCACGTGGCGCAGATACGCCCGCGTGTCCCAGCTCTCCTCGACCGGCAGGGCCGTGCGCCGTGCCGGCTCGTAGTCGTAGCGCGGCCCGGCCTTCGCCGCCGACGCCACCCCATACACGGACTCAAACCCGGGGATCCCGGTCTGGATCCGGATGGCCCGATAGCCCAACTCGAGATGCCCCCGCACCGAGTCGAACAGCTCCGGCAGGTCTCGCCCCGACGCGTGCCCGTACACCAGACACGACCGGCGTGAGCGCCCGCCCAGCAGCTGGTAGAGCGGAAGCCCGCACACCTTGGCCTTGATGTCCCACAGCGCGGTGTCCACGGCCGCGATCGCGGCCATCGTGACCGGCCCGCGCCTCCAGTAGGCCCCGCGATACAGGTATTGCCACGTATCCTCGATCGCGTGCGCGTCGCGCCCGATCAGCAGCGGCACCACATGGTCGGCCAGATAGGACGCCACCGACAGCTCCCGCCCGTTGAGCGTGGCATCCCCCAACCCCACCACCCCGTCGCCGGTGCGCAGCCGCAACGTCACAAAATTGCGCCCCGGGCTGGACACGAGCACCTCGGCCTGTTCGATCAGCATTGGCACATCCTTCCCCATCGCGAGCCTTCACGCCCACCGAATCAAGATCGGCCACCAGCACTAGGAAACTCATCAACTTCGAAGTATCGTCTTGGTAACGGTGTGTTGGACCAGTACTTGTTTGCTTCAGGGGGCCCGACCGATGGAGGACGCGATACGCGATCCGAGCACAGCCAGTCCCATGCGATCACCGCTCGTCGATGTTAGCGACCTGCCTTTGACAGTGGTCATGACGCTGAACGAATCGGTTCTCGGCAACGCACTTCGCCGGCTGAGGACCGAGGCCGGGGATGATACAGGCGCCGTCGCCGGATGGGCTTCCCAGGTGGACGAATGATCGGTCATTCGTGGGCACAGGAAGCGATAGATACCAATTCACTCAGGGCCTATGGGTGGCACCCAACGCCGCTGCGGGAATTCGTGTTAAAAGTTGCCCAACGGTGCAATCTGGCATGCGACTACTGCTACATCTACACGAAGGCCGATCAAACCTGGCGGGACCGGCCCATCGTGATGAGCGAACGGATCTGGCGCGCGGCCGCGCACCGGATCGCCGAGCATGCCGACCGGCATCACCTCGCTTCGGTGCGTGTTGTCCTGCACGGCGGGGAACCGCTGCTGGCGGGCGCGGACAAGCTCGCCGAGATCGCGTCCACCGTCCGCGCCGCAATGCCCGCCGGGTGCAGGGTCAAGATCAGCCTGCAGACCAACGCGGTGCTGCTCACCGAGCAGACCGCCGCCACCCTGCTGGAAGCCGGTATCGCCGTGGGAGTGAGCATCGACGCTGGGAGTGCGGCGGGAGTCCAGCACCGCCGCCATGCGGACGGCCGCTCCAGCTTTGCGGAGGTGGACCGCGGGCTCAGGATTCTCTCCCGGCCGGAAAACACCGGCATCTACGCGGGCTTGCTCTGTGTCGTCGACACCGAACTGGACCCGGTTTCATGTTACGAAAGCCTGCTTGGATATCGCCCGCCGTTCATGGATTTCCTGCTTCCCCACGCCAATTGGATGAGCCCACCTCAGGAAGCGTTGGGGCGATGGCTCATCGAAGTCTTCGACCGGTGGTACGAAGCGCCCAGCCAGGAGACACGGATAAGAATCTTTGAAGACATCATCCGGCTGACGTTCGGTGGAGCGGGTCGCAGCGAGCACGTCGGCCTGAGCCCCGCAGCGGTTGCCGTGATCGAGACTGATGGGGCCATCGAGCAGGCAGACAGTCTCAAGTCTGCGTATGCTGGCGCCGCCGCGACCGGCCTTTCGGTGTTGAGACATTCGCTGGATCTCGTTTTTCAGCACCCTGGCGTCATCGCCCGCCAGGCAGGGCTCGCCGCCCTGAATCCGAGCTGTTTGAAGTGTCCTGTGCACCGTGTTTGCGGCGGTGGCCACTACGCGCACCGTTTCCATGCCCTCACCGGGTTTCGCAACAGGTCGGTGTACTGCCTCGACCTTTACGAATTGATCACACACATCGTGGCGCGCCTGTCATCCGACATCCAACTCCTGCGCCGGACGGCACCGTGATACGCCACTACGAACTCCAAGACGATGACTTGTTCGCCCTCGCGAGTGGGCCGGCTCCGCCGGCGATACTCGAAACCCTCCGGTCGGCCGAGCTCAGCAAACACATGTTGCTCATCAGAATGATCGGCGCGTCGAGCGAGCCGCTCCACGACAGCGCCTTGGCGGTCTTCGAGCAGGCCCGCACATCCCCTTGGGCGGCACGGCTGCTCGCACATGCGTGGACGGGCGCATGGGCGGTGCGTTGCCTGCGCTGGCTCGATTCCACGGGCGGTCTGGCCACGCCGGAACGCCTTCACTTCAACGCGCTGGCGGCGGCGCTGGCGATCGAATCCGGATTGGACGCCGATCTTGTGTTGCCGGTCCGCGACGCGATGGCCTATCTGCCTACGCTCGGCGCCTTGCGGATCGGCGGCAACGGCGATACGCACCGGCTTCGCGTGCGCTCGGGCACGGCCGACGCCATCCCGCAGGATCGCGAAAGGGACACCCCGGGCTGGCTCGGTCACCGCTGGCTCATGGCGACAGCCGGCGACCACCCGGCCCGGACCATGCTTGACGATCTGAGCCCCTATCGAGACAGCTTCCGGCTGGAGCTGACGGGCCGGCTCACAGCCGCGGAATTCGCCCGCTGGCAACGTTTATGGACGGACGCCTGGACATTACTCGCCGAACACGCGCCGGCCCGCCGCACCGAACTCGTCGCGTGCCTCAGTACCGCGGTGCCGCTGTCGCGAAATGCCGGGCGGGCCGGGTTCAGCGCGACATCGCGCGACGCGTTCGGCGCATTCAGCCTGACCCAGCCGTCCGACGGCGTGAATCTGGCGATCACGATCGTGCACGAAGGGCAGCACGCGAAGCTCAACGCACTGCTCGACCTAGGGGATCTGCATCACGTGTCGCCACACATGTATTTCGCCCCATGGCGGGAGGACGCCCGCCCCATTGGCGGGCTGCTGCAGGGCACCTATGCCTTTCTGGGCATCGCCGACATGTGGTGGCGCCTCTCGGCCGATCCTGATTTGGAGCAAATCGCACTGCGGCAGTTCGCCCTCGTCAGGGAGCAGGTATCCGTCGCCGCCGATGCGCTCGAGGAGGCACCGGAACTGACCCGCCACGGCCGCCTTTTCGTGGCAGGCATACGCGCCGCGTTGGACCGGCTGCTGGCTACCGACCTTCCTGATGGCATGGTCAAGCGGGCGCGGGCTTCGGTACGCAAGCAGCGCGCGACGTGGCGGCGAGCCAACGCCCGCGCCTCTGTCCGATAGGCTGGGGTCCGCCGACCATCAGGTGGGCGGAGGCTCGATGTCACATTCGGCGCGTCTGCCGCGCTTTGCGTCGAGCACCTCCGGATGTTGTAGGCCAAGGATCTCGCCCAGCTTCGCGGTGGAGTCCTCGAACAGGCGTTGTACGCTGTCGCCTCGGTTCAAGGCCTGCTCGTCGAAGGCAGCGTTGATCGCACATGCCAGCGTGTACGGATGTTCGTCGCCCCTGACCTTCCGCGACACCTGAAAGGTCTCTTGCGATAGAGCGTTGGCCCGTTGCAACTCATGGTTGAGCACCAGATCGTTGGCCAACGTCGTCGCGGCGCACAGCGTAAATGGGTGACGGGCTCCCATCACCTCGTTCATCGTCTCGAAGGTGCGGCTGCTCAGGTCGAGCCCGGTCCGATAATCTCCGCCGAGCCGCAGGATGATCGCCAGGTTGATCCTTGCCACGAGCGTCAACGGGTGCTTGTCGCCGAACTGGCGGCCGTAGCGCTCCACTGCCTCCGTGCCCAGTGAGCTCGCCTGGGTCAGATCTCCCATGGCCCGCACAGCGTTGGCATAGCTCATCGTCGCGGCGAGGGTGTGCTCGTGATCTGGTCCGAACCGCGTCTGATAGGTGCGGTAGTTTTCCCGCGCCTGCCGCAGGGCCTCGTGATATTGGCCGGTCTTGCGCAATGCGATGGCGAGAGTCCGGTGTGCGAGCAGCACATCGTGATTACGAGGACCGAGCACCTGGATGAGCAGCGGGAGTGCGCGTTGCTGCGTTTCCAGCGCCTCGGCATAGCGTCCCAGCCCGTAGAGATCGCGGGCGACGTTCGCCAGCGAGATCAGCGTCCGCCAGTCGTTACCGCCCATGGTCTCGTTCCACTGAGCCACGTTGGCCGAGTCGATATCGTACGCGCCGGCGAAGTTGCCGAGCATGCGCAAATTGACGGCGACGTTGTTGCGCGTGAACAAAGTGTATTGATTGATCTCACCATAAACTCGCTGGTGCCGAACGAGGTTGTCCTCGTCGATCTGGCGTGCCTGGCCGAACTCACCCGCGACCCGCAGGCTCACTGCGACACGGTCCGCCGACCTCAGGGTATATTCGTGGTCCTCGCCCAGCAGCGGGTGGTTGCGCATCCGACCGAAAACGTCCTCGGCGATCTCACGGGCGGGCTTGAACTGACCCAGCAACCGCAGCGAGGTGGACACCCGGCCGTGGGCCTCCAGCGTCTGCACATGGTCCGGGCCGAGCTCGTCCGTTTCTTTCCATGTGGCGTAGGCACGCTCGCTCAGTTGCTGACTGCTCTCGTAATCGCCGATCCGGAACAGGTATCTAGCATGGTCCAGAACGACCTGGCGCGCCTGCTCATTGGGCGACCCGATCAGATCGGCTGCCTCGATGTGCGGTCCGATCTCGGCATAGATCGGCCAGTAGGTCGCCTCGTCAGGCTCACCGGGGTTGGCCGAGGCCAACAGGTCCTGGACGTTGGTGAGCGCCTGAACTCGGCGATCTGCCCGCAACCCGTCCCGCAGGACCAGCTGCACCAGCCGGTGCACTTGGATCCGCTGGCCACTGGGGTCGACCTTGGCAAGACCATAGCGGGGAAGGTCTCTGATCGCCCGACCCATCGCGATGGAGTCGCGTAGTGCCTTTGCCAGATGCGAGTCCGCGTCGGACAGCCGACCGCCGCGCAGCAGATTCTTCGAAAGCGGTTCCGCCCCGAGGAAGGCGAAAAGCTCCAACAGCTCGGCCGCCGCCGCCGCGTCGGCGCGCAGTTTGTCGAATGCCACCCGGAGAAACGCGTAGACCGTCGTCGGATAGTTGGCCGGCTGTCCCTCCGACATCAGCTCTTGGATATTGGAGTCGAACAGCTGGAGGTATTCGCTGACGGTCATGCCCGTGGCGGCCTGCCAGGTAGCTGCCTGCTCCAGGGCTAGCGGAAGGTCGCCGAGCTTGGCGGCCAACTCATGAGCGTCCTCGTCGCTGATTCCCTCGCCACGCCTGCGGAGGAGATCGACACTCTCGGCCCGCTCGAGCACATCCACTTCGATGGCATGCCCGATGCGCGTGGTCGCCCAGTCGCGATTGCGCGATGTCACGATCACGTGCCCGCCCGCGGAGGGGATCAGCGACCGGAGATCCTCGGGCTTGTCGGCGTTGTCGTACACCAGCAGCCAACGCAGTGAACTCGCGCCAAGCGAATCCAGCACACTCATCGCCGTCTGTTGCATATCCACGCTTTCCGGCAATCCCAATCGCTTGCCCAGCTCGGCAAGTGACGACCGGATCAACGCGGTCTGCTCGGCAGAGATCCACCACACGAGATCGTAATGACTGGCAAACCTATAAACATATTCGACTGTCAACTGGGTCTTGCCGACCCCGCCAAGACCATGCAAAGTCTCGGGAAGCACGGAAGCCTTTGAGCGTCTGAGGAGGGCTTCACGCAATTCATTCATGAGTCTTTCGCGGCCGGTAAACTCAGGGTTGCGAATCGGCACGCCGCCGCCCCAGATCATTCTGACATCTGGACGATCAACAATGACGCTGGGGACCACCGACGTGGGGATCACGATCTCTCCTGAGGCCTCGGGCAAATTGGTTAGAACGCTACCGGGCGAATCGGGCAGTGCAAGCGACACGCCGTCTCTGACAACTACCTCGACCTGGTTGTCATGCTCGTTGACGGCACGACTTTCGGTATCAAGACAGATACCGCGAAGATCGTGCTGGCTCAGTCCGATCATCCCTCCCACGGCATCTATCCATCGATGCAGGTCAAGAGCCACTGCTCCGTCCGTGCGGTGCGCGAGCACGTCGGCGAAGAGAAGGATCTGCGGCGGACCGTCCTCCCGCCGCTGCCAGTCCTGCTGCTGAAGCGAACGAAGATAACCGCTCCACTTTGGAGCGGTGTCATCCTTGGCGTCGGTGAAGACATGCCGAAGGGCCGCCACCACGTGAGTCTCCGAGATTTGACCAACCAGCCGCTCGAGCACGATCAGCGGATTGTGTTGGTACAGTTCGTCGAGCAGCTGTTCAAGCTCGATGATCGCTGGTGTCTCGCCGTGGAAGTTGCGAATGATGCGCACGTAGAACCGCATCGCCTCCGGAAATTCCTGCAACGAGTTGATCAGCGACCACATGTCATGGACGGCGTCGGCGTATCGCGGAGCAGCCAGCGGGCGTCCCAACTGGCGCTCCAACTCTGACAAATAGAGATCTCGGAGGTGCCGATCCTGGAGTGCACGGACCTTCAGCAGCGCATCGGAGATTCGCTTCTTTTCCTCGAATGAAAGGTCGTGTTTGGACACAGCAGTGGCACTCCGGCTTTAGAGCATAGGACGTTCCAATTCTATATTGAAAAGAGCGGACTCTTACTGGAACGTTACCGACAGGACGCTTCCGCAATGC
>JBIOYB010000139.1:0-13229 GCA_044869915.1 Allorhizocola sp.
GGCGTCGGTCTGGATGACGTCGTCGACGAGCCGGACCCGGTTGCCGTCGCGGGTCGGCAGGGACCGGCCGAGCGCCGAGATGACGCCCGCGGTCACCGAGCCGGCCAGGCCCATGGGGTTGCCGACGGCCACGACCAGCTGGCCCACCTGGAGCCGGTCGGCGTCGCCGAGCGTCGCGGGCACCACGCCCGCCGAGCGCACGCGCAGCACGGCCAGGTCGGACAGCGCGTCGGCGCCGACGACATCGAAGCGTGTCTCGCTGCCCTCGGCGAATGTGGCCGTGCCGGCGTCGGCACCGGCCACGACGTGGGCACTCGTCAACAAAAAGCCGTCGTCGGTGAAGGTCACCGCCGAGCCGGCGCCCGCGCCGCGCTTGGTGCGCACGGCCAGGGCCGCCACGCTGGGCAGCACCTTCTTGGCCACAGTGGTGACTATGCTGCTGTAGGCGTCGAGGGCTTCTGACTCGGGGTTGGTCATGCCAACCACAACATCAACGCGGGCCGGTCGATGCCCGCTAGGAGTCCGCCGACAGCGAAAGTATTCCGCATCGCCGCCGCCGCTGTTTCCTGCCGCGATCTTGAAAAGTGCGCTCTTTACTTTCAAGATCGCAAGGGGAAGCGGCGGCCCAAAAGGGCGGCAATGCCGCGACTTGTTTTAGGAGCCAAGAATTCCAGGATATTTGATGCCGGCTCCAGTGTTGAGGACGACGACCTCGTCGTGTGGCGAGAGCCAGCCCGACGCGCGCAGCTGCCGTGCTGCCGTGAGGCATGCGGCCCCCTCCGGACACAGCAGCATTCCCTCGGTACCGGCAAAATCCTTAAGATCTTTTAAAATCTCTTCATCTGGTACGGATAAAGCCGTGCCGCCGGTTTCGTAGAGCGCGTCGAGGATCAGCTCGTCGCCGAGCGGCGCGGGGACGTTGATGCCGAAAGCCACCGTCGCGGCATCGACCCACGGCGACGCCTTGCGCAGGCCCTGGGAGAAGGCCCGCACGATCGGCGCGCACCCGGTCGATTGCACGGCGACCAGGCGCGGCAGGCGCGGCCCGATCCAGCCGAGCTGGCGAAGCTCGAGCAGCGCCTTGTGGATGCCGATCAGCCCCACGCCGCCGCCGGTCGGGTAGAGGATCACGTCGGGCACGCGCCAGCCCAGCTGCTCGGCGATCTCGTAACCCATGGTCTTCTTGCCCTCGAGTCGATAGGGCTCCTTCAATGTCGACACGTTGAAGAAGCCTTCAATCCCCGCGAGCACCTTGGCCGCGTCGGAGATCGTGCCCTCGACCAGGTGCAGCTCGGCGCCTGCGGCCAGGCACTCCTCGCGGGTGATCGCGGGCGCGCCGGTGGGCATGGCGATGGTCGCCTTGATGCCGGCGCGTGCCGCGTAAAGCGCCCATGCGGCGCCGGCGTTGCCGTTGGTGGGCATGGCCACGTGCTTGATGCCCAGCTCACGGGCGCGCGAAACGCCCACGGCCGCGCCGCGCGCCTTGAACGAACCGGTGGGGATCAGACCCTCGTCCTTGACCAGCAGGCGCGGAAGTCCAATTTGGACACCGTAGCGGACGGCGGGCAGCAACGGCGTCCAGCCCTCACCGAGCGTCACCGGGTCGCCGACGACCGGCAACAACTCGCGGTAGCGCCACAGATCGGCGTTGCGCGACGCGATGTCCTCCTTCGAGACCGCCCGGCCCACCGCCCCGAGGTCGTAGCGCGCCAGCAGCGGCGAGCCGCAACCCGGCGAGGTGCACAGGTTTTGCGGCACGTGCGGGTCATAGGTGGTCGCGCAGCGCGGGCACCGCAGCGTCTCCAGGTAGGTCATGATTTCAACAGCATGCAGGTCAGGCGGGCCGTGCAGACCCGGTCGCCGGCATCATCGGTGATGACGATCTCATAGCTGACCACACTCACGCCGAGGCGCAGCGGCGTCGCCACAGCCACGACCGTGCCCTCGCGCACGGCCTTGTGGTGGGTGGCGTTGATGTCGACGCCGACCGCGATCGGGCGGCCGATCGCCACGCCGTGCAGCGTCGCGCCCATCGAGCCCGCCGTCTCGGCCAGCACGCACGACGCGCCGCCGTGCAGCAGCCCAAACGGCTGGGTGTTGCCCTCGACCGGCATCGTCGCGACGACCCGCTCGGGCGCCGCCTCCTTGACCACGATGCCCATGCGTTCCGTGAGATCCACACCCGGATACTACTGCGGGCTCGCGGCGGCAGGCGCGTCCGATTTGCGTGCGTGCGAAGCACCTCGCCAATCGGAGGCAACTGTCGCCCTCAAGGCGAGCCCGCCGCGCGTTGCCTCGCACGCACCAGGATTACCGCTCGCGGGTTGCTTGGCACGCGCGCGATCAGCGCCGGGAGGCGGACCGCAGCCATCCGATCGAGTTCAGTCCCATCGTGACGAGCAGCGCAAACAGGCAGAAGCCGAACCCCTCGGCGCTGTTTACGTAGTCCTTTCCGCTCGGTACCCGCTGCTGCAGTAGCGTTTGGACGGTCAGCTGGTTGGTCACGACGAGCAGCGCTGCCGCGCCGGCCGCGAGCGCGGCGGTGGCCCTCCGGCGCAGCGCGTCCTTGATCTTCACCCCGGCGGCGATGCCGGCGGCGATCGCCAGCAGTGCGAGGATCGCGAGCGGCTGCGGCCCGAGCGCCTGCGGTGGCCCCGCCCGGCTCTTGTCGGCCGGTTTCACGTCGGGCTCGCCGCCCACGACCAGGTCGGCCCCGGTGTACACGGTCGTGCCGCCCGGCGCGGCCCGGCCGAACCCGCCCGGCACGTCGCACGAAACGGTGATAAACGGCAACAGGAACATCAGCCCCGCGATGACGAAACCGGCCGGTCGGAACAGGGTGCGCGCTGTCACCGGCCGATCCTATTACCAGGGCCGGCCGACGTCCGTCCACTTAGCACAGTCGACTAGGGCAGTCCCGCTCATCTATTCAAATGACTCAACGTGCCGAAAATCAGCACCAGTCGCTGTAACCAGACGAGGTGCGGCGAAGTCGATCGATGAGGTGATCACGGGAGATGTCGATCAAAAGCAGTTCTTGGCGGTACGGTCTGGCGCGCGCGCTGACCGTAACGCTCGCCGCGGCGCTGGGCTCGCTCGCGGCCGCCGGCACGGCGCTGGCCGACGGCGTGCCCTGCCAGGAGTACGTCACGGCCTTCCAGACGACTTCCAACGGTTCGTGGACGGGCCCGGGCTCGGCCACCTACAACCCGACCGAGTTCTACATCGACACCAGGAACGCGTCGACCGCCTACATGACCTTCGCCGGCGTCACCCGGCCGCGGCGGTCGGCGACCTTCTGGTTCGTCGACGAAAACGGCACCACCGTCTATACGAAGACCACTGTGGCCTCCGGGGACAACTGGGTCATCCGCCAGGAGTCCAACGTGATCTCGTGGAACTTCGCCCAGCCCGGTCAGCGACTGCAGATCTTCGCCAGCTTCCGCACCCGCTGCGGCGGCGACGATGTGGCGCGGGAAAACGTGTACGTCGGGGCCGTGCGCACCTACCCGTCCTCGCCGGTGAACCTGGATCCCAAGTATCTGGTGCTGTCGGTGGCTTACGCCCCACCCGGAAGGTCGAGCTCGGTCGACTACGGCGCCAGCACCACGCTGGGTTCCAAGCTGTCGTTCAGCGCTTCGGTCACGGCCGGCTACAGCGTGAGCAACGAGGAGCCGATCGACGAACGGCACTCGATCTCGACCTCGACCAGCTTCACCCAGCGGGCCTCGAGCGGCTTCACCGACTCGATCGAAAAGTCGACCAGCAACAACATCATCATCCCGGGGCCGGCGAACTCGCTGGACGGCATCGACCACAACGAGGACCTGTTCTTCGTGTGGCTCAACGCCAGGCACATCGTCCGGTCGGACTCGCCGACATCCATCGTGACCAGCGGGTACACCGTGGATCCCCGGGATCCGGTCTCGCCCAACATGGACGTCGTCACGCTGTCCGTGCGCGAGTTGAAGAACCCGTCGCTGATCAACCCCGGCACGGCCAGCCGGCTGCAGCGAAGCTGGTCGCCGACGGGCGCGCTGAACACCGCGGACTTCAACGAGATCCTGTCGCGCAACCCGTTCGCCAACGGCGGCACCACCATCGATCCGGCGCGCTTCGACCTCCTGCAGGGCTCGGTCTTCGACTACCGGCCCGCCAATCCGGGCGGCCAGCCGGTCACGCAGCGCTACAGCGTGCGGTTCCAGCAGGCATCGACGACGACGCAATCGTTCACCAGCACGGTCAAGGTCGAGCGGACGGCGACCACGACCGCCTTGGCGGAGTTCGACAACAAGCTGAAGACGACGCACAAGGAGCAGCGGACGGCCGAGTTCACCGCCACGGTCACCCTTGACCAAAGCACGGCCACCACCCAGGCGACCTCGCTCTCGCTGACCGGACCGACCACCGGATATCAGGGGCCCACCGCGGTCCAGGTCTATCAGGACAACCTGTTCGGCACGCTGATGTTCGCGTTCGCCCCGGTCGCGACGTTCCAAATTGGAGCGCCGAGCCCCAACCAGACGGTGATCCAGGGGGCAAACGCCACCTTCCCGCTCACCACGCAGTCCGACTTCGGCTTCACCGGCAACGTGAACTTCTCCGGCACCGTGGCGGGTCTGCCATCCGGTGCGCAGGCGAGCTTCTCGCCAGCGTCCGTGGCCGTCGGCGGCGGATCCACGCTGACCGTGACCACGACGCCGCAGACGCCGCCGGGGACATACCCGTTGACGGTCACCGCCACGAGCGGGCTGATCAACCGGTTCCTCACCGTGAATCTGGTGGTCAACCCGCGGCCGTTCAGCCTGAGCCTGTCGCCTTCCACGCGCACGGTGTCATCGGGCCAGAGCACGACCTACACGGTCACCGTCACGCCCGCCGCCGGGTTCACCGGGACGGTCCAGTTGCTGGGGCCCGGCGGTTTGCCGCCCGGTGCGACCGCGACGTTCAGCCCGGCCACCATCACCGGCGGCTCCGGCACGTCGACGCTGACGGTCACCACCTCGGCGAGCACACCGTCAGGCACCAGGACGCTGAACATCATCGGCAGCGGTGGCGGCATCACCCAGACGGCACCGGTCACGCTCGTGGTGGACAACACCGGGGACTTCGGCCTGACGGTCACGCCCCAGGCCTCGGGCATCACCGCCGGCGGCACCGCCGTCTACACGGTCACGACCTCGGCGATCAACGGGTTCACCGGCAACGTCAGCCTCACGGTCAGCGGCCAGCCCGCGGGCGCGACGCCGTCGTTCAGCGTCAACCCGATCGCCGGCGCCGGATCCTCGACGCTGCGCATCGCGACCACCACGAGCACGGCCCCGGGTGACTACGTGCTGACCATCACCGGCACCAGCGGCGGCCTCACTCACAGCGCGGTGGCCGTCCTGACGATCTCGGCACCGCTACTCAACTCGGCCGAATATCCGGGCTCCTGGTGACGTGAGGTAGCACGGGGTCATGACGATCACGGCGGCGACGGGCGGCAGGCTCGGACCCGTCGCCGGGATCTTTTCGGCAGGCTATAGCAACACGTCGATGGTGTCGGCGGGGCGGCTCAGCGTGGAGACGTTGTCGGCGGTGCGCACGTCGTAGTGGGTGGGCGGGCCCTGCCGCTGCCAGTGCGCGCCCACGACGACGCCCAGCGCGCCCCGGCGCGGCCCGGCGAGGATCCGGACCGGTGTGCCCGGCGGGTGGCCGTCGTGGGCCGCCACGAGCAGCGCGTCGAGGGTTTGGCGCGCGCCCTGCATCGCCTTGCGCGGCACCAGCGTGCACAACTCCTGCCGCAGCGTGCGCGGCTGGTCGCCGCCGGAGTCGAGCGCGGCCTCGATCCGCGTGAACAGCCGCCACGGGTCCTCGTCGAGCAGCAGCCGCGCGGCCCGGTCAAGCTCGGCGCACACGAGGTCGACGGCCGTCTCCTCACCGAGCTCGCCGACCCAGGCAAGCGTGTCGGCGCCCGGCGCGAGCGAGGGGGCCAGCACGGCGTAGAGCATGGCCAGCATCGCCTCGCGGCCCTCCCCGTCATAAAGCGTGGCTCCGTAAAGGGCACTTGGGGTCAGGCGCAGCCGCGGGAACCGCTCGGCCAGGTGTGCCGCGCGGCCCAGCGGAAGGTCGGCGGCGAGCCTCGTGTCGCGCAGCCGGAGGTCGAGCGGGCGGCGTTCGCGCATGGCGAACAGCCACGCACGGTGTTGGTCGGCGCCGGTCGGGAACCGGCGCGCGGCACCACCCGCCGGCTGCGTCATATGCGCCGTGAGCAGGCGCGCGGCCACCGAATAGGCCACGCCGAGCTGGGCGGCCAGGGTCCGGATCGCGCGTTTGCGGGCCCGGTCTGACACGGGGCGTCGCTGCTGTGTGCCGGTCATCGTGCTCCTCCCGTCTCGGCCATGGTAGGTCGGGCTCCCACAACCGTTGTACCCTGAAATCGCCGAGCGCCGGCACGAGCGTAGCGAGGCCCCCCACGCGGGCCGCGCGATGACGCCAAGAGGCTCAGACTCAGCGCGAGCTCGTTCATGCTGCTCGTCGATCTTCGACCGACTTCGCCTGTGGCCGTGATTCTGCCGCGGGGGCCGAGCCCCCGCGCACCACCACATCGTTGTGGTCGCGTTCAGTGGGCACGAGTGGCCGCGAGCTGTTCCCTTTGCCGTGCACGCGTTCGCGTGCCTTTCGAAGAAGGGTGGGTGCGTGGGCCTCGCCGCGAAAGGACGTGAGTGTCGTGTTTGAACGGTTCACCGATCGTGCCCGCCGAGTCGTGGTCCTGGCCCAGGAGGAGGCCCGGATGCTCAACCACAGCACGATCGGCACCGAGCACCTCCTGCTCGGGCTGATCCACGAAAATGAGGGCGTGGCGGCGAAGGCGCTGGAGAGCTTGGGGCTCTCGCTGGAGGGCGTGCGCCATCAGGTAGAAGAAGTCATCGGCCAGGGCCACATCGCGGCCGGCGGGACCATCCCGTTTACGCCACGGGCGAAGAAGGTGCTCGAGCTGTCGCTGCGCGAGGCGCTGCAGCTGGGCCACAACTACATCGGCACCGAGCATATCCTGCTCGGCCTGGTCCGCGAGGGCGAGGGCGTGGCGGCCCAGGTGCTCGTCAAGCTCGGCGCCGACCCCAACCGGGTGCGCCATCAGGTCATCCAGCTGCTGTCGGGCCAGTCATCGCCACGGGCGCAGGAGCCGGACGACAGCGCGCCGGCAGCGTCGCACGTGTCGGCGCTGCTCGATCAGTTCGGGGACAACCTGACCCGGGCGGCCCGCGACGGCAAGCTCGACCCGGTGATCGGGCGGGATCGCGAGATCGAACGGATGCTCGTGGTGCTGTCGTGCCGGGTGAAGAACAATCCGGTGCTGCTCGGCGATCCGGGTGTGGGCAAGAGCGCCCTCGTGGCGGGGCTATGCCAGCGGATCGCGCGCGGCGCGGTACCCAAAACCTTGAAAAACAAGCAAGTGTACACATTGGATATAAGCTCGCTCGTCGCCGGCTCGCGCTACCGGGGCGATTTCGAGGAGCGGCTGCGCAAGGTGGTCAAGGAGTGCCGCACGCGCGGCGACGTCATCCTGTTCATCGACGAAATCCACACGCTGGTGGGCGCGGGCGCGGCCGAGGGCGCGATCGACGCGGCCAACATCCTCAAGCCGCTGCTGGCCCGGGGCGAGCTGCAGACCATCGGCGTGACCACGCAGGACGAGTACCGCAAGTATTTCGAGCGGGACGCCGCGCTGGCGCGCCGGTTCCAGCCCATCCAGATCGGCGAGCCCACGCGGGCCGAGGCGATCGAGATCCTCAAGGGGCTGCGGGATCGGTTCGAGGCGTACCATCGCGTGTCGTTCACCGACGGCGCACTGGTCGCGGCGGTCACGCTGGCCGATCGCTATGTGTCCGACCGGTTCCTGCCGGACAAGGCCATCGATCTGATCGACGAGGCGGGCGCGCACGCCGGGATCCGCCGGTTGGCGTCGGCGCCCGACCTGCGGGAGTTCGACGAAAAGGTGGTGCAGGTGCGCCGGGTCAAGGAGTCGGCTATCGACGCGCAGGACTTCGAGCGGGCGGCGCAGCTGCGCGACCAGGAGCGGCAGCTGATTGCCGCACGGGCGCAGCGGGAACGGGAGTGGGAGGCGGGCGAGCTCGACGTCGTGGTCGAGGTGGGCGACGAACAGATCGCCGAGGTGCTGGCCAACTGGACCGGCATCCCGGTCTACAAGCTCACCGAGGAGGAGACGTCCCGCCTGCTGCGGATGGAGGACGAGCTGCACAAGCGCATCATCGGCCAGCGGGAGGCGGTGCACGCGGTGTCCAAGGCCATCCGCCGTGCCCGGGCCGGGCTCAAGGATCCCAAGCGCCCGTTGGGATCGTTCATCTTCGCCGGCCCGTCGGGCATCGGCAAGAGCGAGCTGTCCAAGGCCCTGGCCGAGTTCCTGTTCGGTTCGGAGGACGCGCTGATCCAATTGGATATGAGCGAGTTCCATGACCACTCGACCGTCTCCCGGCTCGTGGGTGCTCCTCCTGGCTATGTTGGGTACGGCGAAGGCGGCCAGTTGTCGGAGAAGGTGCGCCGGCGCCCGTTCTCGGTCGTGCTGTTCGACGAAGTCGAGAAGGCGCACCCGGACGTGTTCCACACGCTGCTGCAGATCCTCGAGGACGGCCGGCTCACCGACGGGCAGGGCCGCACGGTCGACTTCAAAAACACGGTGATCATCCTGACCACCAACCTCGGCACACGCGACGCGGGCAAGGCGGTGTCGCTGGGCTTCCCCGCGGCCGGCACGCCCGGGGCAGACTACGAGCGGATGCGCCAGCGGGTCGGCGACGAGCTCAAACAGCAGTTCCGGCCGGAGTTCCTCAACCGCATCGACGGCACGATCGTGTTCCATCGGCTGCAAGAGCAGGACCTGCTGGGGATCGGCGAAATCATCACCGCGCGCATCTCGGATCAGTTGCGCCACAGGGATATGGAGCTCACGCTGACCGACGCGGCCAAGCGGTGGCTCGTCCGCAAGGACCGCGACCCGGTCATGGGCGCCCGGCCGCTGCGCCGCACCATCCAGCGTGAGGTCGAGGACCGGCTCTCCGAGCTCATCCTGCTCAACGAGCTGCGGCCGGGCCAGGTCGCCTCGCTGGACTGCGAGGGCGACCCGGACGATCCCGACAACGCGCGCCTCGTTTTCTCAGCCTTTTCTCAATGGGAGAACCGGTCGGGCGCGAGGAATGCCATGTCCAATGACGACTGTCCGACCAGCGCGAGCTGACTCGCGATCTCCCCGATCACGGGTGCGAACTTGAAGCCGTGACCGGAGAAGCCGGCGAGCAGGATCAGGCCGGGCAGGTCCGGATGGCGCCCGACCGCGAAGTCGCGGTCGGGCGTGTTCGAATACATGCACGCCTGCAGCCGCACGGGCTCGGGCCGCAGGCCCGGAAGCGCCTCGTGCACAAGGCCTTCGATCAGGCGTGCGTCGTGCTCGTCGGGCGGGCGGACACCGGCGTCGGGGTCCACCCGCTCCTCGGCGTGTAGCAGCGTGTGCAGGGCCACCTTCACCGGCGGTGAGCCGAATCCGGGCATGCCATACCACTCGAAGGAGCCTGATTCGCCAAGAGGTTTGGCCGTGCGGATGAAGATGGGGAACCGGTCCGGGGCAAACTCCGCGGCGTCTCCGGGCTCAAACCAGGCCACCACCCGGCGCACGACGTCGACATGCGGGGCCATCGCGGGCAGCAGCCGCCCGGTCCAGCCGCCCGCGGCCACGATGACGTGCCTGGCCGGGAACTCTTCGTCGCCGACCCAGACCGCCGGGCGCGCCGGGTCGGGGACGATCCGGGTCACGCGCGTGCCACTGTGGACGGTCGCGCCCGCTTCGTGCGCCGCCTGCACGGCCGCGACAATGCTCGCCTCGGGCCGCAGGATGCCCGCGTCGGCCTCATGGAAGGCGACCGTGTCGGGATCCACCCGGTGCTGCGGATAAAACCTGCGCAGGTCGGCCGCGTCGTAGACCTCGTAGGCCAGGCCGTGCGCGCGGGCAGAGGCGATCGGCGCCTCGATTCGCCCGGAACCCTTGGGGCTGATGAACAGTCCGCCCGTGCGCAGGAGCAGCCGCTGCCCGGTGAGCGCCTCGAGCTGCGCCCAAAGCTCCCAGGCCCGCTTGAGCAGGGGCACATAGTTAGCGCCCTCGGCATAGGCGGTGCGGATGATGCGGGTCTCGCCGTGGCTCGCGCCACGCGCGTGCCCGGGCGCGAACTGCTCGAAGCCGGAGACCCGCGCACCGGACCGCGCCAGATGCAGCAGGGCGTTGGCGCCCATGGCGCCCAGACCCACGACGACCGCGTCAAGCATCCCCGAACACTAGCGCTGTCCTTCCCACCTGCTTCTGGGGCGATGCCGTGCCATATGGGCGGGGGATCCGTGCCTGCCGGTGACAGCGGCTGGAACACCCGCGGAACGCCTAAACCGGTATGACTACTTCATGGCGTGCCCGTGTCACGGGCGTCCTGGCCACGGCGGCGATGACCGTGGGCCTGCTCACCGCAACCGCAGCACCCGCTTCGGCCGCCGCGATGGCGTGCAACTACGACGGGTTCTCGTTCAACGCGTGCCTCACGATCGACTACGCGGGCAACGGCCGATGGAACGTCAACGTCGGGTTCGACCGTTACATGCCCCAGTCGTACGCCAACGAGATCCTGGCGTGCCCGGGCGGCGGCAGCGTCTTCGCGGTCCTGTGGGGCGACGACGGCGGCCACCCCGAGGACGACAACCTCGGCAGCATCCCGCTCATCGCCGGGTATCCCAACACCGGCAGCAACCCTGCCGGATTGTTCGCCGGGTTCTCCCGCGCGAGTATGAACCTCAACGAGGACAGCGGCACGGACGAGGTGTACGCCGAGGTCACGTACTTCGACTGCCACAACGGCATTTGGTACACCTACCGCACCGGCACGCACGTGTACACGTTCTAGTCCCTGAGGTTCAGTTGCCGAGCCGCACGGGCCGTATCACTACGGCCCGTGCGGCTCGCTCTGTTAGCCGTCGGGGGTCCCGTCCGAGGCGGCGATCGCGAGCACGGCGCTGAGTGCGGCGGCGGCGTCGAGCAGGGCCTTGGAGCGGGCCGTGATGCTGGCGTGCCGGGCGGCCAGTGCGATGGCGATGTCGCGGGTTCGCCGTGCGGTGCGCAGCTGGGGCAGGACGGCTTTGAGCGGTTCGATGCGGTAGCCGGCCTGGCGTAGTTGGTGGACGATCCGGGCATCGCGCACCTGGGCCGGTGTGTAGCGTCGCGTGCCCCGTGGGTGGTCGCGGTCGGGGACGACCAGTGCGGCCGTGTCCCAGTGGCGCAGGGTGGAGGGGCGCACGCCGAGGGCGGCGGCCAGTTCGGACACGCTCATCGAGTCGGCGGCGCGCACGTCTTCGATCGGTTCGCTGGAGATGGCCTGGGCCGCCTGTTCGGCTCGGCGCAGCTCGCCGCGCTCCGCGTCGAGCCGGGCGTGTGCCGCGTCGAGCAGGGCCAGCACCTGTGAGCTGGGACTGTGGTGGATGGCCCGGACGATCCGTTTGGCCTCGATCGGGCCTGTGCCTGCGGCGAGGGCACGGTAGGCCAGCGCGCAGCGTAGATGGATCTCGCCGTAGGTGCGGTAGCCACTGGCCGTGCGTGTCGCGGGCGGCAGCACGCCGTCGCGCTCGAGGTTGCGCACCTGCTGCACGGAATAGCCGGATCGCCGCGCGACGTCCACCGTCCGCATATCACGGCTCATGTCATCGGAGTTGAGACTTGACACGCTGAATCCCTCGGTTTCTCACTCCGTCTCGGTGCTGAAGCCTCCACCAGGACTTTAATGCCACGCTTGAACACATGACCATGGACGAGATCATCAGCTTCGTCACGAGCCTCGACAACGTCTTGGCCCTCAGGCCGGGACCCGGTGACGGCTCGCCGGAAATCAGCTGGGGCGACACCTTCTTCTACTACTCACCCGAGGGCGTCGTCCCGGCGGCGACCCAACCGTTCGCGACGATCGTGACCAAAAACTATCCCGGGGACGAATCATCCCGTTTGGACCGGCCGGACACCTTCCGCGTCAACTTCGCCGCCGGGAAGGAGGCATTCATCCGGTGGACCGGACGCGAGCCACGCGAACCGGCCACCACCGACATCGACCCCAGCACCGACCCCAGCATCGATCCCAGCAACGACCCCAGCACCGTCGACGCTGTGATCGCGCATCCCGTCTACGGCGCCCTTGGCTGGCTGGCCGTGGTGAACCCGGGCCCGCGCACCGAGGCCGAAACCCGTGAGCTGCTGCGCACGGCACACCAACTCGCACGCGCACGCTACGAACGACACGCCGCCCGAGGCCGGACCAGCTGAACCAGCACGCCATCGGAGCGTCCGGCGGGGTGCGGATCACCGGGCCGTGCGGCTCATCCGCGTTGCCGCCCAGAGCGGCCAACCGACCGGCCGGCATGGCGAGCACGAGAAGCACACTTCTCATGCCGCCCGTGATGCCGACGCGCGCGTGCGGCCGCGCGCATCACCACACACGACCGCACAGGCTCACCGGAGATCAGGTCAGCACGGGTCGAAGACGTCCGCCCGATCGTTGGCCACGGAGCCGACCCACGGATCGGCGTAGTAGGCCCCCGCGCCCCACAACTGGACCCAGCCGTACTCGGGGTGGCTCTCGTCGCGGTATTGGTGTGCGGCCGCCCACGTGTTGGCCGTCTGGTTGTTCACCCAGGACGAGGTCTGGTTGCGCACGCCCCAGTCGCCGAGGTCGCGGGCCGTGCAGTAGTAGAACGACAGCTGCCACGGTGTGGTGTCCGGGCCGTCGTTGTAGTCGACGTCGCCGTAGAGGCACGCGTGGTAGTAGGCGCAGGAGCCCGCGCCGAACGTGCTCATGCCCGGCACCGCGAACGTCATGATGACCCCCTGCTTGTCCCAGGAGATCTGGTTGGGCGCGATCTGGCGACCGCCCGGCAGCAGCGCCAACTGGTAGTCGATGCGCTGCTGCAGAAGGGTGGCCTGGCTCGGCGCGGCCGCAGCGGCCGACGTGCCGGACAGCGGGATCAGCACCGCCGCCGCAGCGACGGCCGCCAAAACTATTCGTCTCATGAGGACGACCGTCGCATCGATGGCGGAGGGAGCCAATCCTTTCGATGTCGTTCGAAACGTCCAGGTCCCCACCGCGGTATAAGTGTCACTTTACACACGGGGCGAAGAAGTGTTAAGCAATACTGGACACCTGCCGAGAGGG
>JBIOYB010000140.1:0-2055 GCA_044869915.1 Allorhizocola sp.
CGCCGCGGCCCGGTGCCTCGCGCACGTACCGCCCCGCCAAGGGCACCTCGCGCAGGTCGTCGATGGCGATGAACCCGGCGCGCAGGCCGTCGTCGATGTCGTGGCTGTTGTAGGCAATGTCGTCGGCAATGGCCGCGGCCTGCGCCTCCGCGGGCCCGAACCGGTCGAGGTGGAGCCGCCCGGCGAGGCCCGCCGCCGCTATGGCCTCACGCAGCACCTCGTGGTCCGTTGCCCCGTCGTCGGGCACCGGGCCGTTGTGCTTGGCGAGGCCCTCCAGCGTCTCCATGGTGAGATTGAGACCGTCGAAGCCCGCGTATTTGCGCTCCAGCCGCGTCACCACCTTCAGGCTCTGGGCGTTGTGGTCGAAGCCGCCGTAGGGCGTCATCGCCTCGGCCAGCGCCCGCTCCCCGGCGTGGCCGAACGGCGGGTGCCCCAGGTCGTGGGCGAGCGCCAGCGCCTCCGCCAGGTCCTCGTCCCGCGCCAGCATGCGGGCGATGGCGCGCGCGATCTGCGCCACCTCCAGGCTGTGGGTGAGCCGGGTGCGGTAGTGGTCGCCCCCGTGGAACAGGAACACCTGCGTCTTGTAGGTCAGCCGCCGGAAGGCCGTGGCGTGGACGATCCGGTCGCGGTCGCGCTGGAACGGCGTGCGCATCGGGCAGCCGGGCTCGGGGTGCAGCCGTCCGGCGCTCGCGCCGGCCTGGGTGGCGTAGGGCGCCACGGCGCGCGCCGGCCCGCTGTCGCGAAGGCCCGGGTCCGTCATGCTGTGCGCCTGTTTGACAGGATCGGCCATGGCCCTATCTATTAAGGGTGCGGACCGCGGCCGTGCGAATCGCGAATCCGCCTTGCGAATCAAAGGCTGCATAACAAGACCACAGCAGGATGTCACATGAGTGAAGCCGCCATCACCGTCTCCGACCGCGCCGCCCGGCGCATTGCCCAGATCGTGGCCGGCGACCCGGCCACGCCGATGCTGCGCGTCAGCGTCGAGGGCGGCGGCTGCTCGGGCTTCCAGTACAGGTTCGACCTGGTGGCCGACCGCGCCGACGACGATTTGGTGATCGAGAAGGCCGGCGCGCGGGTGCTGGTTGATCCGGTCTCGCTGGGCCTCCTCAACGGGTCGGAGATCGACTTCGTGGAGGACCTGATGGGGGCGGCGTTCAAGGTGAAGAACCCGAACGCCACCGCGTCGTGTGGGTGCGGGACGAGCTTTTCGGTTTAGACGTTGTGAGCTAGCATTGCGCTTTTGCGGTTGCGATAAGCCGCTATGCGGTTGACGTAGTGGCGGAGCAGGCTTTCTGTCTCCCAGGTGTCGTCCGCCGGCCAGCGGCCATAAGAGGCTTCTTATGTTCACGATTGTGCACACCGGCCCCGGCCGAGACGCCGTCCGCATCGAGTCGGATGCCCGCCTCACGCCGGTGGAATTCAAGCGCATCGCCCGCGATCTCGTCCGCCCGATCGTGTGTGCCCGCAAGGTAGGCTTCATCGCGGCCAGACCGGCGCAGGCGGATGAGACGGTCGAGACCAGGTGGAACGGCACGGAGACGACCAACACCGCCTGCAAGGGCGATTGGATCGTCACCAATCTCTCGCCGGAGCAGCAAGCCCTGCGCGACCGCGAGGGTCACGCGAACACCTACGTCATTCAGGCCGAGCGGTTCCCCGACCTGTACGAGCCCACCGGCGCACAAAACGAGCACGGGGCAGTGTATCGCGCCAAGGGCATAGTCCTGGCCATCCGGCTGCCCGGTGGCTTCGACATCGTGGCGCCCTGGGGCAAGCGGCAGCGATCAGCCGACGGTTATCTCATCCTCAATGGCGAGGAGGTCTATGGCAACAACGCCGAGACCTTCGAAGCCACCTATGAAAGGGTCGGAGGCGCGCCGTAAACACGGGTCATGCGGTCGCTGACGGGACCCTGTGCTGACTGAGAAGTCTCGCTGTCATCTCGGCTCTCGCTTGGTGCCAGGCACCCCAGTCGCTCGTCTCCAGCAGCAGGTCGTCTGCCACCCGGTTGACATATGCTTCAACCGCGCTCTGCCTCGATTCAGCGGCGGC
>JBIOYB010000141.1:0-9985 GCA_044869915.1 Allorhizocola sp.
CGGCGACGCGCTACCGGATCAGGAGCGGCCCGCCACCAACGTCAAGTTCGTGGGGTGGGGAGGTTAACTTCCGCACAGTTGCCTGGGCGGGATCGGCATACCGGTCGCATACTGGCTGCGACCGGTACCCACCGAAGAGGACTGGATCATGTTGATTGGTGTCATCGGCGCAGGCAGGGTCGGCGCTGTCCTGGCCGCCGCCCTCGAGGCGGCCGGCCATGATGTCGTTGTGGGCGCGGATCGGGTCGCGCCGGCGGATCTCATCCTGATCGCCGTGCCCGATGATGCGCTCGCCGAGGTCGTGGCGGGGCTTGACGTGCGGCCGGGGCAGATCGTGGCGCACACCTCCGGCGCGCATGGGCTCGAGGTTTTGCGGCCGGCGGCCGACCGGGGGGCGCGGCTGCTGGCGCTGCACCCGGCGATGACGTTCACCGGGAGCCAGGCCGATCTGGCGCGCCTGCCCGGGATCTCGTGGGGCGTGACGGCGCCCGATGACCTGCGGCCGGTCGCCGCCAGGCTGGTCACCGATCTGGGTGGCGTGCCCGAGTGGATCGCCGACAACCACCGCGCCCTCTATCACGCGGCGCTCGCCCACGGCGCCAACCACCTGGTGACACTGGTCAACGAGGCCGCCGACCGGTTGCGCGACGCGGGCGTGGTCCGGCCGGAAAAGGTCCTCGCGCCGCTGCTCGGCGCCGCGCTCGAAAACGCGCTGAAGATGGGCGACAACGCGCTCACCGGCCCGGTGTCGCGCGGCGACGCCGGCACGGTCGCCCGCCACGTGGATGTGCTGGCGCATACCGGTTCCCTGCCCGCCTATCTCGCGCTCGCGCGGCGCACCGCCGACCGGGCGATCGCCTCGGGGCGGCTGCGCGCGACCGAGGCCGAGGCCCTGCTCGGCGTGCTGGCGGCGGAGGTCACGCGATGACGCATCTGGTGAAGACCGCCCACGGGCTCTTTCAGAAGGGGCGCACGGCGGTCGTGATGACCATGGGCGCGCTGCACGAGGGTCACGCCAGGCTGATGCGCACGGCCCGCCAGGATGCCGACACGCTGATCGTCACGATCTTCGTGAACCCGCTGCAGTTCGGCGCGAACGAGGACTTGGATCGGTACCCCCGGACGCTTGAAAAAGATCTTGAAATGTCCGCGGCCGAGGGTGCGGACCTTGTCTTCGCCCCGAGCGTGCAGGAGATCTATCCGGGCGGCACGCCCCAGGTCACGGTCCACCCGGGCCCGCTCGGCGAGGAGCTCGAGGGCGCGATCCGGCCCGGGCACTTCGCGGGCGTGCTCACGGTGGTGCTCAAGCTGCTGCACCTGACCCGCCCCGACGTCGCGTTCTTCGGCGAGAAGGACTACCAGCAGCTCACGCTCATCCGCCGGATGGTGCGCGACCTGTCGCTCGACGTCGAGATCGCGGGCGTGCCGACCGTGCGCGAGGCCGGCGGCCTCGCGATGTCGAGCCGCAACCGCTACCTGTCGCCCGGAGAACGCCAACTGGCGCTTGGGCTTTCGCGCGCCCTGCGGGAGGGCGCGGCCCGGCACACACCCGATGCGGTGCTCGCGGCGGCGGCGGCGGAGCTTTCCGGCCTGGACGTCGACTATCTCGAGCTGCGCGATCCGCAACTCGGGCCCTGGGGGGAAGGCGCAGCCCGGCTGCTGGTCGCGGCGCGCGTCGGCACCACGCGGCTCATCGACAACATCGAGGTGGAGCTCCAGTGACGTTCACGCGGACGATGTTCAAATCGAAGATCCATCGGGCGACCGTTACCCAGGCCGATCTGCACTACGTCGGCTCGGTCACGATCGACTCCGACCTGCTGGACGCCGCCGACCTGCTGCCGGGCGAGCAGGTGTCCATTGTGGACATCACCAACGGCGCGCGCCTGGAAACCTATGTGATCGCGGGCGAGCGGGGCTCCGGCGTGATCGGCATCAACGGCGCCGCCGCGCACCTGGTCCACCCGGGCGACCTCGTGATCATCATCTCCTACGCCCAGATGGACGACGCCACCGCGCGTGCGTATGTGCCAAAGGTGGTACACGTCGATGCCGGCAACCGCATGCTCTCGCTGGGCAGCGACCCGGCCGAGGCGGTCGAAGGCATGGTCGGCCACGTGATGCGGGGAGACCTGGCGCAGGCGCGATGAGATAAGCTCGCGTTCCCAAACGGGGATTTCGGTGGGGAGGGTGGGCAAATGCGGTGGAGACTTGGCTGCGCTCTTGCGGCCGTGACGCTCCTGGCGGTCTCCGGATGCGCGAGCACCAACCTGGTCGACGCGTGGCCCTCCATGGCCGAGCCGACCGGGTGGGAGCCCAAGGCCGGGGTGTGCACCGACGCCTACTCCGAGTCCAGCCCGCGCGGCGGCTACAAACCTTTGGACTGCACCGTTTCCCACGGCTACGAGACCGTGCACATCGGCAAGTTCGCCGGCGAGGCCGCTTCGCTGCCCGCGCCGCCCGCCGCCGGCAGCCCCTATCTGACCACGGCGTGGGCGGAGTGCGACACCAAGACCTCCGAATATGTCGGCGGGCAGTGGCGCGACGGCCTGATCTGGATCGCGGTGTCCGTGCCGTCCAAGGGCGCCTGGGACGGCGGCGCCCGCTGGTTCCGCTGCGAGGCCGCGCCCACGTCCTACCGCCTGGGCGACCTCGAGCCCATCTCCAAGACCCTCAAAGGCGCCCTAAGCAGCGGCCCCGAGCTGCTGCGCGGCTGCTACCAAAACCCCAAAGAGGAAGACCAGCCGTGGGTGCCGGTCGCCTGCAACGCGGCGCACAACACCGAGTTTGTCGGCTCCTTCATCTCCACCGACTCGTTCGACTCGGTCAAGGGCAACCTCGGCGCCATCCACGACAAGTGCCGGTCCATCATCGCGGGATACGTCGGCGTGCCCGACGACGGCAACATGAAATACCGCACGGGCTCGTCCTACACCTATCCGTCCAAGGCGGACTGGGACGCAGGAGACCGCGGCATCCGCTGCCACCTGTGGCTCGGCGACAAAAACGTGACGTCGTCGCTCAAGGGCGGCGGCACCAAGGCCTTGCCGATCAACTACGCGTGACCTACGACATATGAACTTCGGGTGAAGGCGCGGTTGACTATTCACGTGGACCTGCCTCAGTTGCCCCTCCGGCTGCCCGCGCGCGAGCCGAGCTGGTTCGAAGAGACCGACGTCGTGGTCGTCGGCTCCGGCATCGCCGGCCTGACCGCCGCCCTGCACCTGCGCGAGGCCGGGCTGCACGTGACGGTCGTGACAAAGGTCAACATCGACGACGGTTCCACCCGGTGGGCGCAGGGCGGGATCGCAGCGGTGCTCGACCCGTTCGACACGCCCGAGGCGCACGCGCTCGACACCGCGGTCGCAGGGGTCGGGCTGTGCGACCCGGCGGCCGTGGACGTGCTGGTGCGCGAGGGGCCCGACCGGGTCCGTGAGCTCATCAAGATGGGCGCCTCGTTCGACCGCCACCCGGACGGCCGGCTCATGCTGACCCGCGAGGGCGGCCACCACGCCAACCGCATCGTGCACGCGGGCGGCGACGCCACCGGCGCGGAGGTGCAGCGGGCGCTGCACGCGGCCGTGCGGCGCGACCCGTGGATCCGGCTCGTCGAGCACGCGCTCGTGCTGGATCTGCTGTTCTCGCTTGAGGGCAAAGCGTGCGGCGTCACCCTCCACGTGCTCGGCGAAGGCACCGAGGACGGCGTCGGCGCCGTGCTGGCGCGGGCGGTCGTGCTGGCCACCGGCGGCATGGGCCAGATCTTCGCCGCCACCACCAACCCGTCGGTCTCCACCGGCGACGGAGTCGCGCTCGCGATCCGGGCCGGTGCGGCAGTCACCGACCTGGAGTTCGTACAGTTCCATCCGACGTCACTGTGGCTTCCCGGCAACCGCACGGCCCAGCAACCACTGGTGAGCGAGGCCCTCCGAGGCGAGGGCGCGCACCTGGTCGACGCCGAAGGCAACCGGTTCATGGTGGGCCGCCACGAGCTGGCCGAGCTCGCCCCGCGCGACATCGTGGCCAAGGGCATCCACCGGCAGATGCTCGCCAACGGCACCGACCACGTCTACCTCGACGCCCGGCACGTGGAGGACGTCGCGACCCGCTTCCCGACCATCACGGCCTATTGCCGGGCGGCCGGGATCGACCCGGTGACCGACCTGATCCCGGTCGCGCCCGCGGCACACTACGCCTCGGGCGGCGTGCGCACCGACCTGGTGGGCCAGACCAGCATCCCGGGGCTCTACGCGTGCGGCGAGGTGGCGTGCACGGGCGTGCACGGCGCCAACCGGCTGGCGTCCAACTCGCTGCTCGAAGGGCTCGTGTTCGCCCGCCGGATCGCCGTCGAAATCGCCAAAGAGCTTGCACCCCAAGCGGATCCGGTCTTGCATGACACCCCCGGGTTCATCAAGCCGGGTGCCGAAACGACCGCGGCCCGCGAGGCGTTGCAGCGGGCGATGACCCGGGGCGCGGGCGTGCTGCGCAGCGCCGCGTCGCTGGAGGAGACCGCCTCGGTGCTGCGGGACACGCGCTATTGCGACTGGGAGCTGGACAACCTGCTGACCGTGGCGGCCGCGCTCGTGGCGGCCGCGTCCGCGAGGCGTGAGACGCGCGGATGCCATTGGCGGGAGGATTTCCCCGACGCCGACAATCGGTGGCGCGGCCACCTGCTCGCCGGGCTCGACGAGCACGGTGAGCTGACCCAGACGTGGGAGGAGATGTCGTCGTGACGGAACGCACCGAGTTGCTCCTACGCGAGCAGGGGCTCGACCCGCTCGACGTGAACTGGATCGTGGAAAACGCGCTGCGCGAAGACCTCGGCCCATCGCATGTCGACGTGACCAGCGTGGCGACCATCCCGGCCGAGCAGATCGACACCGCCGATGTGGTGGCGCGGGCGCCGGGCGTCGTGGCCGGGCTGGCCGTGGCGGCGGCCGTGTTCGAGTCGGCCGGGCCGGACGCTTCGGTGGAGCTCGTGGCGCGCGATGGCGACTCCGTCGAAAAGGGCGACATCCTGGCCACGGTGACCGGGCCGACGCGCACGATCCTCGCCGCCGAGCGCACGGCGCTCAACCTGCTGAGCCGGATGTCGGGCGTGGCCACGCACACGGCGGCGTGGGTGCGCGAGCTTGAGGGCACCAAGGCGCGGGTGCTCGACACCCGCAAGACCACGCCGGGGTTGCGGCCACTGCAGAAATACGCTGTGCGGGCCGGCGGCGGTACCAATAAAAGAATGGGTCTTTATGACGTCGCGATGATCAAGGACAACCACAAGCTGGCGGCAGGGTCCATCACCGCGGCGTTCGAGCGCGTCCGCTCCGCGTTCCCCGCGATCGAGATCCAGGTCGAGGTGACCACCCTCGCGGAGGCGCGAGAGGCGGTCGCGGCCGGCGCGACGTTCCTGCTGTGCGACAACATGACCCCGGCTCGGCTCAAGGAGGTCGTCGACGCCGTGGGTGACCGGGCCGAGCTGGAGGCGACCGGCGGACTGACCCTCGAGCGGGCGGCCGAGTTCGCGGCCACGGGCGTGGACTATCTGTCGGTCGGTGCGCTGACCCACTCGTCGCCTATCGTGGACATCGCGTTGGACCTGCGCCTCCGGAGCTGAGACATGCTGCTGTGCATCGACATCGGCAACACCAACACGGTCCTCGCCACGTTCGAGGGCGACAAGATCGTCCATTCGTGGCGGGTCAAGACCGACAGCCGCAGCACGGCCGATGAGCTGGGCCTGATGTTTCGCGGGCTGCTGGCCAACGACAGCGTGGAGCTGACCGGCGTGGCCGCCTGCTCGACCGTGCCGGCCGCGCTGCGCTCGCTGCGCACGATGCTCTCGCGTTACTACAGCAGCATGCCGACGGTGATCGTGGAGCCGGGCGTCAAGACCGGGGTGCAGCTGGCCATCGACAACCCCAAAGAGGTCGGAGCTGATCGGGTGGTCAATACCCTGGCCGCCTATACGCTCTATGGTGGTCCAGCCATTGTCGTCGATTTCGGTACGTCGACCAACTTCGATGCAGTGAGTTCGCGTGGCGAGTTCCTGGGCGGAGTGCTCGCCCCCGGCATCGAGATCTCCGTCGACGCGCTGGCCGCCCGCGCCGCCGCGCTACGCAAGGTCGAGCTGATCAAGCCGCCTCGGGTGATCGGCAAAAACACCGTGGAGTGCCTGCAATCCGGCGTGGTCTACGGCTTCGCCGGCCAGGTCGACGGCATCGTCGACCGCATGGTCGAGGAGCTGGGCGGCAGCGTCACGGCGGTGATCGCGACCGGCGGCCTGGCACCCGTCGTCATCGACGAGTGCCGGACCATCACCCACCACGAGCCGATGATCACACTCATCGGCCTCCGCCTGGTATACGAGCGCAACATCATGCCTTGAAGGCCCGTTTGACCTCGGTCGTGTAGGGCATCTCGAATTCGTCACCGAGGTCGGCGGTCAGCTCACGCACCCGTTGCAGGATCTCGGCCTGCTGTTCGGGTGGGGCCGTGAGAAAGTAGGAGCGTGACGCGATCAGCCGGCCCAGCCCTTCGCGTGTCTGCCGGACGGAGTGCTTGAAAAACGCCTGCTCGATGGGAGTGAACAGCGGGCCGAAATCCGTCGCGAAGTCGATGGCAAACGGGAGCCGCAGGATCTCTTCCAGCTTCGCCGTCCACTCGCTGTCGGTGTCCCGGTCGTTCCACATTGGAGCAAACACGCCGCCCGGCTTGAGCACCCGCGCGATCTCCGGGTGGGCCCGCTCCCGGTCGAACCAGTGATAGGCCTGCCCCACGACAACCGCGTCGACGCTCTCGTCCGGCAGCGGGATCTCCTCGGCCGATCCGGCGAGCACGGTCACGCCCGGCGTGACGGCTTCGAACTGGGCTCGCATCCCCGGATCGGGCTCGACCGCGACCACCTCCTGCCCGAGCGCGAGCACCGCGCGCGTCAACAGGCCCGTCCCGGCCCCCAAATCCAAGACCCGCGCGGGTTTTGTGCCCTGCCCCATGGCCGCGGGCGTCTCGCCTCGGCCTCCCGCTGTGAGTGGGCCGTGGCGTCTCCCTTGGCCTCCACTTGCGCCCGCCTGGCCGAGCGCCCACTCCAACGCGGCCCGAGGATAGTTGGGCCGGACCCGGTCGTATTGGTCGGCGACTGCGCCGAAGGAAAGCCGATGCGCGTCAAAATCCATGCTCGGTAGGCTAGTCACGTGTCAGACGCGATCGACGATCTCCCAGAGCAGATGCGCATTCGCAGGGCAAAGCGGGAGGCCCTGCTCGAGTCCGGAGCCGAGCCCTATCCGCTCGGCTATCCGCGCACCGCGACCCTCAAGGAGATCCGCGACAAATACCCGGACCTGCCGATCGACCACGCGACCGGTGACGCCGTCGCGACCACCGGCCGGGTCATGTTCGTGCGCAACACCGGCAAGCTGTGCTTCGCGACCCTGCAGGACGGCGACGGCACCCAGCTTCAGGTCATGCTGTCGCTCGATCGGGTGGGCGCGGCGGCGCTGGAGGATTGGAAGCGGCTCGTCGATCTCGGCGATCAGGTCGGCGTCACCGGCGAGGTGATCAGCAGCAAGCGCGGCGAGCTCAGCGTGCTCGCCGACGCGTGGTCGATGACCGCCAAGGCGCTGCGTCCGCTGCCCGTGGCGCACAAGCCGCTGAGCGAGGAGACCCGGGTCCGCCAGCGCTACGTCGACCTCATCATGCGCCCGATGGCGCGCGACATGGTCCGCACGCGAGCGGCCGCGATCCGCAGCGTCCGTGACTCGTTTCACCGTCGCGGCTTCACCGAGGTGGAGACGCCCATGCTGCAGACGCTGCACGGCGGCGCGTCCGCGCGCCCGTTCGTGACCCACGCCAATGCGCTGGGCACCGAGCTTTTCCTTCGTATTGCCCCCGAGCTATATCTCAAGCGGTGCGTGGTCGGCGGCATAGATAAGGTATTTGAGATCAACCGTAACTTCCGTAATGAGGGCATCGACTCGACGCACTCGCCGGAGTTCGCGATGCTCGAGTTCTATCAAGCCTATGGTGACTATGACTCCATGGCGGCATTGACCCGTGACGTGATTCAGGAGGCCGCTTTTTCGGTCTTCGGTTCACACGTCGTCACTCACGCCGGCGGAGCGGAATTCGACCTCGGCGGCGAATGGCGCTCCGTAACGATGTTCGGATCGCTTTCCGAGGCGCTCGGCGAAGAGGTGACTGTGCGTACACCTTACGAGCGGTTAATCGGCTACGCGGAGAAGCACGATTTGGCGGTCGATCCCAAATGGCTTCCGGGCAAGCTGGCCGAGGAGCTCTTTGAGGAGTTGGTGGTGCCCGGGCTGCAGGCCCCGACATTCGTGCGTGACTATCCCGAGGAGACGTCACCGCTCGTGAGGGCGCATCGCAGCGAGCCGGGCCTGGTCGAGAAGTGGGATCTATACGTGCAGGGATTCGAGCTCGGCACGGGATATTCGGAGCTGGTCGATCCGGTCATTCAGCGGGAGCGTTTTGAGGCCCAGGCGAAGCTCGCACAGCGCGGTGATTCCGAGGCAATGCCACTGGACGAGGACTACCTCCGCGCCTTGGAGTACGGCCTTGCCCCTAGCGGCGGCGTGGGAATGGGAATCGATCGTCTCTTGATGGCCTTCACCGGCCTCGGAATTCGGGAAACAATACTGTTCCCCCTGGTCCGGCCGGAATAGTGTGTTCTATTCTATGGCGGTTCACCAATTGTGTAGAGGGGAATCGCATGGCCAGGCGCGAAATTGTCGTCCTGCAGGATGACCTTGACGGGTCAGAGAAGGACGTGCGCACTGTCAAGTTCGGTTTTGAAGGTGCTCATTACGAGATTGATCTGGGTCCGAAGAATTTCGACAAGCTGGCGGAGGTGCTTGCCCCATTCGTGGACGCCGCGCGCAAGGACAGCTCGCGGCGCGCTCCCGGCCCGGCGGCCAAGACCAAGAACATGTCGGCCGCCGAGCAGCGGGCGTTCAACCAGCGGGTGCGCGAGTGGGCGAAGTCGCAGAAGCAGAAGGTGAGCGAGCGGGGGCGGGTGCCGGCCAAACTGATCGAGGCCTACCACGCGGCGGGCAACCGGTAGCCCGGCCGCGGGCAGCCAGTGTGGCCGGGGGTGTGGGAGACGGCCGCCACAGCTGAGAGCTGCCTGATGACCGCGGGTTTCGCTCCGCGCGTAACGCCCGATACTGCGGAACACGAGCGCACGCGGCAAGGTTGGCAATAACGCCACCAACGAGGGGGATGGGGTGGGGGATTTTGTCCCGCTATATCACCCTCTGTGCCGACGGAACGTCACTGGTCGGTTACCAAACGGTGTCCGGACAGCTGTTTTCGGCGCGCGGTATCTATCGGTGGGTGGCGTTAGAGTGAGTGAAACAGCTTCGCTGGTGAGGAGCGGGAATGTTCGAGCGGTTTACCGACCGGGCGCGTCGGGTTGTCGTCCTGGCCCAAGAAGAGGCCCGGATGCTCAACCACAACTACATCGGTACGGAGCACATCCTGCTCGGCCTTATCCACGAGGGTGAGGGCGTCGCAGCGAAGGCGCTGGAAAGTCTCGGCATTTCGCTGGAGGGTGTGCGCCAGCAGGTAGAAGAAATCATCGGCCAGGGTCAGCAGGCGCCGAGCGGGCACATCCCGTTCACGCCGCGGGCCAAAAAGGTGCTTGAGCTGTCGCTGCGCGAGGCGCTGCAGCTCGGCCACAACTACATCGGCACCGAGCACATCCTGCTCGGCCTTATCCGTGAGGGCGAGGGCGTCGCGGCCCAGGTGCTGGTCAAGCTCGGCGCCGACCTCAACCGGGTCCGCCAGCAGGTCATCCAGCTGCTCTCGGGTTACCAGGGCAAGGAGCCCGCGGCCGCGGGCGCGACCGCCGGCACGGGCGAGGGTGCGCCCTCGACGAGCCTGGTGCTCGACCAGTTCGGCCGCAACCTGACGCAGTCGGCCCGGGAAGGCAAGCTCGACCCGGTGATCGGCCGCGAGAAGGAGATCGAGCGGGTGA
>JBIOYB010000142.1:0-7246 GCA_044869915.1 Allorhizocola sp.
CCGAGCGAGGTGGCGCCCGGCGAGTATGCCCGCGTGGCGTTCCGTGTGCCCAACGAGTCCGACACCGACAGCACCGTCAAACTCGAGGTATACCTGCCGGAAAACGCGCCCCTGGCCTCGGTTTCGACCATGCCCGTTCCGGGTTGGACGGTCGCGGTGACCAAGCGCAAACTCGCCCAGCCGCTCGACCTGCGCGGCAGTCAGGTCACCGAGGTCGTCTCGGTGATCACGTGGACGGCGTCGGAGGGCGCGGGCGTCAAGCCCGGCGAGTTCCTGGAGTTCCCGGTGTCCATGGGCCGCATCCCCGACAACGCCGATCGCTTGGTGTTCAAGACATTGCAGACCTATTCCGACGGCACGATCGTGCGCTGGATCGAGGAGCCGAAGGAGGGCGCCGAGCTCGAGCATCCCGCGCCCTTCCTCGCCGTGGCCAAGGCGGCGTCGCCCACACCCGTTGCCGCCGAAGCGAAAGACAACGACATCCTGGGATGGACGGCGCTCGGCCTCGCGGTGATCGGGCTGGTGCTGGCCGGGTTCGCGCTGACGCGTTCCCGACGGCCGACCGCCTAGCCGCATCCGCACCTGTTCGAGCGCGTTGTCCTGGTGGAACCACGTCACTGACTTCAAGGACCTTGGGCATGCGCGTTCTGCGGGTTTCGATCGGCATACTGACCCTGCTGCTGGCCGTCCCGGTGCTCATCGCCGGGGGCGTGGCCTGGTGGACCATGCAGCACCGCAGCCCCGACGGCGCCTTCCACGCCACCCTCGCGCCGATCGAGGCGCCGTCGCGCATCGTGGTCGTGCCCGACGTCGATGCCCTGCTGCGCCGCGACGCGCCCATCGCCCGGGCCGACGAGACCACGCTCCGGATCGCCACGGACGGCTTCATCGGCGTGGGCGAGCCGGGCGATGTGGCGGCGTTTCTGGCCGGATCCGCCTACACCGAGCTGAGCGGGGTAACCCTCGGCCGCGGGTGGCTTTCTTTAAACACCAAGCATTTTTATGGTACGGGGACAGCCACGCCGGATCCGGTCGAGCGCGATTTCTGGCTGCGGCGCGGGTTCGGCGAGTTGAGCTGGCAGCCGGCCCTCGACCGCGACCGGCAGCTCACCCTCGTGATCGTCGCGCCGCCCGGGCCCTCAGCGGCGCCGTCCGGGTTCTCACCCGAGCCGGTGCACCTCACCGCCGCCGTGACCGCGGGCTGGCTCAACACCACCGCTTGGGGCCTGCTCATCCTGGGGCCGGTGCTCCTGCTGCTCGGCCTGGCCGCGTTGGCGTGGCCGCAACGGCCGCGCGAAATCGTCTACGTCATGGACTCGGCCGCGGCCGTCCAAGCCGGACTGCCCATCCCGGCGCAGCTCCCGCCGGTGAATGTCGCGTATCAGTCGATCCGTCCGTACACTGCGCCGGTGCAGTCAAACCCGCCACCGGCCGAGCTGCCGTCCGAATTGTCCTGGCCGCCTGCCGAGCCCGCCGAAGCGACACCGCCCGCCAACGACGTGCACGTGCCCGACGGCCGGCCCATGCCGGTCGCGGGCATGCACCTGCACATTGCGCAGCGCACGGCAAGCGCGGCTAGTGTCGATGAGCGTGAGGCAGATCGAAGTGGTTGACGCCCCCGACCGCAGCCGGTTCGAGGCCCTTGAGGACGGCAAACTGGTGGGCGTTTGCGACTACCGCAGGTCAGGGGGTTCCATTTCGCTCGACCGGGTCGAGGTCATTCCGGCACAGCGCGGGCGCGGCATCGGTGACCAGATCGTGGAGCGGGTCGTGGCCGCCGCGCGCGCCGAAAACCTCGAAATCATCCCGCGCTGCTGGTTCGCCGCCGACTGGCTCAAGCGCAATTCTTGAGTTTTCCGCAGTCGGCTCCGCAGGCCCACGCCTCCGCAGGCCCACGCCTCCGCGAGCCGGGTGCCTTGCGTGGCTTCCCGTCTCCGCGGGCCGGTGCCTTCACAACCTGGCGCTTTGCGTGCCTAGTGCTTTCACGTCTTTGCGGGCCGGTCGTCTTTGCGGGCCGGTCGTCTTTGCGGGCCGGTCGCCTTTGCGGGCCTCGCGTCTTCACCTGATGGCGCTTCGCGGCCCGGGCGCCTTGTGGAGCGGCTGCCTTGGGGCTGGCCGCGATCCGGCTTGCCTCACATCTTCTCGGTCGGCGGGCGGTCGCGTCGGCGTGAGCGACGGCGGATGGGCGGAAGCGACGGCGGATGGGCGGAAGCGACGGCGAGTGGCCTGTCGCGGGCGGACAGGCCACTCTCACCGGGGGAACGGTGTCCTTTGGAGACATCCGAGAGGAGACGTGTCTCCGTTGCGGATAGAGTATGCCAAATCCACCACAATGGACAAGTCTGTCTAATCGTCACTTGGCGGTGGATAATGGCGAATCGGGGTAAGGAACAGCAGCGCCACACTCAGCAGCACCAGCACATTGCGCAGGATGAACTCGGCGGGCGTGTCCGTGGGGATCGGCAGCGGGCCCCAGTCCTTTAGCGACACCGCACCGCCGAGGCTGATCAGGTACCCGATGAACAGAAGAATCCACCGACGGGCGGCGAGCAGGCAGGCCAGCGCGGGGACAAACCAATACAGGTGATGCGGCCACGTGATCGGGGCGACCAGGCCGCCGACCAGGCCGGTGAGGGCCATCGCCGCCACGAGATCGCCCGCGGAGTGCGCCTTGGCCGCCCGCCACAGGCCAAACGCGGCGGCCGCCAGCGCGAGCACGATCCACACCACGCGGTTGGGCTGATCCGGCACGACCAGCCGGTGCAGCATCCCGAGCAGCGACTGGTTGCCGGTGTAGTCGGTACGCCCGACGCGGTTTGTGTCCCACAGCGCGCGGGTCCAGAAGTCCCACGAGGCGCGCGGCGCGATGGCCGCTGCCAGCAGGGTCGCGGCGGCCGCCGTCGCCGACGACACGATCGCTGCCCGCCATTGGCGGGTCACCAGGAAGTACACAATAAAAATCCCTGGGAAGAGCTTGAGCGCGGTGGCCAGGCCCACCCCGACGCCCGCCCAGCGGCTGCCCTTCGCGCCCAGGATCAGGAAGTCGTACACGATCAGCACGATGAGCAGCATGTTGATCTGGCCGAACGAGATGCCCTCGCGCATCGACTCCAGAGCCAGCACGAGCGGGACGGCAAACAGCCACCAGCGCTCGATGTCCAGCGAGCGGAAGATCCAGAATGTGGTCGCGGCCGCGCCGACGATCGTGCCGACCGTGAAGATCGCCGCGGTCGCGCCGACCTTCAGGAAGCCGAACGGGAACAGCAGCAGCGCGGCGAACGGCGGGTAGGTGAAGTAGAGCTTGCCCTGCAGGAAGTCGGGCTGCGCGTAGTCGTAGAGATCGTTGCCGTCCGCCCACCACCGCATCGCCGACATGTAAATCTTCAGGTCGAAGAAGTTGTGCCCGGCCCCGGCCAGCTTGAAAAAGGCAGCCGTCGCCGCGGCGGTCACAAGAGCAAGGATCACCCACCGGCGCATGGCGACACCCTAGTGTGCCGTGCCCCCGTTCGTGGGAGCGAGGGCACGCTCGACCGCGCTCGGCGGCTCCCGGGCCCCTTCCGTGATCTTGAGTGCACGCTCGCCACCCGTTCGCAGTGAAAGGCGTCCATGGATGGGTGCGCACCGCCGCCGTCGCGTGAGTGAATTCCGGCGACCCACTGATGAATGTGTGGCTACTTTGCGACGTAGGCTGTGCCCGTGACAGATCTTCGGCAGAACGGTGCGGATCGACTCGTATGGATCGACTGCGAGATGACGGGCCTCACCGCGCGCGACTCGCTCATCGAGGTCGCCGCCCTGGTGACAGACCCCGACCTGCAGGTCCTGGGCGAGGGCGTCGACATCGTGATCCACGCCGATGACGCCGCACTGGCCGGCATGGTCGACGTCGTGCAGCAGATGCACGCCCGCTCGGGCCTGACCGAGGAGGTGCGCCGATCGATCGTCACCGTGGCCGAGGCAGAGGACCGCGTGCTCGAATACATCACCCGCTACGTGCCCGACGCCAAGACCGCGCCGCTGTGCGGCAACTCCATCGCGACCGACCGCGGGTTCATCGCCCGCGACATGCCGAGACTCGACGCCTACCTGCACTACCGGATGATCGACGTGTCGTCGCTCAAGGAGCTGTGCCGGCGCTGGTATCCGCGGGTGTACTTCGGGCAACCCGAGAAGGGCCTGGCCCACCGAGCCCTGGCCGACATCCGCGAGAGCATCCGTGAGCTCCGTTACTACCGTGAGGCAATCTTCGTGGGCCAGCCCGGCCCCGACGTGGAAGAAGCCAAGCGCATCGCGGCGCAAATGACATTGGACTAACCCCGTCGACAGACGGTGCCCGGGTGTGGCTATCATAGGCGGGCGGTTTTCCGCATGGTGGTCGTAGCTCAGCTGGTAGAGCATCGGGTTGTGGTCCCGAGGGTCGCGGGTTCGAGTCCCGTCGATCACCCGCGACGGACCACGCTGCTTGCCGACCTTGGTCGGCTTCGGCGTGGTCCGCAATTTTGTCCCGGGGCCGAGCCCCGGGTTCCCCACGATCTGTGGGTGTTCGCCGCGGTTGGCTTCGCGGTCTACGCTGCTTGCCGACCTTGGGCCAACCTCGCCGGGGCCCGCTTCTGCGGTTGGTCGGTGCGGGCTCCCTGGCCGTGGTCTCGGGGCGCGGGGGGCGTTGAGCCTCGGGCGACCTGGCCGCTGCCGCGTTCGCTCAAGCATCCGGGTCTAGGTCGCCGGTGGCTGGGGTTGGGGTTCGGCCTCGGCGATTTCGTGGATGCGCCGGATGTTTTCCTCGGCGTCGGTGCCTTGCGCGGGTGGCACCTCCGCGTCGAGGGTGTTGGGAGATTTCCAGAAGCGCGTCGAGGCGAATTCTTCCTGCTCCTCGCTGGTGGTCATGATTTCAGGTTCCCAGGATCGATGATTTTTAGGCACGGTTGCCGTCCAACAGGGCATGACGACGTTTGACGAGATCGTGGAGGGCAAGGTCCAGCCGCAGCATCGGGACATCGTGGACGCGCTCAGGGTGCTGATGAAGGAGCTGGCGCCCGCGGCGGTCGAGACGGTGAGCCATGGCGGCGCGGTGTGGAAGCAGGGCGGCCAGATTTTGGCGATCCTCAGCCCGAGTAAGACGCACATCACGCTGGCTTTTTCGCGCGGGGCGGAGTTTACCGACGCGCATGGGCTGCTGCAGGGCGAGGGCAAGACCACCCGGCACGTGAAGGTGAAGAATTTGGGTGCCCTGGACCGGCCCGCGATCGCGGACTATGTGGCCCAGGGCCTCAAGCTGGCGGGCGCCTAGGCGGTCGGGGAAGCGGTGGCCGAGGGTTGGGCCGAGGGTTGGGCTGCGGGCGGCTCGTAGGGGATGGCCGAGCCCTTGGCGTATTCCTCGAAGGACTTGCTCCAGTCGGTCCAGCCGTCGCCGTATTTGAGCGTGGCGCCGGTGTTGCTGGTGATCACGGGGTCGCCGACGCGGGTCTGCTCGAACAGCCATTTGGCGTTGGCGGTGGACATGTTGATGCAGCCGTGCGAGACGTTGCGCACGCCCTGGTGCTGCACGGACCAGGGCGCGGCGTGGATGTGCTCGCCGCTCCACGTGATGCGCTGGGCGTATTCGACGTCGGCGACGTATTTTTCTCTCGCGTTGGGGTCGTTGCGGGTGTCGAAGGTGTCCTTGGCCTTCTTTTCGATGATTACCATCACGCCGCTGGACGACTGCCACTCGGGCTTGCCGAGGCTGACCGGGATGCGCTTGACTTCCTGCCCGTTGACTGTGACAACCATCACCTTGGGGGACGAGCGATCGTCCACCGTCATGATCAGTTGTCGGCCCGTGGTCAGGCTCAGGGTCAGGTTGCGCTTGCCGAAGTGTCCGTCGCCGCACGGGACCCCGCCCACCCGGGCGTCCACAAAGATTTTTGTGCCCGCCTGCCAGAAGTCCTTGGGCCGCCAGTGCAGCTCTTTGGGGCTGTACCAATTCCACACGCCCTCGACCGCCGGAGTGGTGGTCACGATCATGCGGCGCTGCAGCGCGGCTCGCGCGCCCTGGGGGATGTCGCGGGTCAACTGGAAGATCAGCGGCATGGCCGTGCCGATGTCCATGTTGTCCGACACGAAGCTCGTGACCCGCACCTCGTTGCTGGGCTGGGCCATCGTGGTGAACTTGCTCTTGGCGGTCACGGTCTTGCCGTCGTCGCCAGTGGCGCTGACCGTCGCGGTGTAGGTCGCGCCGTAGGCCAGCATCTTGTCGGGCATCCAGCCCTTGCCGTCGGGGTGCATCTTGCCCGTGACGGGCTTGCCCTCCGCGTCTGTGAGCTCCAACGTGGTCTTGGTCGCGTCGGTCGACGTGTAGACGATCTCCGCGGCCGCGATCACGTCGGTGGCGCCGTCGGCCGGGGTGGTGACCGACGCCTTGGCCTTGGGGTCAGGCTCCTTCTTTTCGCCCTCGTTGAACGAGGGGTTGGCCTTCTTCGAGCACGCGCTCAAACCGGCAACGGTGGCCCCCGCCAGTCCGAGGGCGGTCAGGGTGTGCCGCCGTGTTGGCATGTCTGCCCACCATTTCAGTCGAGGGGTGTGATGGTGGCTTTCCATACTGCCTGGCGTTCAGCGCACCGGCAACGCGCTTCCCTTCACATACTCTGACCAGGGAAGATCCCATGAGGTAAAGCCGTTTCCGGGCTCCAGTTGCACCTCTGTGCCACTCACGGTGACCGGATCACCCACGTGCGTCATGCCGAACAGCCACTCGGCGTCGCCCCACGACATGTTGATGCAGCCATGCGAAACGTTGTTGAAGCCCTGGTCGCCGACTGACCACGGGGCGGCGTGGATGAATTCGCCGCCCCAGGTCAAGCGCTGCGCGTAGGAGATGTCTGCCCGATATTGGTCACCTGGCTCCCCCGTGGTGTCGAAGACGGTCTGCACCTTCTTGTCCATGATGACCATCGTCCCGGACGAGGACGGCGTGCTGGGTTTGCCCAGGCTCACCGGCATCGAGCGGATGGCCGCGCCGTTTTCCTGCACCGTCAGGTGTTTGGTCGTGTTGTCGATGAACAGCTCCACTCGCGACTGTGCGATGTGGACGGTGGCCCGGCGGTCGCTGTCGCCGTAGGTCCCGTTGCCGAAGGGTGCGCCGTCGAGTCCGGCGCGCACGCTGATGGTCGTGCCCGGCTGCCAGTAGTTTTCGGCGCGATAGGTGACCTGGCGCGAGCTGAACCAATGCCACACCCCCGGTTGGTGCGGGGTGGTCTCGACGAACAGG
>JBIOYB010000143.1:0-7481 GCA_044869915.1 Allorhizocola sp.
ATCTCCTTGTGACGTCCCGGGTCGGGCTCTTTGGAGTGCGCGCATAACAGCCGTATGCAGCACCGGTCCTCGGAAGGACGCATCTTGGCAGCTTCCCGCCCTGCGAAGACCAGCCATACATCGAGCACATTCGCTCCCCGCCGGATCTCGTTCGGTCGGATCACCGAACATCTAGAGGTTCCCAATCTCCTTGCCATCCAGACCGAGTCTTTTGACTGGCTGGTGGGCAACGAGTCGTGGCAGAACCGCTCCGCCGGTGATCCGCACGCGCGCTCCGGGCTCGCGGAGATCCTCGAAGAGATCAGTCCGATCGAGGACTTCTCGGGAACGATGTCGCTGTCCTTCTCCGCACCACGATTCGACGAGGTGAAGGCCTCGATCGAGGAGTGCAAGGAGAAGGACCTGACCTACTGTGCCCCGCTGTTCGTCACGGCGGAGTTCACCAACAACACCACTGGCGAGATCAAGAGCCAGACGGTGTTCATGGGTGACTTCCCGATGATGACCCCGAAGGGCACGTTCATCATCAATGGCACCGAGCGGGTCGTCGTGTCCCAGCTCGTCCGGTCGCCCGGTGTCTACTTCTCCAAGGAGCCGGACAAGACCTCCGACCGTGACCTGTCCAGCGTGAAGGTCATTCCGAGTCGGGGTGCTTGGCTCGAGTTCGACATCGACAAGCGCGACACGGTCGGCGTGCGTATCGACCGCAAGCGCCGGCAGGCGGTCACCGTCCTGCTGAAGGCGATCGGCTGGACCAACGAGCGCATCCGCGAGCGCTTCGCCTGGTCCGAGCTGATGATGACGACGCTGGAGAAGGAGCACATCGCCGGGCAGGACGAAGCTCTGCTCGACATCTACCGCAAGCTGCGGCCGGGTGAGCCGCCGACGCGGGAGAACGCGCAGACCCTGCTCGACAACCTTTTCTTCAACCCGAAGCGGTACGACGTCGCCAAGGTCGGTCGGTACAAGTTCAACAAGAAGCTCGAAGTCGGCGTACCGATCACCACCGGCATCCTCACCGAGGACGACATCGTCGCCACGGTCGAGTACCTCTGCCGGCTGCACTCCGGTGAAGAGGGCTACGAGCCCGACGACATCGACCACTTCGGTAACCGCCGCCTGCGTACCGTCGGCGAGCTGATCCAGAACCAGGTTCGGGTCGGCCTGTCCCGGATGGAGCGGGTCGTCCGCGAGCGGATGACCACGCAGGACGTCGAGGCGATCACGCCGCAGACCCTGATCAACATCCGTCCAGTGGTGGCGGCGATCAAGGAGTTCTTCGGTACGTCGCAGCTCTCCCAGTTCATGGACCAGACCAACCCGCTCGCCGGGCTCACCCACCGCCGGCGCCTCAGCGCGCTCGGCCCGGGTGGTCTGTCCCGGGAACGGGCTGGCTTCGAGGTCCGGGACGTGCACCCGTCGCACTACGGCCGGATGTGCCCGCTCGAGACGCCCGAAGGTCCCAACATCGGTCTGATCGGCGCGCTGTCCACCTTCGCCCGGGTCAACCCGTTCGGCTTCATCGAGACGCCGTACCGGAAGGTCGTCGACGGTCGGGTCACCGACCAGATCGACTACCTGACCGCGGACGAGGAGGACCGGCACGTCAAGGCGCAGGCCAACTCGCCGCTGATGGCGGATGGCCGGTTCGCCGAGGAACGTGTTCTGGTCCGCCGTAAGGGCGGCGAGGTCGACAACGTCGCACCGAGCGCCGTGGACTACATGGACGTGTCGCCGCGCCAGATGGTGTCGGTGGCCACGGCCATGATCCCGTTCCTCGAGCACGACGACGCCAACCGGGCTCTGATGGGCGCCAACATGCAGCGCCAAGCGGTTCCGCTGGTGCGGGCCGAGGCGCCGCTGGTGGGTACCGGTATGGAGTACCGCGCCGCGGTCGACGCCGGGGACGTGGTGGTCGCCGAGTTCGGCGGTGTGGTCGAGGACCTGTGCGCGGACTACGTGACCGTGCACCAGGACGACGGCCACCGGCGCACGTACCTGATGCGCAAGTTCGTCCGCTCCAACGCCGGCTCCTGCGTCAACCAGAAGCCCGTGGTGTTCGAGGGTGACCGGGTCGAGGCCGGCCAGGTCATCGCCGACGGGCCGTGTACCGAAAACGGCGAGATGGCGCTCGGCCGCAACCTGCTGGTCGCCTTCATGCCGTGGGAGGGCCACAACTACGAGGACGCGATCATCCTGTCGCAGCGCCTCGTGCAGGAGGACGTCCTCACCTCGATCCACATCGAGGAGCACGAGGTCGACGCGCGTGACACCAAGCTCGGTCCCGAGGAGATCACCCGGGACATCCCGAACGTCAGCGAGGAAATGCTCGCCGACCTCGACGAGCGGGGCATCGTGCGGATCGGCGCCGAGGTGGTGCCGGGCGACATCCTGGTCGGCAAGGTCACCCCGAAGGGTGAGACCGAGCTGACGCCGGAGGAGCGGCTGCTCCGCGCGATCTTCGGCGAGAAGGCCCGGGAGGTCCGGGACACCTCGCTGAAGGTGCCGCACGGCGAGACCGGCACGGTGATCGGGGTCCGCACGTTCGCCCGCGACGACGGTGACGAGCTGTCGCCGGGGGTCAACGAGCTGGTCCGGGTGTACGTGGCCCAGAAGCGGAAGATCCAGGACGGCGACAAGCTCGCCGGCCGTCACGGCAACAAGGGCGTTATCGCGAAGATCCTGCCGGTCGAGGACATGCCGTTCCTGGAGGACGGCACGCCTGTCGACATCGTGCTCAACCCGCTCGGTGTGCCGAGCCGGATGAACATCGGCCAGGTTCTGGAGACCCACCTCGGGTGGGTGGCCAAGACCGGGTGGCAGGTCGAGGGCGACGACTCGGAGTGGAAGAAGTCGCTCAAGGCGGTAGGCGCCAGCTCCGCCGGTGGGGACACCAACGTGGCGACGCCGGTCTTCGACGGCGCCAAGGAGGAGGAGATCGCCGGCCTGCTGTCGTCGACTCTGCCCAACCGGGACGGCAACCAGCTGGTGGGCGCCAGTGGCAAGGCACGCCTGCTCGACGGGCGCACCGGCGAGCCGTTGCCCGACCCGATCGCGGTCGGCTACATCTACATCCTCAAGCTGAACCACCTGGTCGACGACAAGATCCACGCTCGGTCGACCGGCCCGTACTCGATGATCACGCAGCAGCCGCTGGGTGGTAAGGCGCAGTTCGGTGGCCAGCGGTTCGGCGAAATGGAGTGCTGGGCGATGCAGGCGTACGGCGCCGCATACGCCCTGCAGGAGCTGCTCACTATCAAGTCCGACGACGTCCTGGGCCGGGTGAAGGTCTACGAGGCGATCGTCAAGGGCGAGAACATCCCCGAGCCGGGGATCCCGGAGTCCTTCAAGGTGCTGCTCAAGGAGCTGCAGTCGCTGTGCCTGAACGTCGAGGTGCTCTCCAGCGACGGCGTTGCCCTCGAGATGCGCGAGACGGACGACGAGGTCTTCCGGGCCGCGGAAGAGCTGGGCATTGACCTGTCCCGGCGTGAGCCGAGCAGCGTCGAGGAAGTCTGATACGGGAGGAATGGACTAAGTGCTCGACGTCAACTTCTTCGATGAGCTCCGCATCGGCCTGGCCACGGCCGAGGACATCCGGCTGTGGTCGCACGGTGAGGTGAAGAAGCCCGAGACGATCAACTACCGAACGCTCAAGCCCGAGAAGGACGGCCTCTTCTGCGAGAAGATCTTCGGTCCGCAGCGGGACTGGGAGTGCTACTGCGGTAAGTACAAGCGGGTCCGGTTCAAGGGCATCGTCTGCGAACGCTGCGGTGTCGAGGTGACCCGGTCCAAGGTGCGCCGCGAGCGGATGGGGCACATCGAGCTCGCCGCGCCGGTGACGCACATCTGGTACTTCAAGGGTGTGCCGAGCCGGCTGGGGTACCTGTTGGACCTGGCCCCGAAGGACCTCGAGAAGATCATCTACTTCGCCTCGTACGTCATCACCAAGGTTGACGGCGAGGCCCGCCACCGCGACATGTCCACGGTCGAGAACGAGATCGCGGCCGAGAAGCGGCAGGCGGAGAACGCCCGCGACGCGGAGATCGAGAAGCGCGCCGCCAAGCTGGAGCAGGACCTGGCCGAGCTGGAGGCGGAGGGCGCCAAGGCCGACGTACGCCGCAAGGTCAAGGACGGCGGCGAGCGGGAGATGCGGCAGATCCGGGACCGGGCCCAGCGGGAGATCGACCGGCTGGACGAGGTGCTGGAGACCTTCCGCAAGCTCGACCCCAAGCAGCTCGTCACCGATGAGCTGCTCTACCGCGAGCTGCGCGACCGGTTCGGGGAGTACTTCACCGGCGGCATGGGCGCCGAGGCGATCAAGGCGCTGCTGGAGTACATGGACCTCGATGCTGAGGCGGATCTCCTCCGGGAGATCATCCGCAACGGCAAGGGCCAGCGGAAGATCCGGGCGCTCAAGCGGCTGAAGGTGGTCGCGGCGTTCCTCAACACCCGCAACTCGCCGATGGGCATGGTGCTCGACTGCATTCCGGTGATCCCGCCGGACCTGCGGCCGATGGTCCAGCTCGACGGTGGCCGGTTCGCCACGAGCGACCTGAACGACCTGTACCGCCGCGTGATCAACCGGAACAACCGGCTCAAGCGCCTGATCGACCTGGGCGCACCCGAGATCATCGTCAACAACGAGAAGCGGATGCTGCAGGAGGCCGTCGACGCGCTGTTCGACAACGGCCGCCGCGGCCGGCCGGTCACCGGCCCGGGTAACCGTCCGCTGAAGTCGCTGTCCGACATGCTCAAGGGCAAGCAGGGCCGGTTCCGGCAGAACCTGCTCGGCAAGCGGGTCGACTACTCCGGTCGTTCCGTGATCGTCGTCGGTCCGCAGCTGAAGCTGCACCAGTGCGGCCTGCCCAAGCAGATGGCGCTGGAGCTGTTCAAGCCGTTCGTGATGAAACGCCTGGTGGATCTCAACCACGCGCAGAACATCAAGTCCGCCAAGCGGATGGTCGAGCGGCAGCGGCCGGTCGTGTGGGACGTCCTGGAAGAGGTCATCGGGGAGCACCCCGTGCTGCTCAACCGGGCGCCGACGCTGCACCGGCTGGGCATCCAGGCGTTCGAACCGCAGCTCGTCGAGGGCAAGGCGATCCAGATCCACCCGTTGGTGTGTACGGCGTTCAACGCCGACTTCGACGGCGACCAGATGGCGGTCCACGTGCCGCTGTCCGCCGAGGCCCAGGCCGAGGCGCGGATCCTGATGCTCTCGTCGAACAACATCCTCAAGCCGGCCGACGGCAAGCCGGTCACCATGCCCACCCAGGACATGGTCATCGGCCTGTACCACCTCACGCACCTGCGCGATGGCGTCACCGGTGAGGGGCGGATTTTCTCCTCCGACGCCGAGGCGCGGATGGCCTACGACAACCGCGAGCTGCACCTGCAGGCGACCGTCAAGATCCGGCTGAGCGACGTGACCGGGGTCGACAACGGCGTCGGGCAGCCCGCGTGGCAGCCAGTGGAGGGTTGGCAGCCGGGCGACTCCGCGGTCATCGAGACCACGCTGGGCCGTGTGCTCTTCAACGAGACGCTGCCCGAGGGGTACCGGTTCGTCAACTACGAGATCCGCAAGGGTCAGCTCTCGTCGGTCGTCAACGATCTGGCTGAGCGGTACCCGAAGGTTGCCCTGGCCGCCACGCTGGACGCGCTCAAGGAGGCCGGCTTCCACTGGGCCACCTGGTCCGGTGTGACGATCGGCATCGAGGACGTCGTCCAGCCGCCCAACAAGCAGGCGATCCTCGAGCGGTACGAGAAGGAAGCCGAGCGGATCGACAAGCAGTACCAGCGTGGTCTGATGACCGCCGAGGAGCGTCGCGGCGAGCTCATCGAGATCTGGACCAAGGCGACCAACGAGGTCGCCAAGGAGATGGAGACCGCGCTGCCGCAGGAGAATCCACTGTGGATGATGATTCACAGTGGGGCCCGCGGTAACCTGCTCCAGCTCCGGCAGATCTCGGCGATCCGTGGTCTGGTGGCCAACCCGAAGGGCGAGATCATCCCGCGGCCGATCAAGTCGTCGTTCCGCGAGGGTCTCTCCGTGCTGGAGTACTTCATCTCCACGCACGGTGCCCGCAAGGGTCTGGCTGACACGGCTCTGCGGACGGCGGACTCGGGGTACCTGACCCGCCGGCTGGTGGACGTGTCGCAGGACGTGATCATCCGCGAGGAGGACTGCGGCACCGACCGGGCCATCCCGATGACCTCGGGCGAGCTGCTGGAAGGCACGCTGGTGGTGCACGAGCACGCCGAGACCGGGGTGCACGCGCGCACGCTGGCCGACGACATCAGCGACGAGAAGGGCAACCTGATCGCCGAGCGCGGTGTCGACCTCAACTCGATCATCGTCGACAAGCTGGTCGCGGCCGGCGTGGAGACGGTGCGGGTACGCAGCGTGCTCACCTGCGAGTCGAAGCTGGGCGTCTGCGCGGCCTGCTACGGCCGTTCACTGCCGACCGGCAAGATCGTGGACGTCGGTGAGGCCGTGGGCATCATCGCCGCCCAGTCCATCGGCGAGCCGGGTACGCAGCTCACTATGCGTACCTTCCACACCGGTGGTGTCGCCGGTGAGGACATCACCCAGGGTCTGCCGCGTGTCCAGGAGATCTTCGAGGCACGGGTACCCAAGGGCAAGGCGCCCATCGCCGAGACGGCCGGCCGCATCCGGATCGAGGACGGCGACCGGTCCCGGAAGATCATCATCGTGCCGGACGACGGCAGCGACGAGATCGTCCACGACAAGATCTCCAAGCGCGTCCGGCTCCGGGTGCACGACGGCGATCACACCGAGGTCGGCGAGAAGCTCACCGAGGGCACGATCGACCCGCACGAACTGCTGCGGGTACTCGGCCCGCGGGCGGTCCAGGTCCACCTGACCCAGGAGGTCCAGGAGGTCTACCGCTCGCAGGGTGTGCTGATCCACGACAAGCACATCGAGATCATCATCCGGCAGATGCTCAAGCGGGTCACGGTCATCGACTCCGGCTCGACCGAGTTCCTGCCGGGCGTGCTGGTCGACCGGGCGCACTTCGAGGCGGAGAACCGCCGCGTGGTGGCCGAGGGGGCCGAACCGGCTTCCGGCCGGCCGGTACTGATGGGTATCACCAAGGCGTCTCTGGCGACCGAGTCGTGGCTGTCCGCGGCCTCGTTCCAGGAGACGACCCGGGTGCTCACCGACGCGGCCATCAACGCCCGCAGCGACTCGCTGATCGGCCTGAAGGAAAACGTCATCATCGGCAAGCTCATCCCGGCCGGTACCGGCATCAGCAAGTACCGCAACATCCGGGTCGAGCCGACCGAGGAGGCGAAGGCCAAGGTGTACTCGATGACCGGGTACGCGGAGAGCGACTACGGCTTCGGGCCGGCCAGTGGTGCCGCGGTGCCGCTGGACGACTTCGACTTCGGGTCGTACCGATGAAGCGAAGCGGAATCGGTCAGCCGGCTCAGCGATAGCAGATCGATGCTCGGAGGGGCCC
>JBIOYB010000144.1:0-11527 GCA_044869915.1 Allorhizocola sp.
GGGGGCCGGGCCGGGCCGGCCCTGCCCGGCCCATCCTGCGACTCCGGTCTCAGCCGGCGTCGTGCCTGCGCGCCCGCAACGCCCACAGCACCCGGTCGCGGCCCTCGCCGACCAGCCGCCGCAGCGACTCCGGATGTGGCTCGGCCAGCCAGGCCTCGGCGGCCGCCACGGTCTGCTCGTCGATCTGCGTCCGCGGGAACGCCGCTGCGGCGAACTCACGCCCGAGTGCACTGTCCAAACGGGCATATACGCCGGCGATTTCGGCGAAGTACCGGTCGGCGTATGGCGCCAGCAAGGTCGTCTGCGTGGCGTGGTGAAAGCCGTTGAGCAGGGCCACGAGCTCCCAATTGGGTATGTCGGGGCCGCTGGTGATCCGCTGCCATACCTGCTCCTTGTCTTGCGCCGTGGGCAATGCGGCGCGGGCCCAGGCCGCCTGTTCCCGGCCGTCGGCGGTGTCGTCGACGGCCAGCTGCGCCGCGATCTGTCCGCCGGTGGCCGCGCCCACGGCGGCGACGTGGCGCAGTAGGTGCCAGCGCAGCTTCCGGTCGACGATCAGCCCGTCCGGCACGTCCCTGCCGTCCAGCCAGCGGCGGACCGCATCGGCATGCTCGGGTGTATTGGCGGAATCGATGTGCAGGCGCGCCCACAGCAGTTGCCGATCGCTGCCCGGCATCGTGGTGCGCATCGCCGCACCGGCGGTCTCGTGAAGCAGCCGCCACCCCTCGGGCCGCCACGCCGAGTCAACGAAGGTGTCGACCGTGTGCAGGGCGGCCCACAGGACGCTGTTGATGATGGCCACGCTGTCCTCGGCCGGCAGTCCCGCCACGACCTGCCGGATGAAGGTGCGCCCGGCCAGCTCGGAGTCCTTGAGCATGTCCCAGGCCGCCGCCCAGGCCAGCACCCGCTGCAGGGGGCGCTTGAAGCCACCGACGTGCCGGACGAGTGTGGCCGCGGACCGCTCGTCGAGCCGGACCTTGGCGTAGGTCAGGTCGTCGTCGTTGACCAGCAGCACGTCGGCCTGCGGTACCCCGGTCAGCTCCGGCACGGGCGTCCGCGCTCCGGTCACGTCCAGCATCAGCCGGTCCCGGCGCACGAGCGACTCGGCTTGTACGTCATACAGGCCCACGGCCAAGCGGTGCGTGCGCAAGGTAGCGTGTCCCGGCGGCGTCTCCTGTTCGATGACCACCTCGGCATACGTCCCGTCGCCGTCGACTCGCACCACCGGTCGCAGTGTGGAGACCTGAGCGGTCCTCAGCCACGCGTGGGCGACGTCGCGCAACGACCGGCCGCTGGTGTGCTCGACGCTCGCAACGAGATCAGCGAATGTCGCGTTGCCCCAGGCGTACTGCGCCAGGAACCGGCGCACGCCGGCCAGAAACGCTTCCATGCCAACGTAGGCGACGAGCTGCTTGAGGACGCTGGCGCCCTTGGCGTAGGTGATGCCGTCGAAGTTCAGCTCGGCGGTCCGCACGTCGGGTGCCTCGGCGTAGACCGGGTGCGTCGATGAAAGCTGGTCTTGCTCATAGCCCCATTGCTTGCGGGTGACGAGAAAGGTCGCCCACGCGTCGGTGAAGCGGGTCGCGGTCTCGCACCCCCAGAATGCTGCCCATTCGGCGAAGGACTCGTTGAGCCACAGGTCATCCCACCACCGCAGGGTCACCAGATTGCCGAACCACATGTGCGCCAATTCGTGCAACTGCACCATGGCGCGCACCTCCAGGTCGGCCTCGGTCGCCCGATCCCTGAAGATCATGAGCGACTCGGCGTATATGGTGCAGCCGAAGTTCTCCATCCCGCCGGCGTTGAACTCGGGAAGCATCACCTGGTCGTATTTAGGCAGTGGATAGGGCAGGCCGAACCGGTCGCCGTAGAGGTCGAGACCCTGTTTGGCAATCAGAAACAGGTCGTCGGCGTCGAGGTCGCCCGCGGCCGCCGCCCGGCAGTAAAGGCCGAGGTCGACCCCATGGTGGTTGTCGTGGACGGAGTGCAATGGCCCGGCGCACAACGCCACCACGTAGGTGCTCATGCGCGGCGACCGTCTGAAGTGGACGACCTGGCCACCCCCGGGTGCGTCGTGTGACGACTCCACGGGCATGTTCGACACCGCCCGCCAGCCGTCCGGAACCGTGACGTGCCAGGTGAATTCCGCCTTCAGGTCCGGCTGATCGAAGCACGCGAAGACCAACGGCGCGTTATCGACGCTCATTTTTGTGTACAGGTAGGTCTGTCCGTCGGCGGGATCCACCAACCGGTGCAGACCCTGCCCCAACGTCGTGTACCCGAATTCGCCCACGATCTCCAGGGTGTTGTCGGCAGCGAGATCGCGCAACGTCAACCGCTCGGTGTCCCGCGACCAGGCCGACAGGTCGACCGCGCCCTCGTTGAGCACCGCAGATCTTAGCGCTTGCGCCCCAACGTCGATCATCGTGGTGGCGGCGGGATCGTCGCACGCGAAACGAACGACGGTCCGGCAAGCGTATGTCGCGGCAACGGCGGCGTTGGACAGGTCCAAAGTGATGTCGTAGTGGTCCACGGCGACGACGGCCGCACGCACCGCGGCCTCGTGCTGCGTGAGATTACGCGCCATGCCAGATCACGAATACACGATACGGTGAGGTTCACGTCCTGTCCGTCCCTCCGCACACTGACCGGAAACGGCTGTCCGGTTCTCCGCTCAATGCGCGGCGCACTCCCCCGCCTCGGCAAGACGGGGCAGGCTGCGAACCGCGCTACACGTCTGGCGGTTGAGGCGCGTCGGGATCCTCAGGCGGGTCCTGGCGCGATAAGGCGGATCGCGAACCAGTTGGGTGTGCACCCGGAAGCGTTGCGCACGTGGGTGAAGCGGGCCGAGGCCGATGAGGGATCCGGTCTGCGGGTAGTGCCTCGGCCTCGCCGGGCGAGGGTGGGCGCGAGGGCTGGGGCTCCTCCAACTCCTCCGGGACCCAGCCCGTGCCCGTGGGCTTGACGTCCCGCGGCTCGTCGATCGGCGGGTCAAACCGCTCGTTGTGCGGCGCGTTGTGCGCCTTGGCCCTCTCCCTCACCCCTCCATCGTGCCAAGGTGAGCGCCAGGACAAGGGCAGGATTCAGGATCACCAATGAGATGTGCACCGGCCGCGGCATGGACGAGTCGACCCGCTGGTTCGCGCTGAACGCCCACAGCCCGATGAGGGCGTGCCGCGGGCCGGTGAGCGCGAGCGCGAGCTCGTCGCCGTAGCGCGTGCGGAACGCCCGCGGATAGAGCCGGACCATCAGCCGGGCCAAGTGACGCATCACGATGCCCACTATTACGCGCCACGTAGTAACCCGTCAAGCCCGCGCGTTTTGCCCGGAAATACCCGATGATTTCGGGATAATTTCCCCATGAAGCTAGCGCTCGTGGGCGAAAGATCGGTTGCCGCGGTGAGCCGTCTGAGCAGGCACGGATCGGTCTCCCGCGGCACCTGCGCGGTTTCGGCCGACTGTGCCAGGCGGGCCTGCCAGGCCTCGCCCGGCCACGCCAACATCGACCGGGACTGCTCCGACCTCAACCTGCGGGCGGTCCTCGACGAGCTGGGGCTCGCGACCGATCAGGTCCTCGTGATCGGCTGCGCCGGTGATCGGGTCGGCTTCCATGACGAGGCCGACGAGAGCCTGATCCGGCCGAGGCGCGGCGGCTTTCGCGAGATGACACCGGACTTCGCGGCCTACTTCGCCCCAGGCGAACTGGTCCTGGCCACCCACATGGCCGACTGCGGCTTCCTGGCGGTGGAGCTCCCCGCGGCGCACGGCTACATCCACCTCACGCGCCTCAACATGTCCGCCATGGACGCGCTGAAGATCGCGGCGGATCACTACGGCTGCCACGCTTCCGACGCGCGGCTGCGCCTCGTGGCGGCGATCAGCGGGCCGAACTTCCCGCAATACGGCGACCCCGAGGCGCGCTTCCCGGGCTGGGCCGACGCGGGCTTCATCGCCTGGCGCGACAGCGATATCTGGGAACCGGACAACCGCGGGATGATGCGCAAGCAGATCCTGGACGCGGGCGTCGACCCCGTCCAGCTCGACACGACCGACATGATCGACCCGGGCGACCTCTCGCTCGGCCACGCCAGCCACTCAGCCGGGGTTCGCGGCGAGATCCCCCTGGGCCGGGACGCGTATCTGATCGGCCCGCGCAGCCTCTTCGGCCTCCTTGCGCCGCAACCCGTCCCGACCGTCGTAGCGCAGGAACGCGGGTAGCACGAACGCCAGCGCGACCGTGCCCGCCACGCAGAAGACGCCGCCCCACAGCACGGCTCCGGCACTGCCGAGATAACGCGCGCTCAGACCGGCCCGGGTCTGGCCCAGCTGTGGCCCGATCAGATACGACAGCATCTCGATCCCGGCCAGGCGCCCGCGCAGGAAGTCGGGGATGGTCTGATTCCAGATGACCGCGCGGAAGATGCCCGACACCATGTCGCCCGCGCCCGCGATGAACAGGCCGATCAACGCGAGCCACAGCCACTGCGACAGTCCGAACACGACAATGCCGACGCCCCACACTCCCGCCGCCAGCAGGACCGCGAGCCCGTGCCGGTGCACCCGCGTGGTCCACTTCGAGGTCACGGTGACCGCGAGCGACCCGGCCGACAGCGCGGCGTAGAACAGCCCGAGCACCGCGGGCCCGCCGAACCTGTCCGCCAGGAACGGATACAGCGCGACCGGGAAGGCGAAGAACATCGCGTTGATGTCGACCAGGTAGGTGCCCAGCAGCTCCGGCCGCGAGCGCGCGTAGCGCAGACCTTCCACCACGCCCTTCAGCGACGGCCGGTCGGCGGCCTGCGGCGGCGGCACCGAACGGACGAAAGCCAGGCACGCCAACGAAATCAGGTATGTCGCGAGGTCGATCGCGAAGACCGTGGCCATGTTGGTGTGCGCGATCAGCAGCCCGGCGACGGTCGGGGCGCCGATCTGCGCGATCTGCCAGCGCAGCGAGTTGAGCGCGGCCACGGCCGGCATCTTTTCGGGCGGGGCGAGCCGCGGGACGATCGAGTCCATCGCGGGCCGCTGGATGCCGTCGATGGCGCCGGTGAGGGCGGCGATGACAAACAAAATCCAGATTTCTTTGTTACCCGACAGGGCATTCAGCAGCAGGATGATAGTCAGCAGAGCCAACCCGACCTCGGACCAGAAGATCAGCTTGCGCCGGTCCACATAATCGGCCAGCGCACCACCGACAAACGCCATGAACATCAACGGCGCGAGCTCGCACAGGCCGAGCAGCCCGACCATCAGTGGATCGCCCGTCAGCTGCTTGATCTGGAACGGGATGGCCACATAAGTGATCATCGAACCAAACGCCGACACACCGGACGCGGCGAACAGCAGCCGGAAGTCGCGTATGCGTAGCGGTGACAGGTCCACGGGCGTTACGCCGATTTTTCATCGCGAAGCGGTGAAAAAACCATACTGAGCTCCTCGCCCACTCAACCTCACGTTTTTGGCGTGGTTGCGATCCATCGCGAAGCGTTGGATCACAACCGCTGCGAGATTAATCGAGGAACACCTGACCCGTCGCCTGAAATTCGGCCAGGTGTCCGGAAGACCACAGCACCACGCCCGAGACCGGATCGGGCAGCGAGTCAAGCCCGAACCAGCCCGCGTCGGTGGCCTCCTCCGGGTCGGGGCTCAGCTCGCCCGTGACGTCCTCCAGCAGGTAGGTCCCGGAGATGTGCTGGTACGTGTCGCCGAACATGTTCGTGAACGTGTAGCGCGGGTGGGTCAGGAACGCGAACAGCGTCGCGCTGCCCGCCTTGAGCCCGGTCTCCTCGTATGTCTCGCGGATCGCGCAGTCGGCCAGCGACTCGCCGATCTCCATCGCGCCCGCCGGGAACGCCCAGATCCCGTTGTCCGCCCGCTTGATCAGCAGGAACTCGCCCCGCTCGTTGCGGATCACGCCGCGTGCGGCGAGGAAGAACAGGGTCGCGTCGCCCATCGCGCTGCGCAGCCGGCCGTGATACGAGTTCAGCCAATCCTCAACGGCTCCCATGGGGACGACAGTAGCTTCATGTTCATGAGCGAACGAAGTGAGCTCCAGGCAGCTCAGATCCATCGGGATGGATCTGATGCCGGTCAGCGGCTCCTCATGTTTCTTCGGAGCCCGGCATGAGATCCATTTGGAAGGGAGCGGTGTCGTTCGGGCTGGTATCGATTGCGGTGAAGCTGTACTCGGCGACCGAGGACAGGGATATCCGGTTCCATCAGGTGCACAAGAAGGACGGGGGCCGGATCAAGTACCAGCGGGTGTGCTCGCTGGACGGTGAAGAGGTCAGCTACGACGAGATCGCCAAGGGTTACGACATGGGCGGCGGCGAGATGGTGGTCCTGACCGACGCCGACTTCAAGAACCTGCCGCTGTCGTCGTCGCGCGCCATCGAGGTGCTTGAGTTTGTGCCGTCCGAGCAGATCGACCCGATCCTGTATGACAAGGCCTACTATCTCGAGCCCGACGGCGCGGCCGGGGTGAAGCCGTACCTGCTGCTGCGCGAATCGCTGGAGGAGGCCGACCGGGTCGCGGTGGTGAAGGTCGCGCTGCGCCAGCGGGAGGCGCTGGCGACGTTGCGTGTGCGCGACGGCGTGCTCGTGCTCAACACGATGCTGTGGCCAGACGAGGTGCGCAAGGCCGACTTCGGCTTCCTGGGCGAGAAGACCAATGTGCGCCCGCAGGAGGTCAAGATGGCCACGTCGCTGATCGACTCGATGGCCGGTGACTTCGATCCGGACCAGTTCACCGACTCGTACCGGGAAGCGCTGCAGGAGGTCATCGACGTCAAGGTCGGCAAGAAGGAGACCGTGACGCGGCCGACGACGCAGGAGAAGGTGGCGCCGACGATCGACTTGATGGCCGCGCTGCGGGAGTCGGTCGAGCGGGCCCGCTCCGGCCGCGCGCCCAGCGGCAAGCCCGCGACCGTCACGCCCATCAAGAAAGCGGCCGAAAAGAAAGCGGCCGAGCAGAAGGCAGCCGAGCAGAAGGCAGCCGGAACGAAAGCGGCCGAGAAGGCGGCACCCAAGAAGGCCACGCCAAAGAAGACGGCGACCAAGAAGGCCACGCCAAAGAAGGCGGCGCCCAAGAAGGCGCCCGCCAAGAAGCGGGCCGCCTGACGACGATCCACGAAAAGATCCACGAAAACGGGGACCATGACACCGATCCGGCCCATGATCGCGACGCCTGGGCCGCTGCCGAGCGGGCCCGGTTGGGCGTATGAGGTGAAGTGGGACGGATACCGGGCGGTGTACCAGGACGGGCGTTACCACGGCCGGTCCGGCCTGCAGCTGAAGGGCCCGCCGCTGGGCGTCCGCGTGAGCGCGCCGATCGACGGTGAGCTGGTCGCGTTCGGGGCGGACGGGCGGGTGAGCTTCCAGGCCATGCAGCGCACGGTGACGCCCGCGTACATCGCGTTCGACATCGTGCTGCCCGGCCTGACCTACGTGCAGCGGCGCGAGATCCTCGAGCGGCTGGACCTGACCATCTCGCCGCGCTTCGACGACGGCCCGGCGACCGTGGCGGCAGCGCGCGAGCTGGGGCTCGAGGGCGTGATAGCCAAGCGGCTCGATTCCCTCTACCGGCCGGGCGCGCGCACGCCAGACTGGATCAAGTACAAGTTCTTCCGTGCCGGTGAGTTCGTGATCGGAGGTTGGCGACCGGGCGCACGGCGACTCGGCGCGCTTTTGGTCGGTACACCATCGGAAAGGGGTTTGATATATCGAGGGAGGGTGGGCGGCGGTATCACGACGGGAACGGAGGTGACCCTGCTGCCGGTGCTGCACGAGCTGGCGCGCCCCGACAGTCCCTTTGTGGGGCAGGCGGAATGGGGCAACTACGTCGAGCCGGTGCTGGTGGTCGAGGTGCGCTATGGCGAGATCACGCGCGACGGGCGGCTACGGTTTCCGGTGTTCCTTCGACTGCGTCCGGACAAACTTCCCAGTGAGGTTGTCGATGAGGGTGAACAATGAGGGTTAAGGTCGACGGGCGCACGCTTGCGCTGTCCAATCTGGACAAGCCGATGTATGCCGACGGCACCACCAAGGGCGAGGTCATCGACTACTACACGCGCATCGCCCCGGTGCTGCTGCCGCACCTGCGCGACCGCCAGCTGACCCGGGTCCGCTTCCCCAACGGCGCCTCCGAGGAGGGCTTCTTCGAGAAGCTGGCGCCGCAGGGCAAGCCCGACTGGGTCCCACTGAGCGGCCAGGGCCAGATCCTCTGCCAGGACCTGCCGACGCTGGTGTGGCTGGCCAACCTCGCCGCGCTCGAGCTGCACACGCACCAGTGGAAGGAAGGGCAGCCGCCCGACCGGGTGGTGTTCGACCTGGATCCGGGCGAGGGGGCGGGCCTGCCCGAGTGCCGCGCGGTGGCGCTGGCGTTGCGCGATCGCCTGGCGGTGGACGGAATAGACGCCTACGCCAAAACATCGGGCAAGAAGGGCATGCAGGTCACGTGCCCGCTTTCGGAGGAAAAGCCGGTCAGTGCGAAAAAGATCGCGGCCGAGTTCGCCCGCGCCGCACCCAAAATGATCACTGATCAGATGGACAAGAGGCTGCGCCCCGGCAAGGTTTTCATCGACTGGAGCCAGAACGCGCCCTACAAGACGACGGTCTGCGTCTATTCGCTGCGGGCCGGTCCGATCCCGACCGTGTCGGCGCCCGTCAGCTGGGAGGAGGTCGAGTCGGGCGACTTCGAGATGGAGGACCTCACCCTGCACACGGTCCCTGACCGCATCGAGGAGTACGGGGACCTGCATGCCGGGCTATGTTTTTAGGCGATGAACGAGTTCGCTGATCAGGTGCGGGCCCTCCCCGACGAGGCCCTGGGTGCGCTGCTGCGGCTGCGGCCCGATCTGCTCACGCCCGTGCCAAGCGACACCGCGGCCCTGGCGGCCCGCGCGCAGTCGACCATCTCGGTGGCCCGCGCGCTCGACGGTCTCGACCAGTTCACCCTGGAGATCCTCGATGGACTGCGGCTGCTGCCCGAGCCATCGCTGGCGGGCCTGCTCGCGTTCACGTCGCAGGAGGGCGTGGCCACAGCGGTCGACCGGCTGCGTGCCCGTTTCCTGATCTATGGCGATCCCGAGTCGCTGTGCCTGCTGCCCGCCATCGAGGAGGTCTCGTCGCCGTTCCCGGCCGGGCTGGGCCGCCCGGCGGCCGCGCTCGGCGCGTCCGACCTGTTCGAGAGCCCGGCCAAACTGCGCCGGACGCTGCTGTCCGCGCCGCCCGCGGCCCGGGCCGTGCTCGACCGGCTGGCCGAGGGCCCGCCCGTGGGCATGGTGTCCTCGCCGACCGAGCCGGTCGCGTGGCTGCTCGACAACGGGCTGCTGGTCGAGGTCTCGGATGGCGCGGTGGAGTTGCCCCGCGAGCTGGGCCTGCTGCTGCGCCGCGAGGCCGGGCCGCTCGGGCGGCTGCACCCGGGACCGCCTTCGGTGGAGTCGCCGTCCCCTGCGCTGTCCAATGTGGACAACGCCGGTGCCGGGCAGGCGATGAGCGCCGTGCGGCACACCGAAGATCTGCTGGAGGCGTTGGCCGCCGACCCCGCGCCCGTGCTACGCGGCGGCGGCATGGGCGTGCTGCCGTGCCGGCGCCTGGCCAAGGCGGCCGGCGTGTCCGAACAGGACGCGGCCCTGTTCCTCGAGGCGGCCTACGCGGCGGGGCTCATCGGCGAGCTGGAGACGTCCACCGAGACCACGTTCATCCCGGCATCGGGATATGACCAGTGGCGCGCCACCCCGGTCGCACAACGGTGGGCGCGCCTGGCCAACGCGTGGCTCGCCATGCCCCGGCAGGCGTCGCTCGCGGGCGCGCGAGACGAGAAGGACCGGCCCATGACCGTCCTATCCCCACAGTTGGAGCGGGCGATGGCGCCGACCGTGCGGCGCACCGTGCTGGAGACCCTCGCCGAGGGCGGCGCGCCATCCGCCGACGAGCTGATCGAGGTGATCAGGTGGCACGCGCCGCGCCGCATGCGCGGGCGTGAGGGCACCTATCGCGACGCCATCCGCGAGGCGGCGACGCTGGGCATCACCGGGCTGCAGGCGCTGACGACATACGGCAAGGCCCTGCTGTACACAGTGGACAAGCTTCCCATTGACAAGGACGGCGATCCGCTCGGCCGGCGCGAGGAGGCCGTGTTCCCGCCCGAGGAGACGCCCGCCGTGGTCGCGTTGGCCGCCCTGCTGCCGCAGCCGGTCGACCACATGCTCGTACAGGCCGACCTGACCGTGGTCGTGCCCGGCCCGGCCTCGCCCGAGCTCGCCGCCGAGCTGGAGATGGTCGCCGACCACGAGTCCGGCGGCGGGGCGAGCGTCTACCGGGTCACCCAGGCCAGCGTGCGGCGGGCGCTCGACGCCGGTTGCGCGGCACACGACCTGCACACGCTTTTCAAGCGGCGAGCCAGGACGGCCGTGCCGCAGGCGCTGACGTTCTTGATCGACGATGTCGCGCGCACCCACGGCGGCCTGCGCACGGGCGGGGCCGGTGCCTACATCCGCAGCGAGGACGAAGGGCTGATCGCCACCGCGCTGGCCGACCGCAAGCTGGCCGACCTGCAGCTGCGCCGGATAGCGCCCACGGTGCTCGTCACGCCGTTCACGCCCGGGCGGCTGCTCACCTCGTTGCGCGAGGCGGGATATTCGCCCGTGCCCGAGGATGCGACCGGTGCCGCCGTGCTGGCCCGGCCGCGCGTGCGGCGCGCGCCCGGCCGGCCCGGCCTCATGCCCCAGCCCGACTTCCCGATCTCGCCCGCTCGGCTGCTGGGCGTGGTCGAGGAGCTGCGCCGGGGCGACGAGCGGATCCGGGTGACCCGGCGCGCGCCCGACTCGGTGCGCGCGGCCGCCGGGCACCCGATGTCCAGCCTGACCGCCGTGCAGGCGCACAGCCAGGCGCTGTCGGTGCTGCAGCAGGCCGTGCGGGACAAGGTGAAGGTGTGGGTGGGATACGTGGACGCCCACGGCGCCGCGGCCTCGCGCCTGGTCCGGCCGGTGTCGATCGGCGCGGGCTACCTGCGCGCCGAAGACGACCGCACGCAGATGCTGCACACGTTCGCCCTCCACCGGATCACCGCGGCCGCGCCCGCCGACTAAAGCTGCCGAAGTTTGGCGTGGAGCCCGTGCGAGCTGGCAGGCTGGGGGAATGACCGAACCGGAGCCGGACGCTGGCACGGGCATTTCGCGACCGGTGCGGATCACGGTGTGGGTCATCGTGGCCGCGCTCGTCGCCTGGTTTTTCTTCGCGTGGCTGGCGCTCGACCGGCACGTGCTCGACGCCGCCGGTGAGTCGGTGGGCAGCGGACTCCTGCTCCTGGTCATCGTGTCGATCATCGGGATGCTGCTGAAGCGCGGCTGAAATTCTTTGCTCCTGTTAAAGCAAGTCGCGGGTCGGATCGCCCGGAAAGGCGGCGCCTTCCCTTGCGATCTTGAAAGCGAAGAGCGTGCTGTCAAGATCGCGGCAGGAAAACGCCGCCGGCGATCCGAAATTCTTTGCTCCTGCTGAAGGAAGTCGCGGGCGGATCGCCGCAGGG
>JBIOYB010000145.1:0-5082 GCA_044869915.1 Allorhizocola sp.
AAGGTCCATCGCAATGAGCCCGATTGCCCGCTCAATACGTGCCCTCATGGTGGTCATCAGCCCCTCAGTGCGTCTGGCTCCGAGCTATCACGATGTGCTTACTGTCCGTGGCCAGTGGAGATCCCAAACCCGGGTTTTCCCCCGACTCCACAAAGTTCTCCACAGGTTATCCACAGGCCGCGATCGCCGCCCGGGCCGGACGCGTCTACCCTCAGACGGCGCGTGCCCACCTTCGTTGTGCCAACGAGCCATACACCGCTGCGGTTTTGCCGCAGCGCAGTTTAATAGTGTCGGTTTTCCCCTTGCCGCCACCATTACTGGAGTCCCCCACAGATCCGGCACCACGGCACGTTAACAGGGTTATCCACAGGCGTCCACCGCTGTCCACAGGGTGACGCTGAGTGAAGATGGGTGTGCGCTACGGCCTCCCGTGCCCGCTGGAGCACTCTAGCGCTTTGGCCGGTGACCAGGCGACCGTGTAGGCTGGACCGGTTGTGCCAAGTCCCCGCGGTCGCGGGGCGACCCAAGCAGATCCAGGGGAGAACCTGACGTGAGCAAGCGCACCTACCAGCCGAATAACCGCCGGCGCGCGAAGACCCACGGCTTCCGGCTGCGCATGCGCACCCGCGCGGGTCGCGCGGTGCTGTCGGCGCGTCGCGCCAAGGGCCGCAGCCGCCTGGCGGTCTGAACTTTTGAGGACGATTTAATGCTGCCCGCGGCGCACCGGCTACGGCGGAGCGGAGACTTCGCCACAACCGTGCGCCGCGGTCGGCGTGTGGCGCGCGGCTGCGTGGTCGTTCACCTGCTGCGCCCCGCCTTGGCCTCGACGGCCACTTCGGCCTCGGCTTCGACCTCAGTCCCGATCTCTGCCTCGGCCCCGGGCTTCTCCCCTGCCCCGGGGTCGGTTTCGCCTGTCGGCTCCAGGCCCCTTGACGACTCTGATGTTGGGCCTGTCTTGGACGCGTCCCGGGCTCCGGTGTCCGGGCCTTCTTCGGGGTCTGGCGCGGTTGGCGTCTCCGGCCTGGCCGTGGCCTCTGATGTTGGGCCTGTCTTGGACGCGTCCCGGGCTCCGGAGTCCGGGCCTGCTTCGGGTGGCCCTTCCTGGGGGTCTGGCGCGGATGGTGCCTCCGGCCCTGCCGGGATCTCCGGCGCGACTGCTGCCTCTGGCCTGGCCGGGGTTTCCGGTGTTGGGCCTGGCCTCGTCGCTGAGCCGGCTTCGGCGGGCGAGGCCGGCTCAGCTTTCCCCACTGCGCAGGTCGGCGCGGCTTCATCGGCGGGCGTTGGTGTGACGCTTGACACGTCTCATGTTCCGGCCGATTCCAGCGATCAGGTCAACCTCCATGACGGTGGTGATCCCGGCGTGGCCGAGCCGGCACGGGCGGGCTTCGTGGTCTCCAAGGCCGTCGGCGGCGCGGTCGTGCGCAACCGGGTCAAGCGGCGGCTGCGGCACCTGATGGCGGAGCGGATCGATCGGCTGCCGCCCGGCGCCACGATCGTTGTGCGGGCACAGCCCGGTGCGGCTCTCCGCCAGTACCAAGAAATGGCTCTAGATCTTGAAAACGCGCTTGATGCAGCGCTTCGCTCGGGTCGGCGACAATGACAGACGTGAATCAGCCTGAGGATCGGCCCGGCGAGCAGTCGGCAACGTCGTCAATGACACTGGCCGGTCGCGTGCTGGCGCTCCCCATCATCGCGTACCGTCGTTGGGTAAGCCCGGGCCTGCCGGCCCGTTGCCGGTTCTACCCGTCCTGCAGCGCTTATGCGCTGGAGGCTATCGCGCGTCATGGCGCGCTGCGGGGGATCTGGCTAGCGATCCGGCGGATCGGGCGGTGTCACCCCTTCCACCCCGGCGGGTACGACCCTGTGCCCGGCGCACGCACCGACGCGACTGGAGCTAAGCCCTAATGGGAATCGGATTGATGGAGCCGATCTACTGGGGTCTCTCGTGGATCATGCTCATGTGGCACAAGCTGTGGGACGCGATCGGCCTCTCCGGTGAATGGCTCGGCACCAACTGGGACTGGATCCTGGCGCTGGTCTTCCTGGTGGTCACGGTCCGGATCATCATCTTCCCGCTGTTTGTGAAGCAGATCCGCTCGCAGCGCGCCATGCAGGCACTCCAACCGCAGCTCAAGGTGCTGCAGGAGAAGCACAAGGGCGACCGCGAGACGCTGCAAAAAGAGATGATGAGTCTCTACCGGGACAACAAGGCCAATCCGCTGATGGGCTGCCTGCCGCTGCTGCTGCAGATGCCGATCTTCCTGGGCGTGTTCCACATCATCCGGCGCCTCGACGGCACCAAGGTGATCTCCGGCAATAAATATGGTGGGTGGACACTCGAGCAATACTTCGACGCTTCGAGCGCCAAGCTGTTCGGCGTGACGATCTCGTCGACGTTCAGCATGGGCGGATCCGCGGCCATACTCTGCGGGATCCTGGGTGTGGTGATGATCGCCACGACCTATATGACCAGCCGTCAGATGATTCTGAAGACCGGCTGGTCCGAGGAGCCGACCCAGCGGATGATGCAAAAGCTGATGCTGTACGGCATTCCCGCGACCCTGATCGTGTCGGCAGTCGCATTCCCGCTCGGCCTCATCATCTACTGGACGACGTCCAACCTTTTCTCGCTTGGCCAGCAGATGTGGGTGCTCAACAAATACCCGCCACCCAAGATCGGTGGCGCGCCGGAGCCCAAGGCGCCGGTCGACCCGGCGGTGGCCAAGGCCCTCGCGCCCAAGGTAGGCGCCAAGCCGACGACCAGCACCAAGCGCAAGACGGTGAAGAAGAACGTCGGCTGACCAGAACTTTTGTCAATCGCAAGACCCATCGGAGTGCAACGTGACGGAACAGACGGAGCTCGTCTCCACAGAGGCGGCAGCAGACCTGGTGGAAGGTGAGCAGGAGGAGCAGGAGGAGCAGGAAGCGCCCAAGCGCAAAGAGCTGTCCGACGCCGACCTGTTCAGGCAGAGCGAGGTCGCGGCCGACTACATCGAGGGCCTGCTCGACATCCTGGACGCCGATGGTGACATCGATGAACTCGTATCGGGTGGGCGGCCGGTGGTCGAGGTCGTCGGCACCAAACTGCAGGCGCTGATCGGCCCGCGCGGCGCCACCCTGGAGGCACTGCAGGAGCTCACCCGGCTGGCCGTGTTCAAGCAGACCGGCGAGCAGAGCCGGCTCCTGCTGGACGTCGGCGGATACCGTGACCAGCGGCGCAAGGAGCTCGGCGCGCTGGCGAAAAACGCGGTCGAAAAGGTGCGCCAGCACGGCGAGTCCGTGCGGCTCGAGCCCATGTCGGCGTTCGAGCGCAAATGCGTGCACGACGTGGTGAACGCGAGCGAGGGCGTCGAGAGCGAGTCGGAGGGCGTCGAGCCCAACCGGCGGATTGTGGTGCGCCCCGTTTGATGAGCTCGTCGGCATCCTCCGCGGCAGCGGTTCCCTCTGTGGCCGGGACGGTCTTCGGTGATCGTCTCGGCCTTGCTGTTGCGTACGCTGAACTGCTCGAAACAGAGGGCGTGCTGCGCGGGCTGATCGGGCCGCGCGAGGCGCCGCGGCTGTGGGAGCGGCACCTGCTCAACTGCGCGGTGGTGGCCGAGTTGGTCGGGCCGGGCGACTCTGTCATCGACGTCGGATCGGGCGCCGGACTGCCCGGGCTGGTGCTGGCCATCGCACGGCCGGACGTTGAGGTCACGTTGGTCGAGCCGCTCGCGCGGCGGACCGGCTTCCTGGACGAGGCGGTCGCGATGCTCGGGCTGGGCGACCGGGTTCGTGTGGTGCGGGGCCGAGCGGAGGAACAGGTCGGCCGGCTGCGCGCACCGGTCGTCACGGCGCGGGCTGTGGCGCCGCTCGACCGGCTCGCCGGATGGTGCCTGCCGTTGACGGTTGTGGGCGGGCGGATGCTCGCGTTGAAGGGTGCGTCGGCGGGGGCGGAGGTCGAGGAACACCAGAGTGCGGTCGGCCGGCTGGGCGGGGGGCGCACGGCGGTACGCCAGTGCGGCGTCGGCCTCATCGAACCGCCGACGACGGTGGTCGAGATCGTGCGGGAGCGGGAAGTGCGGCCGCGGGCGGGGTCGCGCGCGCGGCGCAGGGGTTAGGCGTTCTCTCCAGTTCATCCAGCGTGGCTTGCCGTACCACCGTCCCACACCATCACCATCCACTCGCCCGCCGCCGTTCGGCCGCCGGCCATCTCACCGCGCACCCACCGTCGGGACCCGTCGTGACCCGGCGGCGTCCTATCCTCCCCGAGCACCGGGAGTCGGCACCGGTCGTGACCGTCGTGACCCGGCCGCGTCCCGTCCTCCCCGAGCACCGGGAGTCGGCACCGGGAGTCGAAGTGCCGCTCGGTAGGTCGGCCACCTCACTCCGCACCCACCCTCGGGACCCGCAGTGACCCAGTCGCGTCCCATCCACCCCGAGCGTGCCGCTCGGTACGCCGGCCACCGTCTGACCACGCAGCCATCCGCTCACCCGAGCCATCCGCCCGTCGCGTCGCTCCGCTGCCGTCTGACCGCACCACCACCGTCCACTCGGGCCGTTGCGCGCCCGGGACACCCACCGCCGCTTCGTCCCAGGGGGCCGTCCATCCGCGGCCGCTTCGCCCTGGCCGCACTGCATCCCACCCGGCCCGGCCGGCCGCGGCCATTCACCCCGGGTCACCCCGGGCCGCTGCGTCCTGGTCCGATCGCTTCGGCCACACCGCCATGCACTCAAGCCCACCACGGCATCCCGGCGCACCGCCCGCCCCGGCCACCTATCCCGTTGCCGTCCACGTCGTTGTGCGGCACGCCTCCTCGGCGCGCTCTTTGGCCGGCCACCGCCCGTCACCTATCGCGTTGCCGTCCACCCTTGCGCGGTCGCCCCGGCCACCGCCGCAGCGCGCCTTTTCGTTCGTTCACTCCGTGCAAACTGCCGTGCCTCCTGGCCGCATTGCTTTCCCTTCGACCACTCCACCACCGTGACCGGTCAGCGCCGCCGCTCCCTGATCACCCCGGTTCGCCCAACCCGTCGCATCCCACTGTCGCCGCCGTTGCAGCCCACCGAATCGCGTCCCAGTCCGGTCCGCCCATCACCCACCCGCCA
>JBIOYB010000146.1:0-2557 GCA_044869915.1 Allorhizocola sp.
GCGCGGTCGGCCCGCACCTCGAGCGCGCCGACCGACGGTGGCAGGTCGCGGACGCCCCGCGCGCTGGCCACCTGGGCCACGACCACGGCCTGTGGTTCGGCGATCGCGTGCCCCGGCGCGGCCGGCATATCCGCTGTCGAGAGCAGCTCGGTCATCGCAAACCGCCGATCTTCGCTCGCGGGCAAGGGACATCGCCGGCGATAAGGGCGCCGGGACGCGTGGACAATCCTTTACTTCATATCCGAAAGTCGCGGGAGTTCGAAAGTGATGAATAGCCCCCGGTAGTTTGTCGAACTACAAACACCCGGGGGTTTTCGCACCGCGCTATCGCGCGAGCCGGCCGAGCAGCGCCGCCGCGGCCGTGATCGCCACCGCCGTCGACCCGACGAGCACGACGATGTCGAGCCAGAAGCGCGCGGGCGTGCCGACGAGCAGGCCGCGCAGCGCGTCGATCTCATAGGTCAGCGGGTTGACGTGGGCCAGCACCTGCAGCCACTGCGGCATGAGGTGCACGGGGTAGAGCGCGTTCGACGCGAAGAACAGCGGCATCATGATGGCCTGCCCGATGCCGATCATCCGTTCGCGGCTCAACGCGAGACCGGCGATCACAATCGACAGACAGCAGAAGAACACGGTACCGACGACGACCACCGCCGCCGCCGCCAGCAGGCGCAGCGGGTTGAGCGTGAACGTCACGCCCAGCGCCAGCGCGACGACGATGACGACGAGGACCTGCGTCAGCGCGCGCGTGCCGGCCGCGAACGCCTTCGCCGCCACGAGCGCGGCCCGCGGCGTCGGCGTGACCATCAGCTTGGGCAGTACGCCGGAGTCGCGTTCCCAGATCACCTGGATCCCATGGAAGATGGCGATGAACAGCGCCGCCTGGGCCATGACGCCGGGCGCGAGGAAGTCGAGGTACGGCACATCGCCGGTGGGGATCGCCCGCAGATGGCTGAACGTCGTACCGAAGACCAGGAGCCACAGGGCGGGCTGGATCGACCGGGTGAACACCTCGATCTTGTCGGTGCGGATCTTCTGAAGCTCCACAATGCACAGTGCGCCGACCCGCAGGGCGGTCATCCGAACGGTCGCGATGGCCCGGGGCCACGCCCGCGGCTCAGCCGAGCCGTCGAGCGGTGGTGCGAGTTCCGCGGACATCGCGGAGGCTTCCTCTCTGTTCGTCGGCCGTGGCGCCGACAGCGTCCGTCGCGTACGCGCGAAACACGTCGTCGAGCGTCGCGCCCTCGACCCCGAGCCGTCCGATCAGGTCGGTCGGCGAGCCGGTCGCGCGGATGCGGCCGTGCTGCATGAGCGCCACGCGGTCGCAGGACTCCTCGGCCTCCGACATGTAGTGCGTGGTGAGGAGGACGGTCATGTTCGTGCGCTGGCGCACCTCGGCGATGCGGTCCCACACGACGGCGCGGGCCACCGGGTCGAGCCCGATGGTGGGCTCATCGAGCACCAGCAGCCGTGGGCTGCTCACGAGCGCCTGCGCGAGCTCGAGACGCCGGATCATTCCACCGGAGTACGTCGCGGCCGGGCGGTCCATCGCGTCCGCGAGCCCCATCGCGGCGATCGCGTCGGCGGCGCGGCCCGCTCGCTGCCGGCGCGGCACGTCAAACAGCCGCGCGAAGAGCATCACGTTCTGGCGGCCCGTGAGCGCTCCGTCGGCGGACAGCATCTGCGGCACATACCCGATCAGGCGGCGCACGGCCATCATCTGCCGCGTCACATCGAGGCCGAACACCGAGATCGTACCGGCCGGAACCGGCAGCAGCCCGATGAGCGCCCGGATCGTCGTTGTCTTGCCCGCGCCGTTCGGGCCGAGCAGGCCGAAGATTTCGCCGGGGGCCACGGTGAGATCGAGGCCGTTGACGGCCACGGTCCCGCCGAACGCATAACGCAGGCCGCGACATTCGACCGCCACCGATGCCCGCATGCGTTTCAGAATAGTCCTCCGTCGCGATTGGATGCCCCGTCCGGGAAATCCCCCGGGGGAATGGTGGACGCGATTGTGCGGTCCTACCGTGTCGGGGAAGGGAGCAGCCGATGACACAGAGTCCGCCGGACCGGCTGGTATCGTCGCCGGTCTTCATTCTCAGCGCGCAACGGTCCGGCTCGACCCTGCTGCGGAAAATTCTCGACACCCACTCCCAGATCCACGCGCCCAGCGAGCTGACGCTCACCGAGGTGGGCGTGAAGTTCCGCCGCTTCCCGCTCAAGTACGGCCTGCAGACGTTCGGCACGGAGCTCGGCTTCGCCTCGGTGGGCCTCGACCTCCCCGAGCTGGAGTACCTGCTGTGGGACCGCGTGTTGCACCGCGAGCTGACCCGCAGTGGCAAGCCCGTCCTGGTCCACAAGTCGCCGCGGATCCTGCTGCGCTGGCGCCGGATCGCCGAGTGCTGGCCGGACGCCCGCTACATCTTCCTGCTGCGGCACCCGATGAGCCTCATGACGTCGGGGCAGACCAACGGGTTCACAATGATCGCGTGGAGCGAGCTGAGGGATTTCCACCTGCGCTTCCTCACGCTGCTCCAGGAGGCCCGGGACAACCTGA
>JBIOYB010000147.1:0-9515 GCA_044869915.1 Allorhizocola sp.
AGATCTCGCGAGAGGAGCAAGGTAAGGCGGCGCTGACGGAACTTTTCGAATCTCTCAAGGGAGACGACACCCCGATAATTGTCGAGAATGTGGTCAATGAGGTTGATGATGTTGTCCGCGCGGTACGATTCGCGGGCTGGCAGAACACCCGTGATGGCGACCGGCTGGTCCAGCAGTCACTGCGCAAGACGCTCTACATCAAGTTCAAGATCCGCGATAACGACGTGTTCGAGCGCGCACTCGGATACATCCGTGAGTACTACTGAAGCGCCGAGTATCGGCGATGTTGTGGTACAGAAACGCGGCTTTTGGCCGAGCTATGGGCGTCAATACCATGGACATTCGGTTGCGGCGGCGAGCGGAGCATGAACAGGCGGCACGAACTGTCTCAAGCATCATCACCAGCGAGCCCTGCCGGTCAGCCGACCCGTGGCCGCCGTCGAACCGATGGCGTGGAGATCGGTTGCTGGGCATCTGGAGGAAAACGAAGACCATTGACCGAAAACCGGCTATCGCGCTATCGCTGGAGTGTTGACTATCGCTGTCGGACGTCAGCTTTGGTCGAATGCCGCACGGTCGACGCGGTAGTTGACCTTGCCTTGGAATTCCTCGAAGCCCAGGTTGCGATAGAACGCCCTCGCGCCTTCGTTGTCCCGGTCGGTCATCCACTCCACACGGCTACACCCTGGTCGTGCAGCGCCAATGGCCTGCAACTCGCGCATGAGCCGTGTTCCCGTGCCCAGCCGTCGCCCGTCGGGGCGGACGTACAACTCCTTGAGAAACAGCGAGTGTGTCGAACCGGCCGCTGGCCACAAGAAAGAGTAGGCCGCCAACCCGACTATCTCGCCGTCAGCGAGAGCGATCACGCAGTACGCCAGCGGTGGCGTGCCGAACAGCGCCGATTCGACCTGAGACAGTCGCTCGTCAAACGGTTGAATGGTAGTCGAGCCGTAGTACCGCTCGATCTCCTCGATCATCGCGGCGATGGCCTTGGCGTCACTGGGCTCGGCGTGGCGGACAACGAGGTTCTGCACGGTAGTCCTCCTTCAGGCCGGAAGTGTGGCTTGGACGTGCCGGATGAGGTGTTCGAGATCGCGACAGTAGACGGACGGGTTGCGATAGCCGCGGTTGGCGCTTTGTCGGTGCGGAAGGTACCCACCGCCGCATATAGACACTAGCGGACAGCGTTGGCATTCCTCTGCCAGCGCCGCCACTCCGGTCTGTCGCTCTTGGATCGCGGGGTGACTCGCTACCTCGTCGAAGGTGTGGTCGAAGACGTTAAGGCCGAGCCACGCGGCGCCTGATGCGGCGGCCTTGAGCGTGTCGACGTTCTCGATCGTGCCGTCAGACTCGATCACCACGATGCCGGGCGGGGCGAGGCCGAGCGACTCGACAGATGTCTTCGCACCGAGGCTGAGCGCCACGATGTCTTCGAGCATGCGCACTGAGTGCGTGTATGAGCCTGCACCAATCCAGGTGTCGTAGACCTTGCTCAGCCACCGGCCGTATTCCGGCTCGCCTGGTTGGGTGCGGCGTGGCGGAGCGTCGTGTGTGGCGTGCGGAAGGTTGAAGTCGATGATCGGTGGTCCGAGCGCGGCGAGGTAGTCGTGCACCTGTACCGGATCGTTTTCGAGGTCGACGACGGCAAGGATGCCTGCGAAGATGTCCGGCCGTCCGCGCAGTAGTTCAATCCCACGTAGCGCCGCATCGGCGGTGGACCTGCCGCGGTGGCTGACGCGATGGCGGTCGTTGGCCGCCGGTGGTCCGTCGAGACTCACGCCGACCCTGACACCAAACTGCTCGAAGAGGTCGAGCCATTCGTCGTTGATCAGCATCCCGTTGGTCTGTAGCTCGAAGCTAACCGACGGGACGATGTCACGAAAGATTCGCAGGATGGTGCCGAGGTGGTGCTGCCCGGCGAGCAACGGCTCACCGCCGTGCAGCACGACGTCAACGTTGTCCAAGTGGTGAGCAACAGCGTAATCGGCTACCCGCTGCGCGGCGGCGTGGGCAACGTCAAGGCTCATCCGCACCGGCAGGCTGCTCCAAGACTGGCCCGGGCCATGGAAGACGTAGCAATAGTCGCAGTTGATGTTGCAGCGGTTGACCACTTTGAGGATGAAGGTCCGCAGCGTGGCGTGTCCGCGCTTGGGCGGGTCGGTCACGCGCGCCTGGGCAGTGATGCCGAGTGCTCGCTCCGAATGGTGTCTGGCCTGGACTGCTCGGCGGCGATTCGGGCGCGTACTTGTCGCAGCACTGTGGACAGTACTGGCTGCGGGGTTGACGTGATTGATGGCATTGCCACTCCCTTCGATGTCGTACGGTGACGATACCGCGACAGAACGAAGTCACGCATGCCGATTTCTGCGGAGCCGTTCGTAAAGCGCTCGAGCGGCATCCTGAAGTCGATCCGCCTCACTCGGTCGCCCGATGATGTGTTCGCAACGCGCCAGACCGTCCAACGCCTGTGCCTCCTGCAGCGGCACGCCGAGTTCGCGCGCCAGCGACAGCGCGACCTCGTACCGTTCCTTGGCAAGCGCGGGTTCGCCGACGTCGAGGTGCAGCGTGCCAAGGCGATTGTGGACTTCGAGTTGGCCGGTGCGGTCACCCAATTCGGCATACCACGCTTCTGCGCTGTCGAATGCGGTCCTGGCAGCGGGGAGGTCGCCGCCGAGCTGGTGTAGCACGCCGAGTTCGGCGGTTGCGGCAGCCAGGCCGCCTCTGCTTTCCACCTCTGTGTAGATAGCGATCGCCTGCTCCTGTGCGGTGATCGCCGAACCTTGGTCGCCTCGGAGTCGGTGCAGGACGCCGAGGTGCCGTATGGCGTTGGCTTCACCGAATCGGTCACCGACTTCGGCGTATTTTGTCAGTGCTTGCTGGTGTGCTTCGGCTGCGCCGTCGAGATCGTCTTGCAGGCGGCGGACTACTCCGAGTTCATTGAGAGCGTATGCCTGGTGAGCCAGGTCGCCGATCTCGGTGTAGATGGTTAACGCTTCGCGGGTGTGGAACTCGGCATCGGAGTAGCCGCCCGTAAGTGCCATGACCAGGCCGATGTCGCGGAGCGCGTTCGCCTGGCCGTAGCGGTCGCCTATGCGACGGTAGATGTCTATTGCCTCCGTCGATGCCTCGGCGGAGGCGCGGAGGTCGCCAGTCATGCGTCGCACCATGCCGAGGTCGGCGAGGGCGTTGGCTTGTCCGAGCAGGTTTCCGGTTTGACGGCACAGCTCCAGGGCCTCGGTTTGCGCTTGCGCCGCACCGTCATATGTAGCGGTCAGGTAGTGCACGATGCCGAGCTGGTTGAGGACGGATGCCTGGCCGTCGATATTGCTGGTTTCCCGATAGATGCGCAGCGATTCGTCCAGAGCGTCGACCGCGGCTCGGTACCTGGCCATAAGACGATTCACCATGCCCAGATTGGCCAGGGCATCGGCTTCAGCGTCGCGGTCGCCTGCCCGGCGGGCCGCAATGATCGCGGTTCGATGGAGATCGGCCGCTTGGTCCCACGGCCCAGCGTGGCGTAGATGCGGTGCCATCGCGGCCGCGAGGCCGAAGACCAGCGTGTGCTGTTGCCAGCGGACGCATTCCTCCACACAGGCCAAAATGTTGGCACGTTCGGTGTCGAGCCAGGCCGCCGCCGCGGCCCGCGAGTCGAACCTGGTCGTGGTTGCGGTGGCGCCACGACCGATGTAGGTGTTCGCAGCGTCGATGGTCGCCAGGTAATGACTTGCGAGTCGTTCGATCGACATGGTCCCGTCCTGCTGGTCGTCCGTGAGGCTGCGTCCATAGTCCCTAACGAGGTCATGGAATCGGTACCGGCCGTGTTCGGTCTCATCCAGCAGGTGATCTTCGTAGAGCGCTTCGAGGTCGCGCTGCGCTGCGGTGACCGACACGGCACCCAGAGCGGCAGCCGCTTCGTCATCGATGTCCACGCCGGGGAACTGGCTTAGCAGGCGGAAGAACCGCTGCCGCTCCTGCGGCAGATCTTGGTATGACATGTCGAACGCCGCCGCCACGGCGCGTTCACCGGCTTGCATCTCTGACAGCCGATGCTGCGCTGCCAGTAGGCGCTGCTGGAGGTCTTTGACGGTCCAGGCAGGGTGATGTCGCAGACGGGCGGCGAGAAGCGAAAGCGCCAGAGGCAGGGCACCGCACGCGGCGACAAGTGCGGCCACGCCCAAGCCGTCAAGTCGTCCACGGCCGGCGAGCCGGGCCAGAAGCGCTGCCGCGTCGTCCGCCGTCAACGGTCGCATTTGGAGGCTCAGAGCGTCCGGCGCGGCGAGTCTTCGACGGCTCGTGACCAGCACCAAGCTGCGGGCTGCACCAGGCAGCAGCGGCTCCACCTGGGCGTAGGTCGCCGCATTGTCCAGGATGAGCAGCATTCGCCGATCGACTACCCGGGCGCGCCACATCGCAGCGCGGGCCTCGGTCACTGCCCACTGGTCGTCGCCGTTAGGAATCCTCTGCGGTGCGACACCATCGGAAAGAAGCAGCGATGCCAGCGCTTCCGCAGGCCCGACCGGCTTGCGACCCGGCGTGTGCCCATTGAGGTTGAGGAAGAACTGACCATCGGGAAAACTCGGAGCCAGAACATGGCCGATATGGATGGCGAAGGCGGTCTTGCCGACGCCCGGCATGCCGTCGATAGTGCGGATCGGTGGCGTCGACTCCGTCGCCGCAACGTCGTTCACGATCTGTTCGATCTCGTTCTGCCGATTGGTGAAGCCAGCGATGTCGCGGGGCAGCGTCCGCAGGACAGCCGCCGATCCGAAGGTCTGCTGCTGCACGTCCGGCATCGCGCCTTTGCTATCGGACGACACGGCCTGCAGCGTCGCCGCGAGGATGATGGCGATGACCGCCAGCAACGCGAATGACGGCCACGGATACCGCTGTACCAAGGAGAGCCAGCCCGGCCACTCCTTCTGCTCAGACGCCGCGTTGGTCACCAAACCGATCATGAGCGTAACAGCCGCGACGGAAGCGGCGATCAGCCCTGCCTTGGTTACTTCGCGCAACTTCACGAGCAGCACAGTAGGTCAGATCGACAAGAAACACTACGTCCCGAGAGCGGCAGAACCTCTTGCCGGATGTCGATTCGGTTGTCCTGACGATCAAAATAGATGGTCGAACTTATTCGATTTTCTGTGCGAACAGGGTTGAGGTTCCACATAAGAAACATGTATCGGATTCTCAAATAGCGTCTGGCTAGCTCATTGGTACATATGTTCAGTTCGATAGGTGAGGTGGGCGCTTAAACGTACTTGAGGATCCAAGGAGCGCGCGTTATGTTATTCGGCTCGCTGCCGAGCCACGCGGCTCGTAATGCTCCGATAGGCACGAGGCAATGCGGCGACTGTCCACGGCCACCACACCGAAAGAGGAAAGACGCGTGGACACGACCCGCAACTCCGGCCAGTCGTTGCTGACCTGGCAGGATATCGCAGCCGCCGCACGTGCGCTCCCCATCGATCAGAGGGAGCTGCTATTGGAAATTGTCGAGGAAAAGGGCGTCAGCGAGGCCACCGGTGCGACGACCGCCGAAGGCCCGTGGTATTTGCGCTCTATTCATGTGCGCGGGCACATCGGCGTCGGAAGGGATGCTGTAGATCTCCCGCTGACACCAGGGCCCGGTCTCACCATCGTGAGCGCCCGAAACGGGACGGGCAAGACCAGCATCGCCGACGGGGTTCGTCATAACCTCAGTGGGGGGATCACCCGCTCGTACGAGGTGCTGACTGAGAACGTGCACTACCACGAACGCGACATTGTCGTCACCGTGTCCAACGGCGCACGGGAAGTTCAGATCATGTGCGGGCGGGACGCCATCGTGCACTGGCGGGAGCCCGCAGGCGCGCTCGCAACGCTACCGTCGGACTGGACCGAGGCATTCGCCCGCTACATGCCAGTGCTTCTCTACCCAGAGGTGTCGCAGGTCATCCACGACCCCGCCACCTTGCACACCTTCCTACGCGATGCCCTTGAGTTGACTGCCCTGCAAGAGTTGCAGGCGGCGCTCAAGCCGATGCGCGAAGCCGGGCGTAGCGCTCTACGCGCGGTGACCTCAGCCCACGAGCAGGCATCCGACGGCGTGATGGGCGTAGGCCACCAGGAGTTGGCAGCGCTGCTTGGCGAGTGCGGCCCCACCGCAGATGACAGCGTTATCGAGCAGATCCGCACCGTCATCACGGGCTTGCCGGACTCGGCACCGCCGCCACTTGCGTTGCCGGATCTTTGGGCAGTCTGCGACGCGAGCCGAGCCGTTGCCACCGCTGCGCTCGAAAGACTTGCAGCCGCGCACGATTCGAGCGTCACGGGCGCGGAAGCAGTCCGAGACGCGTTGACCAAGCTTCTCGCGCAGAAGGCTTCACCGCTCGCGGACAATCGCGCACACGACGACGTGTGCCCCGTCTGCCAGGCTCAAGGCCGTGGGTGGCGGGAGCTTGCCACACGTGAGGTGACGCGTCTTTCATGCCTGACCATGGAGCTGCGTGAGGCAGAAGCGATGGCGGCTGAGGCCCTCGAGGATCTGGCAGGCGCGCTGCCTGCCGCAGTTAATGACCCTGCGCGCCGGGTCCTGGGAGCGCTCGACGATCCTGAGGTCGATCGGCGGATCGCGCAATGGGACCGCCTGGTTGGCCGCCGCACGCAGTTGTCCGCTGCGACTATTTCCGCCAACGCGCTCGCCGCGCTCCTGGACGAGGCCACCGATCTGGCCGCATGGTATGCCCCGCAACGCGAGCAAATACTGCTCCAGCGCGACGAGCTGGTCGCGGCACAGGCCACGGTACGCACCCATGTGCAGACGTGGCTTGAGGCGCTGGCGAAAGCAAGACCCGCCCTCGACCGGCTGCAAGTCGCCAACCGGCTCAACGACAGGGTCGACAAGTGGCTCAAGACCGCCCGAGCTGACATCTTCGAGCCCATAGGAGAACAGGTCAAGGAATTGTGGACGGTGCTCAACTCCGACGCCGATCTGAAGCTGACCGACATCTCTCTTCGCGGTGGTACGCAGCGGCAGATGGGAGTGACCTTAGGCCTCGTCGATGGCGGCGTCGCGCTGCCGGCTGGTAAGAACAGCTCGGCCGTACTGAGCACCGGGCAACGCAACGCGCTATCTTTGGCGACCTATCTTCCGCGAGCCACACAGCCGCAAAGCCCGTTCGGCTTCCTCGTGCTTGATGATCCCATCCATGCCTTTGATACGTGGCGCGTGCGCTACCTCGCCGACTGCCTCTTGAAGCTTTCCGAGCGTTTCCAGGTGGTCGTGTTCACCCATGACGACAGACTGTGGCAGGCGCTGCGCGCCATCGGCGCACGGCCGACGCACGTACGCATGGACCGGCGAGCCGACCGCCACCCTCAGGTCAAAGTCTCCACGGTGGTCAGCCCGGGCCTTCACCTCCTCAACGACCTGCAACGCGTCCTTGCCGCCGAGACTGACACCGCGGCGATCGGCTCTCCGGAAGCCGTGACGTCGATGGCGTTGGCGATGTGCCGCCAAGCGCTGGACACCGAAGTGGTCACGCAGATCGAGATCTTGGGCCGGCGCCTGCAGATTCCGCAAGCCACCGTAGCCGAACACATGAAGGGTGCCAGAAGGACCGCTGACCAGCTGCGGCTGCTGAACTCGTACGCGCAGCGCGCGGGGTTGCCGCCGGTATCAGTCGCGCCGTACGGATCCACCATCAAGGCCCTCAACGGTGGCGCGCACGGCTGCTATCCGTTGGGCGATCTCAAGCGTTGGGTGCAGGACTCACGCAGACTCATCAAAGACGTCGCCCGGATTGGGGGATGACGTGGCGACATTCCGTGATGTCAGTATTGCCGCATTGGAGGCCGCCTACTCCGGTTGGCCCGGCACCGCCGAGGAAAAGGCGGCCTTGCAGGTACTGACTTTGAGGGTGCGCATTGAGCGAGCCGCAGCCGCGCTACCATCCACCATCATCGCGACGCCACCGGACGCCTCCTTTGTGGAGCGCCGGCTGTATTTGAGCGTCGGTGAACCGGGTCTCAGCCATGGTCATCGGATACGCAGGCTTAGAACCGTAGCGGCTGCCATGGGTGCCTACGGCGCCATCTGTGAGGTGTTGCACGGTCGCAATCCTGATCCGGTACCGCCGCTTCAGGACGTTCAGGCATGGGCTGCCGCCGTTGACGGTCTAGAGGTTGAGCTGGCAGGCGTACAACCTGATCCGGCCGGCGAGCACGCTTCGCTATTGGTAACCGCGCGGGGCGGTGTAAGCACCGCCGGGCCGCTGGCCGGGTCCTCGTCAGATGCGACCTGACCGGCCAGCAGTTTCTTACAGCCCGAACCCGGCAGTGCACCGCGAGGGTCATGACGGCGTCGGGCGGCGATCCTACGCATGGGAGGAGGTTCTGGCCCGTTCCAGGATCTCTTCCGGCGTCAGCGCACTTGGTGGATGATGGCTCAGGCACATAGGTGTGGCGAGCTTGCGAAAGGGAACACCTTCGCCCATCGCATAGAATTCGCCGGCGGCCAGACGCGCGATGTCCATCACCGCGCTTCCTTTGGCCTGAGCCATTTCCTTCGCCGCGGTGATCTGCACCGGGCTGTTAAGAAAGCCGTAGAACTGTGTAGCGGCGTTTCCGACGATCCGGTTGTGGATCCCCCGGGGCGCCTGGGTGGCGAACACCAGCCCTAGCCCGTACTTTCTGGCCTGGCTCGCCAAGGCCAAGGTGCTTTCTGTACACGGTGTCATCGCTCCGGACGGGGCGAGGGTCTGCGCCTCGTCCATGACAAAGAGTCCGCCAAGCGGCCGATCGTTGGCCGGATGCAGCTTTATCCAGGCGAACAACGCCATCTGCAACTGGTTGACGAAGCTTTGCCGCTGTTCAGTCGAGGGCAGGCCGATCAGGCTGATGACGGAGATCCGGGCGCGTTTGCCAGGCGCTGGCGTGAGCAACACGCCGGGGTCGAGCGGCACACCCGATCCGCCGAAAAGCGGATCGTTGATCATAGCGGCGGTAAGTGTTTGCGCCATCTCGTAGGCGAGGTCCTGCGCTTTGTCCAGCGGGGTCACCCCATCCGGCAGATCGGCGAGCAGGTCCACGAAACCGGTGAGGTGCGAACCACCTTTCCGGGCATAGTGCGACAGCGCCTCGCGCAGCACCGCGCGACCACGGTCCATTTTGGAGGTGCTGCCGCCCATCCTGGCTCGCGGCGCCAATGCCGCGACGGCGCTGTCGAGCGCGAGCTCGAACTCGTCAGGATCGTCAAGCACCGCCTTGAAGTCAGGCAGGGGCTGCAGGCTGAGCGGCCGCCCGGCTTCCCGGCGCGGTGTCCACACCACGACGTCGGTCTGCTCGAAGTACTGCGCTGCTCGCTCGCCGTCCCCGCTTCTCCAGCTTATCGGCGGCGCAGGCCACGGGTCGCCGAGGCGGGCGAGATCGTTGTTGGGGTCCAGCGCGATCGTCGAGACCCCGTGCAGCGCGCACTCCTCGATGAGCCGCCGGATCAGGACGGTCTTTCCCGAGCCTGACCCGGCGAAGATGGCGAC
>JBIOYB010000148.1:0-2742 GCA_044869915.1 Allorhizocola sp.
AGTGTTCGGCGTAGGGGCGGCCGTTGACCGTTGCGGTGCCCGAGGTCGGCTTGTCGAGGCCGAGGATCATGCGCATCGTGGTGGACTTGCCCGCGCCGTTGGGCCCCAAAAAGCCGGTGACGATGCCGGGCTTGATGCTGAAGGTGAGGTTGTCGACGGCGGTCTTGCCGCTGTATCGCTTGGTGAGTTCCTTGACTTCGATCATGTACACAAGGCTCCCCGGGACGCCCTGTCATCAGCATCGGCTGGCTGCGGTCTGTCTGGTACCACGGTTGCAGTAGCCGGTTTACCGCGATTAGCCGACGCGAACCCGCCCGGGGCGAAGTTAACGTGATCATCGTGGAGGGACCGGGTAAGGTTGCGCCCCTCGGGGTGCCGGCGAGTGTGGTTGCGGTCGCGCTCGATGCTGTCATCGGGGCCGTGATCGGGGCCGCGACGCTGGCCGTGGTCGCTAACGGTGAGCCGGGGGCCGGGGGACGCCGCCTGACATGGGTGGATGTGCTTGTCGCGGTGACGGTGTTCGCGCTGATGGTGGTGCGCCGCCGCTGGCCGGTGCCGGTGCTGGTGGTTTCGGCGATCCTGGCGATGATCGCGATCGCGTGGACTGACGTGGATGTGGCGTTCATCGCCACGACCGTGGTCGCCGTGTACACGGTGGCCACGAACACCAGCCGCAAGATGGCTTGGCTGACGGGCGCGCTGACCTCAGTGCCCATCTATGGGGCGATCGTTGCCTGGGCAGGCCAAGACTGGTTCGGCCCGTCGCTGGGTGTCTTCGCCTGGATCGGTATGGCCGCCGCAGCCGGTGATGCCACGCGCACCCGCCGCGAGTATGTCGCCGCGGTCGAGGAGCGCGCCCGCAAGGCTGAGCAGACGCGGGAAGAGGAGGCGCGTCGGCAGGTCGCCGAAGAGCGTGTGCGTATCGCCCGCGACCTGCACGACGTTGTCGCCCACCACATCGCTGTTATCAATGTGCACGCGGGACTGGCCGAGCATTCCGTGCGTACCAGGCCGGAGCAGGCTGAGGCCTCCCTGGCTCACGTCCGCCAGGCAGCCAACACCGTCCTGCACGAGCTGGCCATGATCCTTACGGTGCTGCGCCAGACGGGCGACCTTGAGGCACCAACCGATCCTGTACGCGGCCTGTCACAGCTGGGCGAACTTCTGGACTCGATGGCCTCGGCCGGGCTGCGGGTTGAACACCACCAGAGCGGTACCGCCTGGCCGTTGCCCCCGGCAACCGATCATGCCGCGTACCGGATCGTGCAGGAAGGCCTGACCAACGCCTACAAGCACGGCATGGCGGGCGCTGCTGAGCTCCGCATCGAATACCGCTCAGACGCCATCGCGGTCGGCATCAGCAATCCGATCATGCCTGGCCCAAAGCGTTCCGCCTCCACCGGGCACGGCCTGACCGGGATGCGCGAACGCGCGAACGCGGTCGGGGGCACCTTCGCCGCCAGGCCGGACGGCGGCCTGTTCCATATCCACGCGGTCTTGCCGGCCGCCGAATCTGAAGGCACATCGTGACGATCCGCGTGCTCATCGCCGACGACCAGGCCCTGATCCGTACCGGCCTGCGCGGCATCATCGAATCCGCCCCCGACATGCAGGTCGCCGGTGAGGCCGCCAACGGCCGCGAGGCCGTCCAACTCGCCCGCTCGGCACGTGCCGACATCGTGCTGATGGACATCCGCATGCCCGAAGTCGACGGGCTGCAGGCAACCCAGCTCATCACCGCCGACGACGACCTGGCCGGGGTCCGCGTTCTCATCCTGACCACCTTTGAGCTGGACGAGTATGTGCTGCGGGCGCTGGGGGCAGGGGCCAGCGGGTTCCTCGGCAAAGGTGCCAGCCCTGCGGAACTGCTCGACGCGATCCGGACCCTCGCCGCCGGTGACGCACTGCTGTCAGCGAAGGCCACCCAGACACTGATCGCCCGCTACCTTTCCATCGTGAGTGAGGGCGCCGCGCAGCCAGACACCACCGTTCTTGACGTACTGACCGAACGCGAGCGGGGAGTGCTGGCACTGGTCGCCTTAGGACTGTCCAATGACGACATCGGCGCGCGCCTCTACCTCGCGCCATCCACCGCCAAGACACACGTCAACCGGGCGATGGCCAAACTCGGCGTGCGTGACCGGGCGCAGCTTGTCGTCATCGCCTACCAGACCGGCCTGGTGCGGCCCGGCGACAACGCCTAGGCCCGCAGGCTCCGCACAGCGTCCGCAGTCCACGGCACCCGGAACGGCAGTAGCGGCTGCGCTGCCGCACCTTTCCAGGCAAGCCTCGCCGTGCCGGTCCGCCTAACCCGCAGCAACCGGGTACTGGCCAGGCAAGGGGTTCACCGCCCGACGCAGCCTGCCGCCGTCGCACACCGAAGCCGACTGGCTAAAACGTGGTGGTCCTGCCCCGTAAGGAAAACAATCCGCAGCTGCGGTAGGCCGGCCATCACGGCTACCGCATCTGCGGTACCCATCTGACCGCGGCCAGACGATGCCGGGCAGCGCCCGCGTTTCCAAGACTGTGCAGTGGCGCATGCCGCACGAATTGGAACATCTCCCCAAGCGAGGTCGCTGGTGTCATTTCTTTCCCAGATCAGTCTTGCCAACCGGAAGCTGGTGGCTCTGCTCACCGCGCTTATCGTGGCCTTTGGCATCTATGCGACCATGTCGCTGAAACAGCAACTGCTGCCCGACTTTTCCTTCCCCGCCGTGACCGTGGTCGCCGCCTATCCAGGTG
>JBIOYB010000149.1:0-12365 GCA_044869915.1 Allorhizocola sp.
CCGGCACGGCGTGTGTTGGTGGTGTCAGGCGGGCGACGGTTCTGGCGGGGTCGGCGCGGCGGGTGGTTTGCGGCGCAGGCGGGCCTTGGCGCCTTCGACCAGCGAGTAGAGGACCGGTACGAGGATCAGTGTGAGCACGGTCGAGGTGATGAGCCCGCCTATGACTACTACCGCCAAGGGCTGCGAGATAAACGCGCTCGACTCGGTCAACCCGAGGGACATGGGTAGCAGCGCGAAAATTGTGGCCACGGCGGTCATCAGGATCGGGCGCAGGCGGCGGCGGCCACCTTCCACGATGGACGAATAGGTGTCCATTCCCTGCTCACGGTATTGGCGGATCAGGTCGAGCAGCACAATCGCGTTGGTCACGACGATGCCGATGAGCATGAGCAGGCCGATCATCGCGGGCAGGCCGAGCGGTTCGCCGGTGATGGCGAGCAGCCCGAGCGCGCCGGTGGCCGCGAATGGGATCGAGATCAGGAGGATCAGCGGCTGGGCCAGGCCGCGGAAGGTACCGATCATGACGATGAAGACCAGGGCGATCGCGATGAGCATGGCGAGGAACAGGTCGGCGAAGGCGTCCTGCTGGCTCTGTGTGACGCCGCCGATGGAGTAGCTCGCGCCGGGCGGCAGATCGAGTTCGGCCAGCTTTTGCGACAGCGCGGCGTTGATGGTGCTCAGCCCTTCGTCCGTGGGTGTCGCCGTGACCGTGGCCGTGCGGGCCTGGTCGACGCGCCGGATGAGAGCCGGCCCGGGCACGACGTTGACATCCGCGACGGTGTCGAGGGTGACGCCCGGCGCGATGGTCAGAGTGCGCAAGGCGTTGACGTCGGTGGGCGCGGCCCCGGTGCGCACGACGACCGGCTGTTCGACGCCGTCGATCACGATCCGGGTGACCGTAGTGCCGCGGAAGCTCGCCGCCACGAGCTGGCCGATGGCCGCGTCGGTGACACCCGCCCGCGCGGCGGCCGTGCGGTCGAGCGTGACCTGCACCTGCGGGGTGTTCGTGGCCAGGTCGGTCTTCACGTCGCTGACGCCGCTGAGCGACGCGACGGCTGTGCGCACCTGCTCGGCGGCCGTGCGCAGGGTGGCCTCGTCGCCGGCCTGCACCTCGACGGCCAGGTTCGACGAGCCGAAGCCCCCGCCCACGGCTCCGACAACGACCTCGCCCACGTCTTGGAGGGAGCCGACCCGCTCGCGCAGGGTGGTGACGATGTCGTTGAGGACAACGTCGGGTGCGGTGGTGACGCGGAACGTGGCCCGGTTGGTGGTCGGGGTGCCGCCGCCGCGCAGCGCCTGGCCCCCGCTGCCGACAGTGACCTGATAGGACTGTATGCCGTCCACATCGGAGAGCACCTGCTCGATGCGCTTGGCGGCCTCGTCGGTGGCGGCGAGGCTGGTGCCGGCCGGCAGTTGCTGGTTGATGGACAGGGTCGTGCCCGACCCGCCGATGAACGAAGTTTCGATCCGCGTGGCGAGCACACCGGTACCCAAAATAATGAAGAGGGCGACCAGAAGTGTTGCCCAGCGGAAGCGCAGAGCCAGGCGCAGTGCGGGCACATAACTCCGCTGGAGGCGGCCGTCGGCGTCGGCTTCGCGGTGGCGGCGGGTGCGTGGCGGCTTGAGGAACCAGAAGGCGAGCACCGGCACGATGGTGAGCGAGACGATAAGGGACGCAAGCAAAGCCGCCGTCACGGTGAGGCCGAACGGGCCGAAGACCTGGCCGACGAGCCCGCCGACGAGCGCGACGGGCAGGAAGACCGCGACCGTGGTGAGGGTGGAGGCGGTGACCGCGCCCGCCACCTCGCGCACCCCGGTCAGGATGGCCGCCTGTTTTGGTTCACCGGAAGCCAAGTGCCGTTTGATATTTTCCAGTACGACGATGGAGTCGTCGACGACGCGTCCAATCGCGATGGTGAGCCCGCCCAGCGTCAGGATGTTCAAGGAATAGTCCGCCGCCCACAGCGCGATCAGTGCGATCACGACACTGACCGGGATGGAGACCGCGGTGACAAGCGTGGAGCGGACGGACAGGAGGAAGAACAGGATCACGAGCACGGCGAAGGCCAATCCCAGCAGGCCTTCGGTGGCGAGGCTGTCGATGGCCCGTTCGACCTCGGGCGCCTGGTCGAAGGTGATCGACAGATCCGCGCCCGTCGACTGCTCGAGCGACGGGATGAGGTCGCTCACCGCGTGCGAGATGGCCACGGCGTTGGCGCCCGGCACGGCCGTGACGGCGATGCCGAGGGTGGGCTTGCCGTCGGTGCGGGTGAGCGTGGTGGCCGGTGCCTCGGTGGCCTCGACCTTTGCCCTGTTGCCAAGCAGCTCCTGCAGTTGCGCGACGGAGGTGAAACGCCCGCCCACACTGACCGAATAGGACTGTCCGTTGTCGACGATGATGCCCCCGGCGGTCGACACGCCGTTGGCGGTCAGGGTGCTGATGACCGACTGGGCCTGCGCGCGATCGGTGGTGACGACGATCTCTTTTGTGCGCGTGCCGGTCAACGTCGCCTCGCGTACGCCGTCGATCCCTTGCAACGATGGGACGATCCGCTCGCGCAGCACGTTGTCGGCCACACCGCTCGCCGCGAGGATGATGACCGGGATATCGTCGGTCGTCCCGGCGATCACGGACGGATCGACGGACAGGTTCGCGCGCGCCAGGACCGCCTCGATGTCGGACGTGATCTGTTTGACGTCCGTGCCGTAGTCGAAGGCGACGGTGACGGACGACGCCCCCGCGCGGGATGTGGAGGTGACCAGCGTGACGCCGTCGACGCCCGCGACCGCCCGCTCGATGGGGATCGTCACCTGCTGCTCGACCAGCTCCGGCGTGGCACCGGGGTAGGACGCGAGCACGGAGATCTGCGGGAACTGGATCTCGGGGAACATCTGTTGGCGCAGCTGCGGCACCACGGCCACCCCGAACCCGAGGATAGCGATGGTGATCAGTGCGACGAGGCCCCGATTGGCGAGGCTCAGCCGGGCAAGGAAAGACACGCGAGCACCCAACCAGTTCTCACTGCGGGTCTGCTGAATCAAAGCTGAAAGTTTGCCACAAGACCTTCGTTCCGGCCGGTGGGAAGGGCACACTTGCGGCGTGCAGCGATTACTCGTGGTGGATGACGAGCCGACCATCGTGTCCCTGCTGTCGGCGAGCCTGCGGTTCGTCGGGTTCGACGTGCGCACGGCCGCCTCGGGCGAGGAGGCGCTCAAGATCGCCGAGGAGTATGAGCCGGAGCTCGTGGTGCTCGACGTGATGTTGCCCGACTACGACGGGTTCGAGGTGGTCCGGCGGCTGCGTGGGGGCGGGCGGCACGTGCCGGTGGTGTTCCTGACCGCGCGCGACGGCGTGCAAGACAAGATCACTGGGCTGACCGTGGGTGGCGACGACTATGTGACCAAGCCGTTCAGCCTGGAGGAGGTCATCGCCCGGATCAAGGCGGTGCTGCGCCGGACCCAGCCGTCCCCGGAGGAAAAGGCGCTCAGGTTTGCCGACCTGGAGATGGACGAGGAGACGCACGACGTCACCCGCGGGGGCAAATTGATCAAGCTGAGTCCGACGGAATACAAGCTGCTGCACTATCTTTTGGTCAACGCCGAGCGGGTGGTGAGCAAGGCGCAGATCCTCGACCACGTGTGGCGCTACGATTTCGGCGGCGACGCGCGCATCGTGGAGTCCTACATCTCGATGCTGCGCCGCAAGATCGACGTGATGGACCCGCCGTTGATCCACACGCTGCGCGGGTTTGGATATTCGCTGAGGATGCCCCGGGCGTGAAGGCTCCCAAGCGGTGGTCGTTGCGCACCCGGCTGCTTGTGGGCGTGCTCAGCGTCGTCCTGCTGGGCTTCGCCGCCGCCGGGTTCGCCAGCGCCCACCTCCTGCGAGAATACCTGTCCGATCAGGTGGACGAGCAGCTTTACTATGGGCGCGAACGGATCCGGCTGATGAATCCGTCCAGGTTGGACGAGGGCCGCACCGGTGAGCTGCTCGACGACTTCGTGGTGCAGTACAGGGACCCGTCGGGACAGGCGCACGGCGACCGGATCGAGATCGAGGAACGCAAGCGCGACAAGGTTTTCTACGTTGAGGGGCCCAGGCACCACCCCGGCTATCGCGTGATCATCTTCGACCATCCCGATGGCGGCACCGTGCTGCTGGCCAAGGACCTGACCGGCCTGGGCAAGACCGTCAAGCAGTTCATCGGCATCGAAGTCACCGTGATGCTGACCGTGCTCGGGCTCACCGCGATGCTCGGCGCGGTGATGGTCCGGGTCGGGTTGCGCCCGCTGACCGAGGTCGAGCAGACGGCCGAGGAGATCGTGGCCGGGGGCGACCTGTCGCGCCGCGTGCCCACGCTCGCCGGGCACAAGACCGAGATCGGCCGGCTGTCGCGCACGTTCAACACGATGCTCGACGCCATCGAGGGTTCGATGGTGCGGCTGCGCCGGTTCATCGCCGACGCCTCGCACGAGCTGCGCACGCCCGTGACCGGGATCCGCGGGCTGGCCGAGCTCTACCGGCAGGGCGCGGTGACCGGCACGGCCGAGACGCGGGTGCTGATCGCGCGCATCGAGGCCGAGGCCACGCGGATGGGCGTGCTGGTCGAGGACCTCCTGCTGCTGGCCAGGCTCGACGAGGAACGGCCATTGCGTTTTGAAGACGTCGACTTGGTGCCGATCGCGGCCGACGCGATCGAGGGCCACCTCGTCGACCTGGAGCTGTTTGGCGACGCCGATCCGGTGGTGATCGGCGACGAGGATCGGCTGCGCCAGGTGGTCACGAATCTGGTGACCAACGCGCTCGCGCATACGCCCGACGGCACGCCGGTCACCGTGCGGGTGGGCGTCGATGGTGGCGGTGTCGGTGGCGGCCAGGCCCTGCTGGAGGTCGTCGATCGCGGCCAGGGCATCGCGGCCGAGCACGGCGACCGGGTGTTCGAGCGGTTCTACCGGGTCGATCCGGCCCGGGCGCGCGATCACGAGCGGACGCCGTCCGCCGGTTCGGGTCTCGGGCTGTCGATCGTGAAGGCGTTGGTGGCGGCGCACGGCGGCCAGGTCGGCCACCGCCCGACGGACGGGGGCGGCGCCACCTTCTGGGTGCGCCTGCCGATAGCGGGGGAGGACCGCGAGAAGATCGCGCGGAGATAGGTCGACGCGGCCGGGTCCCTTGCCTTAACGGAGACTTAAACATCGGCATCTACCTCTTGCGTGGGCTGCGCCATGGCCTTACTTTTAACAAACTTTCTTAAAAAGTTTGGGAGACGTGCCTCCATGCGACGCAAGCCTCTGATCAGCCTCCTCATAGCCGCGGTCGGATCCGCCGGCGCAATAGTCTTGGCGACCTCGGCAAGCTCGGCGGTCGACCACGAAACCTGCCGGCCCGACGGGCTCTACCGCACGCCCAGCGCGGCCGCGCCCTACTGCAACGCCTACGACTCCAACGGGCGGGAGCTGCTCGGGGCCGGCCACGGCCGGCGCGTCATCGGCTACTTCACCGGCTGGCGGCACGGCAAGAACAACCAGCCGTCCTATCTGGTCAACAACATCCCGTGGACGAAGGTCACGCACATCAACTACGCCTTCGCGCATGTGGACGATCAAAATCGGATTTCGGTGGGTACGCCCACGGCCGCCAACAATCCGGCGACGAACATGACATGGCCCGGCGTCGCGGGCGCGGAGATGGATCCGGCGTTCCCCTACACCGGACACTTCAACCTGCTGAACAAGTACAAGAAGGCCAATCCCAACGTGCGCACGCTGATCAGCGTCGGCGGGTGGGCCGAGACCGGCGGCTACTTCAACGATGCCGGCACGCGCGTCGACGCCGGCGGCTTCTACCGCATGACCACGACCGCGTCCAACACCGTGAACACGGCCGGCATCAACACCTTTGCCGACTCGGTGGTCGCCTTCCTTCGCACGTATGGGTTCAACGGCGTCGACATCGACTACGAATACCCGACGTCCAACAACGACGCGGGCCACCCGCTCGACTTCGCGCAGTCCAACGCGCGCCGGGCGGGCCTGAACGCCTCCTACTCGGTGCTGATGAAAACGTTGCGCGAAAAGCTCGACGCGGCCTCGGCGGCGGACGGGAAGTATTACATGCTGACCGTAGCGGCGCCCGCATCGGGCTGGCTGCTGCGCGGCATGGAGGCGTTTGAGACGACGCAGTATCTGGATTACATAAACATTATGTCGTACGACCTGCACGGCGCCTGGAACCGTTACGTCGGCCCGAACGCGGCGCTCTACGACAACGGCGACGACGCCGAGCTCGCGGCCGCCGGAGTGTATGGGGCCTACTCGGGGATCGGCTACCTCAACACGGACTGGGCGTATCACTACTTCCGTGGATCGGTCCAAAGTGGACGGATTAACATCGGTGTGCCCTACTACACCAGGGGTTGGAAGAACGTCACCGGCGGGACCAACGGGCTGTGGGGCACGGCCGCCAAGACCGCCAACTGCCCGCCCGGCACCCAGAGCCCGTGCGGCGACGGCGCGACCGGGATCGACAACCTGTGGCACGACAACGACGCCGCAGGCAACGAGGAGCCGGCCGGGTCCAACCCGATGTGGCACGCCAAAAATCTGGAGAACGGCATCGCCGGTTCATATCGTGCCGCCTACGGCGTGACCGAACCGATCACGGGCACCTACACGCGAAACTATTCGTCGGCCCTCGTGGCGCCGTGGCTGTGGAACGCCACCAAACGCGTCTTCCTGTCCACAGAGGACGAACAGTCGCTCGGGGCCAAGGCCGACTATGTGGTGAACAAGGGCCTCGGCGGCATCATGATCTGGGAGCTGGCGGGCGACTATGCCTACAACTCTGGCGCGGGCGAGTACCAAATGGGAAGCACACTGACCAACCTGCTGCACAACAAGTTCACGGCGGCCGCACCCTATGGCGCGGCAAAGTCCAACGGCCCCATGCCCGGTCAGACGCTAAACGTGGACGTGCGGCTGAGCGGGTTCGCGCTCGGCGACTCCAACTATCCGATCAACCCGGAGCTGCGCATCGTCAACAACTCGACCACGACCATCCCGGGTGGGGCCGTGCTCGAGTTCGACGCGGGCACGTCGGCGCCCAGCAACATAGGCCAGCAGTCAGGGTGGTCGATGACCGTCACTCCCGGCCACACGGGCAGCAACGTTGGCGGGCTGCGCGGCGACTTCCACCGGGTGCGGCTGACCCTGCCGTCGTGGCAGTCGATCGCACCGGGCGCGTTCGCCGAACTGACGCTGGACTACAAACTCCCGCTGTCCGGGCCGTCCAACTACACGCTCACGTTCGGCGGGCAGACCTACAATCTGGCCGTCAACTATGGGCGCGGCGGCGTGACCCCAACCTCGTCGCCAACCCAGACTTCGTCACCCAGCAGCAGCCCGTCTCCCAGCAGCAGCCCGCCGCCTTCGTGCAGCGCACCGGCGTGGAACGCGGCAACGGCGTACAACGGCGGCGCGGTCGTCTCCTACAACGGACGTAAGTACACGGCGAAGTGGTGGACGCAGGGCAACCAGCCCGACCTCAACACCGGCGACGGCAAGCCGTGGCGCGACGACGGGCCGTGCGGGCCAGTGGCGTCACCGACCACGCCCACTACATCCCCATCCCCATCTCCGTCGGCATCCCCATCTCCGTCGGTGAGCCCCACGTCCTCGCCAACGCCCACCCCGACCGGGCAATACCCGGCGTGGGCGACGGGCGTCAGCTACGCGGTCGGGGCCCGGGTCACCTATCAAGGACGTAACTACCAGTGCCGTCAGGCACACACCTCGCTGCCTGGCTGGGATCCCGTGAGCGCGCCCGCGCTCTGGCAAGCCATCTGACAGTCGAGGAAACCGCTGCCGGCCCCGGTCCACCAGGCGGGGCCGGCAGTGTGTTTTCGTCGGTCGCGGGTGCGCATCGCCGAGGCCACCGACGCGCAACGGCGCCGGTTCGGCCAGGATTTGCATGACGGCGCGCAGCAGAGCCTGATGATCGCCACGGCCAGCTCAGGGGTGCCATCGAGCGCCTCGGCGGCACGCCGGACAAGGCGGCCTCGACCGCCCTCGCCTCGTGCGAACAGGGCCCGTAGCCGTGGTGCGCCGCATAGCGTCCGGCGGTTACGTTGTTGATCCCGCAATTCATTGTGCTGCTTGGTCTGGTCTTCGACGCGATCGAGGCGTTCAAGTAGCCGACGGAACGCCACGCCGGCACCGGACCTGAGTCGCGGACGGTCGCCCACCGGCATCGTGGCAGGATGTGGGCGTGAGGGCGGGGCCGGTGGGGTTTGTGCTGGGCGGCGGCGGTGTCTTGGGCGCCGTCGAAGTCGGCATGCTCCGCGCGCTGTTCCGGGCCGGCATCCGCCCGGATGTGTTGGTGGGCACGTCCATCGGCGCCATCAACGCGGCCATGGTCGCCGGCGACCCGGACCCCTCGGTGATTGATGATTTGGTACGGCTTTGGGCCAGCCCCGAGCTCAACGAGGTCTACGGCGACTCCGTCCCGCGGCAGATGCGCCGGTTCGCCACGCGCACGCACCTGCACCCGGCCGCGCCGCTGCGCCGCATGCTGGAGCGCCATCTCGGGCCGGACTTGCGGTTTGCCGACCTGAAGGTGCCGCTGCACGTGGTCGGCGCGAGCATCGAGCGAGCGTGCGAACACTGGTTCACCGAAGGTCCGGTCGTCCCGGCGGTCATGGCGTCGGCGGCCGTGCCCGGCGTGCTGCCGCCCGTGGCCATCGACGGTGAGCATTTCATCGACGGCTCGGTGGTCAACCCGACACCCGTCGCGCGGGCGGTTTCACTTGGCGCGCAAGATGTTTTCGTGCTCCAGGTGGGCCGGCTGGAGAAGCCGTTGCGGCCGCCGCAGCGCCCATGGGAGGCGGCGAGCGTGGCGATGGAGCTCGCGCGGCGCGCCCGCGTCGCCGACGAGCTGGCGCAGACCCCGGCGGGCGTGCGGGTGCACGTGTTGCCCGGCGGCGCGGAGGCGGACGAGAGCCCGTGGGCCTATCGCGACACCGCGGGCGTGCGCCACCGGATCAGCGCCGCCTACACCGCGTCGCGGGACTATCTCGCAGCCGTCGGTCTTTGATTGATCACCGTATGATGTGAAATCATCCATCCATGAGTCTGGGCGTCCCGTGGGTCACGCACGCCTGCAGCCCATAGAAGTGGCCGCCCCGCTTTCGCTGACCGGCCCTACTTGGCTCCTGCGGTTTGACTCGGTTCAGGCGAAGCCGTGCTCTTGCGCGGGTGTCCGGGACCGCGAAGCGAACCGGAGCTTCGCGCTCACGGCCGCCCCTACTGCGGCGGTGCAAGGTCCGTGGAGGGGCCGGCTCCCGGACACCCGCTGCTGAAATTACAGCCCGTAGCGGCTCTTGAGGTGCCGCCACCAGTCGCGGAACATCCACCGGTCAAACTCGGTGATGACCCCCGAGCTGCCTGCCTTCATGATGAAGCAGCACTGGCCGGTCGGGGTCCAGTCGTAGAAGTCGTCCAGACCGTAGGTATGGCCTAGCTCGTGCAGGAAGATGGTGACGTCCGCGCTGTTGAGGCTGTTCATGAAATACTCGCGGCCCATCCGCTGGCCCCAGTCGCCACCGGCACCACCGCCGAACCCGTCGGTCAGCCACAGCGAGTGGTCGTAGTGCCGGGCGGCTCCGCCCGGGCAACCGGAATAGTTGCCGTCCTGGTGGAAGAACCGGCCGCACGGCTCGGAGCACTGCGGCGCGTTTTCGCGGATGTTGTTGACATAGATGTCGACCGACGTGTCGCTCCACTGCAGCTGGTTGCGGTCGCGCACGGCCCAGCCGACGACCCGCACGGGCACGGACGTGTAGGGGAAGGCGTTGTGCCCCACCATGACGTCCATCCACTTCTTGTACTGCCGCTGCAGCTGGGTTTGGATCGCGTCGCGCTGCGCGGCGGTCACGGTCGCGCTGGAGTCCCAGCGCACGCAGTAGTTGATGAAGCCACGGTTGGCCATGAGCTGGTCCCAGCCGTAGTTGCGGAACCTGTTCCAGCCGCCGTTGCCGCCGTTGTAGGTCTGCTCGACGTGGCTCCACACCTCATTGATCGGCTGCACCAGGTTGGCCGGCGGGTTCCAGCCGGTCGTGGGCGGGGGAGAGGTCGTAGGCGATGTGCTGGGCGATGGGCTGTTGGACCTGGTGGGCGACGCGGTGGGTGAGGTGACGCTGCCCGTGCAGGTCACCCCGTTGAGGATGAACGTCGTCGGCACCGGATTGCTGCTGTTGTTCCACGCGCCGTTGAAGCCGAACGTGACGGTGGCGTTGGTGCCGATGTTCGCGGTGTAATCCACGTTGGTGGTGGTCACGTCGCCGCCGCTCTGGGTGCGGGTGGCGCCCCAGATCTGGCTGATGGTCTGCCCGGCCGTGAACGACCACCGCAGCGTCCAGCCGGTGATGGGGTCGCCGAGGTTGGTGATGGCGACGTTGCCGGTGAACCCGCCGCCCCACTGGGACGGGACGGTGTAGGCCACTTGGCATCCTGCGACCGCGGCGCTCGCGACTGTTGCTGTGCTGACCCAGCTGAGCAGTGCCGCGCAGGACACGGTCGCGATCGCGGCAGCCATGGCGCGGCCGCGTCGACTTGCTGTGAGCATGCGAAACTCCGAGGGTCCGGGCGGGGCTTGGTCAAACGCCCCGAATGTGGATGGGGAGTTCGACACGTACCGGTCGCCCGGTCTCGGCACGAATCGATCTACATTAGCCTAAGGCCCGATTCGTGCGGCGACAATAACTGCCAACCTAGCCGACTGAGTACCTTATCGTCGCCCAGAATGAGTACACCATCGGATAGTGCGGGGTCGACGTGCTCGTGCATGCTTTCGCTCATGACCGAGGAGTCCGCCTATCCGTGCCCGGTGTGCGCCACTTTGACGACGCTCCAGCACCCATGTCCGGGCTGTGGGCGTGCACCGGATCCAGAAGCCGCGGCCGTTATCACCCTGGACGCCCGCATTCGGGGGCTACGAGAGCGGGTGGACGAGGCCAAGCAGCGCTATGACGAGCTGGCATGGCAGCTGGCCGAGGCGCGCCGGCAGCGCGAGGCGCACGCGACCGCCGTGCGAGCCGCGGTCGCCGCCGAGACCGCGGCCACGGTGCGCGTGCCGGCGCCCGCGGCGCCGCAACCCGTGGGCATCGCGGGCAGGGCGGAGGCTTCCACCGGTACCGTCCAAAATCTGCTTTTCATTTTCGGTGGTTTGCTGCTGGGCATCGCGGCCATCGTCTTCACGGTGGTGGCGTGGGCGAGGTTCGGCGACATCGGGCGGGCCGCGATCCTGACGGTCGTCACGCTGGTCACGCTCGCCGTGCCGCCGCTGGTGCTGCGCCGCGGCTTGCGCGCGACCGCGGAAACCTTTGCCGCGCTTGGACTCCTGCTGTTGCTTTTGGACGGTTACGCGGCCTGGTTTGTGAACCTGGGCGGTATCAAGGACTCCTGGGAGGCCAGTTTCTACGCGGGGTCGGTGTTCGCCGTCACCGCGCTGGCCGCCTTCGCCTACGGGCGCCTGTTGCGCCTCACCGGACCGGACATCATGGCGCTCGCCGCCGCGCAACCGGTGCTGCCGCTGCTTTTCGCGGAATCGGGCGCGAGCGAAGAAGTGTTCTCGCTCATCTACGCCGCCGTGGCGCTGGGCAACGTGGCGGTGCTGCGGCTCAAGCGCGGCCCGATCGGCTTCGTGGTGGTGGCGTGGATCCTGCACGCGGCCATGCTCTTCGTCGCGTCGACCGCAGCTGTTTTCGTGTGGGGACAACGGGGCAGCGTCATGTCATCCGTCGCGCTGGTCGCGGTGGCGCTCGTCTTCGCGTTCGGCGCCTGGGTGGGCGGCGCGTTCGTGCACCGGGTGGCCGGCGCGGCGGCCGTGGCCCTGGCGCTCGCGGGTGGCCTGTCCCGCCCGCTGCTGCCCGAGGTGACCGACGCGGGGCAGCTGGCCGTCGCCGCCGGGGCGGGCGCGCTCATCTGCCTGCTGGCATGGGGCATGGGCCGGCTGTCTGCCAAGAAGGCCATGCCGCCGCCACCACCGGCGTCACCGCAACCGGAGCCTGAGCCGGTGGACGAGCGCATGCCCGCGCTGTGGAGCACGTTCGATCCCGCGAAGGCCCAGAAGGAGGAGCCGAAGCCGGCTTCGCCGCCCGCACCCGAGTCGCCCGCGCGCAATCCCTGGGCCATCGGCACCGGCATCGGCGCGCTCCTGTCGCTGGGAGTGCCGGCGATCGGGGCGCTCGTGTGGGCCGCTTTCCTTGGGTTGCAGGCGGTGTTCGACGGGGCGCCGGACTGGCACTGGGAGCTGGCGGTCGCGGTCGTGCTGGTGACCGCCGGCGCGGCCCTGCACGCCCGGGGCGTCGCGC
>JBIOYB010000150.1:0-7355 GCA_044869915.1 Allorhizocola sp.
GGGCACACCCAACAGTGGCCACCAGCGACCCCGGCCACCGGCACAGACGTAGCGAACACCACATTGACGACCATCACGTCAAGCCCCAGTCACCAGCCAGAACGAGGTTGAGCGAACCTCATTGGACCCAGGAACGTTCCTCCAAGTTCCTCCCAACTGTGCTGGGGATACGACGAGGCGCTTCATGGCGCATTAGTACTGGACCAGCCCGCGGTATTCGGAGCCGTACTTCGCGACGATCGTGAAGTCGGTGTCGTGAAGCAGTGCCCCGCGGTGGGCGGGTTTCCCCTTTCTCATGTAGCGGGCGCATCGCTGCCTGACCACGGACTTGGGCACGAACAAGCCGATGCGGGCATTCACTGACCGGCGACCGGCCGTGATCTTCGTATCGGCCTGCAGGGTTCTGATCTCGTAGCCGAGAAACCGGGCTGCCTGGCTGACAGCATGGGTGATCAACGTCCTGGACTCGGACAGGTCCAACTTGAGCTGCTCACGCAGAAACTGCCGGATCTTCGCCTTGATCTGTTCGGCTTCGTGCCTGGATCCGGCAAACCCGAGCAGGAAATCGTCGCAGTAACGCACGTACCGCAGCCGTCGATAGTCGGGATCGTTCGGGTCCTGGCTAGGAAACCGGCGGCGTTGCTGACGCAGTAGCCGCACCGCCTCCCGGTCACCATGGCGCATGGCCCGCGCGAGCTGGTTGTCGATGGCCTGATACCGCTTATCCGGACGTCTTCTTCTGCCCCGGTTATATTCGGGCAGCAGAGACTGCTCGACCCACTGGTCGAACCGGTCCAGGTAAATGTTGGTGTTTCCTAGCAACGTACGTGGGCACCACTGTGGCAAGGTTCTGAGCGCCATTCCCGATGCGGTTGGTGTAAAATTGCCTCTGATGGCTTGATCGTCTAGCAGGGTTTCGGGCACCGCTTCATCGCTGAGGTGATACTCCCTCGTTTGGGCGGCCTCCAGCGTTTGGGTAGTTTGGCCGGGATTGTTTCCGCGTCGACCAACGGCCATTGTCGGGAGGCCGGAAGTTCGTCGTCGCATGTGGAACTGTTTGAGCAGATCGGCCGTGCCCAACGCCTTGACTCGGTGATTACTGAGCGTGTTCTGGCCAAACGGTACCGGGTTTCTTGCCGGACGGTAAGGCTGCCTTGGCATCCACCCGTCCACATCGCCGCCGAAATCCTCGGTAATCTTGATCTTAATGCCCGCTCGGGGGTATGGCGCCGTCTATCTGAGCAGATCACCGACGTCCGCCGCACGCTCCGCCCCAACGACGAGTATCGCGAGCTGACTGCGGGGCTCGCACAAGCGTAACCACTTTCTGTGCTGTCTCGGTGGCCGCATGCGGGAACGGTCGGTGTGCAGTGAGGTGCGTGGACATCGGGCAGGGCAAGGTGAGGATCCGCGCCATGTCCGTAGGCATCTCATGTCTGTGGTGAGATCCGGTGGTGCCCTCAGGATCGCGCTTTCGGACACCACCGGATTGTTATTGGGTGCTTTGGATCGGTCCTACGTGGCGGAGTGCCACAACTGGGAGGAGGTGGTCGCGCAATCCTCGATCTGGATAGGGGCGCCGTTCTTTTGCGAGAGGGGCCTCAGGGCCAGACAGGCCCCGCCTGCGGCGGGAGCGGCCAGCACGAGGTTTCCGAACGGGTCGGCAAACTGCCATTGCCACCATTGGCGCGGATCTTGCCTGTCACAGATCTGCTGGTTGACAATCAGCGCGCCCCACACCAGGCTCATGCACTTGCCGCTGTGCTGGTTGTAGTACTGGATAAAGCCGTTTCCGACTTCGACCGCCGCCCACCGCCGGTGGGTCGCCGTTCCGCAGTCCCATTGCTGGATCAGGGCGCCAACGGCTTCGGATGCCCCGGCCACCTCGGCGCATTTGCCAGTCCAATTGTTGACGATTTTGTGATAGCCGCTCGACGCGAGGATAGGCGCCGGCACTTGGCCAGGGCCGTCGACGGCATTGGCGGGGCTTGCTACTCCGACTCCAATCCCGCTGACTACGATGGAGATGAGGGCTGCGACGAGCCCCGGTACTCTTCGGATGTTCATGGCGTTGCTGCCTTTCTTGGTTGGTTGGATTCGTATGTGTTGGGCGGGTTGTCTGATGCCCTCAGGCGTCGGCTCCACAAGACCGATGCTCTGGGGCTGCCCGCAGTGCTGACTATGGGCTGACGGGGCGGTGCGTACACTGGGAATCCGCCCAGGATCGGGCCGTTTGCGTGCCCAGGTTTCTGCCCGGGGAACGTGCGTGCGGCGCTGTTGCTTGGCTCATGTGGGGGTGGGCACCATTGCTGCGGACCTGTCGGGCCGACCGCCGTACAGCATGTCTCGGCCCCATCAGCCTTGCCTGTGCCTTCGTGCAGTGGTCCGACATGGCCGCGGAGCTGTTTGATCCGCTTACCGTTCAGCCTCGGCGATCGGACTGGGCACAGAGCCTCTTCGCGATTGGTGCTACCTTTCGGTTCCGCCTGGTTCGTTGGCGTCCTTGTTACGCGTCATTGGGGCGTCATTGTTGGTCGTCGAGCAGGCCGAGGCGGTGCGCTAGGGCGGCGGCCTCGGATCGGGTGGAAGCGCCGAGTTTGCTCAGGATGCCGGAGACGTGGTAGCCAGCGGTCTTTTCGGTGACGAACAGCGCCTTGGCGATTTCCCGGTTGGTGTGTCCTTCGGCCAGGTGCGCCAGGACTTCCAGTTCGCGGGGGGTGAGCCCGAACGGTGCCGCGGCCGGCGCAGGTGGTGTGTCTTTTGGCGGGTCGAGCGGGATGCGGGCTCGGCGAGCCAGCCGGGAGATTTCGGTGTGCAGTGGCCGCGCGCCGAGTTGTTGCGCGACCTGGGCAGCAGCTTGCAGCGGTGCGGCAGCCTGTGTTTTGGTGGCGCGGGTGGACAGCAGCGCTTCGGCGTACCGCCAGCGAGCGTAGGCGGCAGGATACGGTTCGGCCAGCAGATCCCATTGCGCCGCTACGCCGGCCCACGCCGTCGGATCGGAGTGGCCGTGCAGGCGGGCGTGTTCGCTGTGGCATTGGCGCAGCCACGCGGCGGACTCCGGCAACAGGCCACCGGCGGGCCGGGCCGCATCCACTTCTTGGGCGCCGGCGAGCAGGTCGTCGCCCTGGCTGCCGATGTCCTGCAACGCTTGCAGCGCTTCGGGTGTGTTGCGGGCCCGCAGCGCGGCGGCCTGTTCGGCCAGGGCCTGTAGGCCGAGGGCGGCCAGGGCAACCCGGCTGCGGGGTTTGGCCGCGCTGGTCAAGACGACTCCGGCATTTGCGGCTTCGGCCGCGTCAGTGTGGCGGCCCTCGGTCAGCGCCAACTCGGCCAGGACTCGGGCCCGGACCTCGCCGAATTGGGGTACCCGGCTGCGCGTCACCGGCGCCGCTGTTTGGTCGAGCAGCAGGTGCGCCTCGGGCAGGTCACCGCGGGCGATCAGCAGCCTGGCCCGCCACAGCCGCAAGAAGATCCCGTGCGCGCCGGTGGCCTGGTCCTGCTCGAGTGCCTCGCGGCCGCGCCGGTCGGCATCGGCCCAACGCCCAAGCCGAAACTCCAGCTCGGCAGCCTGGCCCTGGATAAAGGCGGCGTACGTGGGGGCTGTGCCCAGCCGCCGCATGACCTCGGAACCCTCCAGCGCCAGCGCCAGCGCGTCGGTCAGCCGGCCGGTGGCCGCGCCGACATACACCAGATTGAGCCACGACCAGCCGATCCCGTCGATGTCGGCCAGCTGCTGGGCGATGGCACGTGCGCGGTACAGATGCGGCAGCCCCGCCCAGGGGTCGCCCAGCGAATGCAGCGCGGTGCCGATCGTCGCCTCCGCCCGGCCCTGCTCCAGCCTGGCGCCGACAGCACGTGCCATGGCCAAAGCCTGCTGTGCAACCTCCCTGGCCTGCTGTGCCCGGGAGACCAGCAGCAGTGCCTGGGCATGAGCGGCCAGGATCCTGGCCCGCTCGGCCGACGGCGGTGCGTGCGCGAGCATGCCGACGGCCTTGGCGTAGGCGGCAAGGGTGTCCGGGTCACCAGCGAGCCACAGGAAACGGCCGAGCCGTTCCTGCAGCAGCGCCGCCCGCACGGGCTCGGCGGCACCGTCGAGGGCGGCCAGCTCGGCCACCGCGGCACGCTGCAGGACCACCGCCCGGGACGGGTTGTTGGTGTGGTGCACGGCCTCGGCCGCATGCGCCAAAACGGCAGCCCGGTCCAGCCCGACGACTGTGGCCACATCAGCGACCCGATCCCACAGCGCCACGGCACGCTCGAAATGGCGGGCCGCGTTGGCGAACGAGTACACCCGCTCGGCCGCCAGGCCTGCCTGGACCGCAGCCGGCAGGGCACGCCGCACATCCAGCGCCGCATCCCAGTGGTAGGCCAGCTCCGCCGCAACCGTTGCCTCGGTGCCATACGTCCAGTCACGGTGCGCCGTGATCGCCGTGGCCAGGTCGGCGTGCAAACGCACCCGCTCTCCCGGCAGCAGTGCGGCCTCGACCGCTTCCCGCATCAGCGCATGCCGGAAGGCCAGACCGCGACCGTCCGGGTCGGCCAGCAACACTTGCTCGGCCACCGCCTCACGTACCGCCTCCGCAAGCTGCGGCTCGGCCAGGCCGCTGACCACCGCGAGCAGCCGGTGATCGACCCGGCGGCCAGCCGCAGCCGCGGCCGCCAGCACCGCCTGGGCCGGCCCGGACAGCCGCTCGACCCGGGCAAGCAACGTGTCGCGCAACGACCCCGGCAAACCCGCGTGTTCGCTCTGGCGCCAGGCGGCCAGCAACTCCTCGGCATAGAACGGGTTGCCGTCCGACCGCACGAAAATGTCATCGACCAACCCCGCCGGGGCCGGCGCCTGCAGGATCGCGTCAAGCTGACTGGAAAGCTCCACACGGTCGAACGGGCGCACGTCAATCCGATCGACCCGTTCGCTGCGGCCCAGCTCGGCCAGCAGCGGACGCAACCGATGCCCGCGCCCCAACTCATCACTGCGATACGTGAGTACCAGCAGCAGCCGTTCGCTGCGCAGCCGCCGCGCCAGGAAGGCCACCAGGTCCCGCGAGGCGCGGTCGGCCCAGTGCATATCCTCGAACACCAGCACCAGCGGCGCCTCACGGCTGAGCCGACCGAACATGTCCAGCAGCAGCTCCAGCAGCCGGGTCTGCGCGGCAACGCTGTCAGGCACGTGCATCTGCTCGGGCTCGCCGCGCGGCCGGCCCAGCTCGGGCAACAGCCGGCCCAGCTCGGCCCCGGCGATCCCGATCAGCGCGTCCAGCGCCTGCGGCTCGACCGAACGGACCAGCCCACGCAGCGCGTCCACGACCGGAGCCCACGGCAGCCCACCCTCGTCCAGGGCCACGCAACCACCCACCAGCACCCGCACGCCTGCACCCTCGGCCCGACCGGCGAACTCTCCCACCAGACGCGACTTGCCCACACCGGCTTCGCCCGCGATAAGCACCACCGCCGGTCGGCCCGCGGTCACACGCCGACAGGCCGCATCGAGCTGAAAAAGCTCCTGCGATCGGCCGACCAGCACCGGGCTGGACACCCTGCCCCCCACATCGACCAGTATGAACAAGTCGAGCAAGCCGGAACGCCCCGAACCCTGTCGTGCTACTGACGATTTCCCGATTAGATAGCAACCTGGAACGAACGTAGGCCGTCGCGTTCGGACCTGAACCATCCCGACACGCCCAAGTCGGCGGCGACGCAGCCTTTGTTGCAGGCCGACTGGGGCCAGCTGTTCCCAACAACGTAAGTCGGTGATGGACCCCAAAACCCTGTTCAACGAGTCATAGCGATCTGCGCATGCGCCGGGCCGGTCCCCGAAACCTTGCTCTCCTGGTCCCCATTTTACGTTGCTAGGGACATGTTGGACATGATCGGCGAGGCCACCCCTCTGTCCGATCCCGCTCTATCTGCTCCCGTTCCATTCAATCTGCCCCAACCCGTTGCCTCTGAAGCAGATTCAGTGAGAACGAGCTGGTCAGCCGCTCGTGACCGGCTGCGGTGCACATAACTCGGGAGCAGATGTAATGGGATTTTCGCAATGCCCGCGTTCCACTACATCTGCCCCAGCCTGGTCACAGCCTTGATCAGGGGCAGTTGTAACGGGATCGGACACCACCGCCGGAGCCGTCAACGCCGTCGCCGTCGCCGTCTCCTACCAGGACTGTCCTGTCTCATGAATCGCGAAGTACCGATGTTTCTGTGACCTGCGGTGCTTCAAATTGGTGAGACGGGCCATCCGACCAGGTTTGTGGTCCTTCAAGCAGCCTGACCTGCGTGCTTCACGTCAATGAGACGTGCTTCGTGTTCGATGAGACAGGACAAGGACGAAGCAGTCTTCACCCCGATCGAGAATCATCGGATGAGGAGCCCCGTGAATACTCAGTTGTAGTACTGGATGACGGGGCTTTCCGACCTGATGTGCAGAGCGTTCCCGGGGTAGCTGAAGACATCAATCCGCGATTGAACGGTGTAGAGGATGTTGGGCAGGGCGTCGGTGAGGCGAGTCCAGCAGCAGTAGCGACCCGTGTGGTCCAGGATGCCTTCGCCCCGGAAGTAGGTGTTGCCGTTGACGATGATGTAGACCTTGTAAGAGTAGTACGCTTGACCGGGCTGCCGGTTCTGGTAGAAGTCGGCCCGAACATAGTTGCCGTCGTGGCCGAAGTTGATGCAGGCCGAGGTGGTGTCGTAGTTGTTGCAGCCGCCGATCGCTGCATAGGCTGCACTGGCGTTAACCAGGGTCGAACCAGCGGTCACCAGGCCGATGACGACTAGACCCCGCAGCACGCGTTGCATAAGTGAAGCGCCGCTCGCAGTCACGGTGCCGGTCTTTTGGTGTAGACGCATTTCTGGCTTCCTTTCAGTGGTTTGAGAACGTTTTCCAACCTGGGCAGGCGGCAGAAGGCCGATGGTCCAGGTCCCAGATGATGCGGTGACCGCTTGCGAATCCACTGCGTTTCCGCTGCGAACGGGGCGGCGCGGACCTGCGCGGCGTTGCTAACCTTCGCGGCGTGTACCCAGGACCCGAGGTCAGGCTGCGCATTCTTGGCTCGGTCGAGCTGGTGGTGGCCTCCGACTATGTGCCGCTCAGCGGGCTACAGTCCAAGCTGGTGGCCGGACTGGCGATCCACGCCGGCCGGAAGATGGCAACGGCGCGACTGGCCTTCACGCTGTGGGGCGACGCGCCGCCGCGATCATCAGTCAACCGGATACAGGCCCTGGTCTCCGACATCCGCCGCCGGCTAACCAGTGCCGGCGTCATCGCCGAGGTCATCGAAACCGCAGGGCCGGGTTACCGGCTGCTTACCGACCGGCTCATCCTCGACTCGCTGCAGTTTGCCGAGCGGGTCGGCGCGGCGGCC
>JBIOYB010000151.1:0-4536 GCA_044869915.1 Allorhizocola sp.
GGGCACACCCAACAGTGGCCACCAGCGACCCCGGCCACCGGCACAGACGTAGCGAACACCACATTGACGACCATCACGTCAAGCCCCAGTCACCAGCCAGAACGAGGTTGAGCGAACCTCATTGGACAATGTGGCCGACGGCCTGCTCTACACGGGGGTGGGCAGGGCGGAGCGCAGGCGGCGGGCGGAGGCGGCACTGCGCCGGGTCGGCCTCGGGCACCGCCTGGACCACCGGCCGCACGAACTGTCCGGCGGCGAACGGCAACGCGTCGCGATCGCCCGCGCGGTCGTCGGCGATCCGCCGCTGCTTCTGGCCGACGAGCCCACCGGCAACCTCGACTCGGCCTCCGGCGCCGGGATCATGGAGCTGCTGCGCGAGCTGCACTCGGCCGGCACCACCGTCGTCATCATCACCCACGATCGGGATCTCGCCGCGAGCCTCAACCGGCGCATCGAAATCCGCGACGGGATGGTGACCCGGTGAGGGCCGCCAGGCTCCGCCCCGCGGACGTGGTGCGGGTGGGCGCGGCCGGGCTGCGCACCCGCCCGACCCGCGTGCTGCTCTCCGCGCTGGGCATCGCGATCGGCATCGCGGCGATGATCGCCGTGGTCGGGATCTCGGCCTCCAGCCGCGAGGACCTCAACCGCCAGCTCACCGCGCTGGGCACCAACCTGTTGCGCGTCTCCCCCGGGCAGACCCTGTTCGGCGACAAGGCACACCTGCCCGACGAGGCCATCGGCATGATCGGGCGCATCCCCCCGGTGACCTCGGTGACCGCCACCGGGGTCGTCGACAGCGCGCACGTCTACCGCAACGACCGGATCCCGGCCGCCCAATCGGGCGGCATCGGTGTGGTGGCCGCGCGCACCGACCTGCTCGACACGGTCGGCGCCACTGTCGTGAGTGGAGCGTTCCTCAACGACGCCACCGCCGGATATCCGGCAGTGGTCCTGGGCTCGAGCGCCGCCGACAAGCTGGGCGTCGTCGCGGCCGGGCCGGACGCGCGGGTGTGGTTGGGCGGCAGATGGTTCACCGTGGTCGGCGTCCTCGCCCCGGTCGAGCTCGCGCCGGAGCTGGACACCTCCGCGCTGATCGGCTGGCCGGTGGCCGAGCAGCGGTTGGGCTTCGACGGCCATCCCACCACGGTCTACACCCGTGTCCGGGAGGACGCGGTCGAGCGGGTGCAGGCGGTGCTGGCCGCGACCGCCAACCCGCAAAGCCCGGGCGAGGTCGAGGTTTCCAGGCCCTCCGATGCGCTGGCCGCCAAGCGTGCCACGGACGAGACGCTCACCGCGCTGCTGCTCGGTCTCGGCGCGGTGGCGCTGCTCGTCGGCGGGGTCGGGGTGGCCAACACGATGGTGATCTCGGTGCTGGAACGCCGGCCGGAGATCGGGCTGCGCCGCTCGCTGGGCGCCACCCGGGGCCAGATCCGGGTGCAGTTCCTGGTCGAGTCGCAGTTGTTGTCCGCGCTGGGCGGCGCCGGCGGTGTGCTGTTAGGGATTGCCGTCACGGGTGGATATGCCACGACACAGCATTGGCCGACGGTCATCCCCGCGTGGGCGACCGCCGGCGGTCTCATCGCGACCCTGGTCATCGGCGGCCTCGCCGGTCTCTACCCGGCCATGCGGGCGGCACGTCTCGCGCCCACCGAAGCCCTCGCGACGCCGTGAAGCGATGAATACTAGACACGTGGAACGTCTGCTCGTGGTGGACGACGAGCCCACCGTGCGCGAACTGCTGGTCGCGACGCTGCGGTTCGCCGGCTTCACGGTGGACTCCGCCGGGTCCGGAGAAGAAGCCCTCGCCGCCGCCCAGCAGGAAGCTCCCGACCTGGTCCTCCTTGACGTCATGCTGCCCGACATGGATGGGTTCGAGGTGATCCGGCGCCTGCGCCACGACGGCGAGCTGCCGGTGGTCTTCCTCACCGCGCGGGATGCCACGACCGACAAGATAAACGGGCTCCGGTTGGGCGGCGACGACTACGTCACCAAGCCGTTCGACCCGGAGGAGCTGATCGCGCGCATCCAGGCCGTGCTCCGCCGCGCCGGCAAGCCACAGTCCAATGTCCTGCGCGTGGCAGACCTGGAGCTCGACGTCGACGGGCACCAGGCGGTGCGCGCCGGCCAGCCGATCCCGTTGTCGCCCACCGAGTTGCGGCTGCTGCACTACCTCATGCTCAACCCGGGGCACGTGCTGTCCAAACGGCAGATCCTGCAAGCGGTTTGGCAGTATGACTTCGGCGGCGACCCGAGCATCGTGGACACCTATATCAGCTACCTGCGCCGCAAAGTCGAAGGCAGCGGACCAAGACTCATCCACACGGTGCACGGCGTGGGTTACGTCTTGAGGGCGCCCAGAAAATGATGTCGCTGCAAATGATGTCACTGCGCACGAGGGTGCTGCTCATCGCCATCGGCCTGCTGGCCGTCGGTCTGGTGGTCGGCGGCGCGGTCGCCATCGGTGCCCTGGAGCACTATCTGGTCGGCAGGATCGACGGCCAGCTGCGCCCGCTTGCCGCCGTCGGCGCACGGATCCGCGTGGACCAGACGGCATTGGTGGAGCTGGCGGCGAGCCGGCCCAACCCCGTGGACGGCTTCCTCGGCAACGTCCACTTCGTCTATCTGCGCGCCGACGGGACCGTCGACGGCGCCTTCCGGCAGCCGCAACAGTCCGCCGTGCGTCCGAGTCTCCCCCTGCTCGACACCGCGGCGGTCGCCGAGCGCGCGGGCGTCCCGTTCGAAGTGCCGAGCGAGGGCGGGCAGGGCCGATGGCGGGCGATCGCGATACCGGACAAGACAGTCCCCGGCTCCAGTGTCGTGGTCGCCGCGTCCCTCGACGAGGTGGACGCCACCATCGCCCAGTTGCGCGCCATCTTCCTGATCACCGGCGGATCGCTGCTCGCCCTGCTGACCGGCGTCGGCTGGTTCGCCATCCGTGCCGGGCTGCGCCCGTTGCGGCGCATCGAGGAAACCTCCGCCGCGATCGCCCGCGGCGACCTGGGCAGCCGGGTGCCCGACCTGGCCGGGCCGCGCACCGAGGTCGGCCGCGTCGCGGCAGCGCTCAACACCATGCTCGCCCGCAACGAGGCGGCCTTCGCGGCCCGCGCCGACTCCGAGGCCCGGATGCGCCGCTTCGTCGCGGACGCCAGCCATGAGTTGCGCACCCCGCTCGTCGGGATCAAAGGCTTCACCAAGCTGTACCGGATGGGAGCCATGCCGGATCGTGAGGACGTCGACGAGGCGATGTCCCGCATCGAAAGGGAGTCGCAACGGCTCACCGCGCTCGTCGAGGACCTGCTTGTGCTGGGGCAGGCCGATCGCGGCTTCTCGCTCGACCCGGCGCCGATGGACCTGCGCACCCTGGCCGTCGACGCGCTACACGACGTGCGCGCGCTAGACCCCAGCCGACCGGTGGAGCTCACCGGCCCCGATGGCGGGCCTCCCGCCTGCGCGCCCACCATCGCCGACGAGGCCCGCCTGCGCCAGGTCGTGTCCAATCTGGTGGGCAACGCCGTCACGCACACCCCGGCAGGCACACCGATCCGCATCGGCGTCGGGACGCAAGCCGGGTCGGCCGTGCTCGAGGTCGCCGACCAGGGCCCGGGCCTCACGCCCGCCCAAGCGCAGCGGGTCTTCGACCGGTTCTACCGCGCCGACACCTCCCGCAGCCGCAACAGCGGCGGTGGCACCGGACTCGGGCTCGCCATCGTGCACTCCCTGGTCGCCGCCCACGGCGGGCGGGTCGATTTGCAGACCAGCCCGGGTCACGGCGCCACCTTCCGCGTGCTGCTGCCCGCACAGGGGCCACGATCACCCGGTTGACCAAGCAGTGGAGCGACGACTACCGCTCCTTCTGCCAACGTGACCTGTCCCAAGTGGACTACTTCTAGGTCTGGGCCGACGGCAGCAAGGAGCTGGTGGTGTTGGCCGATGGCCACCGCGAATCGACAGGGTCGTGGGCCGGCCTGCTGCGCGACTGCCACCGGCGCGGCATGCGCGGTTCGGCGCCGCCTACGCACCTTCTACGACTTCCCCGCCGGGCACTGGATCCACCTTCGTGCCTCTAACCCGATCGAGTCGACGTTCGCCACCGTCCGGCACGGCACCCGGGTCGCCGAAGGACCCGGCAGCCGCGCCGCCGGCCTGGCGATGGCGTTCAAACTCGTCGAAGTTGCGCGGACCGGTGGCGGGCGGTCAACGCACCCCACCTCGTCGCGCTCGTCCGCGCCGGTGCCACATTCCACAACGGACAGCTCGTCGAACGGCCCACCGAATCGCCGATCACCGGCGCGCTGAGCTGGTGTCGGCGGCCGACAGGTCACGGCGTGCACCGCATTGCCGGGGCTGCGCGGCGGCCGCCTAGAAATTACCGATCCACAGGATTCTGACGATTCCTCGTCTCCGAGCCAGGCCGGGCCGATATGTGGACCACGCATACACCCGGCTGCGGTCTCGTGGGCGTGTAGTCGATGGAGGTGACAGGGTGCGAGATGCCAGCGAGTCGTTTCACGAATTTGTGCGAGCCCGCACGCGCGC
>JBIOYB010000152.1:0-3549 GCA_044869915.1 Allorhizocola sp.
CAAATACACCAGCAAGCAAGTCGACGCCCTCCCCATCACCCGCCACGACTTCCACGGCGACTGGAACTACGACCTTGCCCCGCGACACGCCATAAACAACCTACCTTAATTTTTCGCTATCCCTAAGTTGGATCTGGAGGTATCCGATGGGTCTCGTGCTCGGCATTGTCAGCCTGGGTTTGCTGCTGGTGCAGTTGTTGCTGGTTGCCCGCGTGTTGCTCGACTGGAGCGTGGCGCTGGCCGGTCCCCCGGCGCCCAAGTCAATCCGGTCGCGACTGTCGGCCGCGGTGCGGTCGGTCACCGAGCCGATCCTTGCACCAGTCCGGCGGGTCCTGCCTCCGTTGCGGTTGGGCACGGTCGCGATCGACTTGGCGTTCATCGTCGTGTTCATCGCGATCGTGGTAATCCGCCGGCTGATCGGCTGACTGCCGCGCACCCGCATGATCGTGCTCGTATGCACAATTGGAACGGTCACTGAACAGTGTTCCGTGGCATCTTCTTCCGTGAATGCGTGATCGATCGTGACGCCCCTTCGGCGCCCGCTTGCGCTGTCCCGTGCTGTCACGCGCCTGACGACCCGGACAGCTCGACGAGTCGCGTCATGACCAATTCCCGGAGCTGGATCGGGGTCGGGACACGCCTGGGGTTGTCACATGCACACCGCACAGGGTCCACCCGCCGGGCCGAAAGCGCATGGCGGCGCATGGCGGACGGACGCGTGCCAGCACCGACCCGGGTCACCCCGCATCGCCGCCCGCCACATCACGGCAGAAATCCGCTCGCGCTATTGCGCCGTGCCCGCGCCACGTTCTGGTCCGGTCGGTCGGTTACGTGACACCGTTTCAGCGTCTTTTCCGCGGTGCATCAGCGCCGGCTGCCAGGATCGGCGGTGCGCGGCGCCAGATCGGCGGCGCGGGACTGAAGGTAGGTACGGATGTCGATTGGATTGATGCGCCGTGCGCTGCAGGCGCTGCTGACGCTGGCTCTCGGCACGGGGCTGGCCGTGGCGCCGATCACGGCGGCTCAGGCCGCACCACCCATATGGAGCTCCTGGGACGTTGCGCACAGCGGGCTGTGTATGGATGTGAAGGAAGCAGGGACGGCCAACAAGGTGCCGTTGCAGCAGTACTACTGCAACGGCGGGACGGCACAGCTGTTCACCCTGGAGCCGGTCGGAAACGAGGGCTTCTACCAGATCCGCAACTACAACAGCGGGAAGTGCCTCGACGTATATGGCGGCAGCACGGCCGAAAACGCGGCCGTTATACAGTACACCTGCCATGGCGACACGAATCAGTGGTGGTATCAGGCGCCGATCATCAGCGTGCCGGGCTACTACCACTTCGTGAACCGCCGCAGCTGGAAGTGCCTGACGGTGCAGTATGGAAGCATATTGTCAGAGGCTCGTCTCGTGCAGTACACGTGCAATCCGGGCGGCGTGACCACTCACCAGGCGTGGCGCTGACACCCACCTGATCGGACAGCTCAACGGCATTGCAGTGAGGCCGCAACGTGGGAGACATTGCGGCCTCCATCGAACACTCTGAAGATACCCGGTTCGAGGTCGAATCGGCGACTTCGTCGCTGCATCCGTGCGTTGATCTACCGCAGATTCGACGGATCACCCAATGCTCCCACTTGTCTCGTTCGGCGGGTCCTCAGCGGACAGTGAAGGTGGCCGAATCGGAACGGTCACCGCACGAGTCTCGCGGCGCGCGTCGCTGCGCTCCGCAAGGCGATGGAACGGGCGCGTGCCGGCGACCTAGACACCGCGGCCGAATACTTCCGGCTGGCCAGCGACCGCGGTCATGCGTTGGCGGCGTATGCCCTCGCCTCGCTGCACAAGGATCGCGGTCAGCTCGCCGACGCTGAGACGCACTACCGGCGTGCCCTGGCCTGCGACCTGCCGCCGGATGAACGGCAGCTCGTCGCGGACTGCGAGACCAGTCTTGGTTTTATCCGTGCCCAGGCGGGCGATGACGTGGAAGCAGAGCGTCTCTATCGAGCCGCTGACGCCCGGGGCAACTTCGAGGCGACTTTCAACCTCGGTAACCTGTTGAGCCGCACCGGTCGTATTCTGGAGGCCGAGGACGCATGGCGTCGCGCCGCGGCGGCGGATCAGCCGGACGCCGCCTACAATCTGGCCGAACTCGTGGCCGAGCGGGGCGATCTGCAGGAGGCGGAGCGCCTGTTGCGTCAGGCCCTGGCCGCCGGTATCACGGATGCCCTCAACAATCTGGCCCAGGTTCGCCTGCGGCGCGGCGATCCGGCCGAGGCCGAAACCCTACTGCGGCAGGCGGTCGCGGCGGGAGACCACAATGCGGTGTTCAACCTCGGCATCGTGCTGGACGTCCGGGGCAAGCGGGAAGAGGCCGAGGCGACGTTGCGCCGTGCGGCGGCCGCCGGGCATGCGGAGGCTCCGGCATACATCGAACGTCTCGTCGCGGCCCGTGCGGCGCAAGCGCCTGCGCGGCAGGATGTCGCGGTGCAGTCTCAGCCAGTGCCAGAAGGATCCAATGTGGACACCGGATGGCTCGGCGGCCTCGGTGTGCTCTTCGCCGAGGAGTCGTCCAACGCGGACCGCATGCGTGCGGCGCGGGAATTCGTCGCCAACGCCTGGGCGCGCCTCCAAACGGCTACCAACATTGCCGGGCAAGGCCGCGACATGCTGGCCGAGCGCAGCGCCCAGCTGGTGTCGGAGGTGGCGACCCGGCTGCCGATCCGTACCATTGAAAACCTGCGTCAGCACGCTGGTGACGACCCCGAGGCGCAGTCCCGGCACGTGATCGACGGGGCCGGGCGGCTTGCCGGTGTGCTGTGGGCAGTGGCGGCGGCGGCACCGGGACCGCCACCGGTGGTTCAGGCGGTCAAAGTGATTGTCCACTCCGCCATCGAGGTACGGATGATCGGCGAGCTGTACGCCATCCACAGCGAGGCCGGACGCGACGCGGCCTGGCTCGGCACGGTCCTGCTCGCCTGGGCGAGCGGCCGGCCCGTGGCGCCCGGCCACTCCGTGGCCGCCAACACATCCGTGCTCGTCGGCAAGATCCGCAGTTGTGCCAACCGAGTTGGTCAGCGGCGAGAGCCGGCTGGCGACGCTGGCAAGTCGCGGTCGCGCTGGCGCAAACATAATGGTACGCAACGGAAATCGGATACGTCGCCGGATGCGGCTGCATTCGTCGTCATGGGCGCGTCCCGACGGCCGGTCGATCGGTAGCCTCGTGGGCGAAGCCGTCGGCAGGGCCGCCGCGGACCGGCTGGCCCGACGGATCCCGCGGGCACAGGCATTGGTGAGCGCCGCACACGATCGCTTCATGCCCGCGGCACAGCCCGCACCGTCCGACACAATATCCGGCTCGGTGGCGAGCACTGGCCCACGTGAAGCGCTTGCCTATGCGTGGGAGCTGCACCGGCAGGCCGCCACGGCCGGACTGGGGATTTCGCATCGGATCCGGTCGCGGTCCGGCTGAGCGGAGCGCTGGCGGCACAGGAGCGGCACCTGGAAATGCTCGGTCAGCGGCTGGGTCAGGGCACATCACCTATCCCGGC
>JBIOYB010000153.1:0-11309 GCA_044869915.1 Allorhizocola sp.
ATAGCGCCCGAAAAGGGGCCGCTCATAGCGAAGACCGGCTCGGCGATCGTGCTGTTGAGCTGCCTGGGCGCAATGGGGCTGGTCGTGCTGGCGCACCCGATCAGCGGGCTGATGTTGGAAAATCCCCGCTCCCTGGAGCTGGCGATCATCGGGTTCGCACCCGGGCTGATCGGCTACGGGCTGGCCGCGCTGCACCAACGGACGCTGTATGCCGTTGGCGCGCAACGGTTCGCGGCCATCGCCATCGGTCTGGGCTGGACGGTCACGGTGGTTGCGGCGCTCGCGCTGAGCGCGCTCCTGGACGAACGGCCGTTCGCGCTGGCGCTGGCCAACTCGATCGGCATGACCGTGCTCGGGATCGCGCTCGCCGTCGGGGTGGCCCGCCGGTGCGGCCGCGAGGCGCTGCGCGGAAGCGCGAAGTCGACAGTTGTGGGCATAGCCGCTGCTGGCGCCGCGGTTTTGGCCGCGACCGCCGCCACCCCGCGAGATTGGCCGTTGATCTGGCAGGGCATGCTTGCTGGAGGTGTGGCCCTGCTGGTGTTCGGTGCGGTCCTCCAGGCGCTTCGGAAGGTGGTCCTGCGATGACGGGTCGCAACCTCGTTCTCGTGCTGGCCTCGAGCACGGGCGGGATCGGCGCGCATGTGGCGAGCCTCACCGAGGGTCTGGCGGCCGACGGCTACACGGTCACCGTGGCGGGTCCGGCGGCGACCGAGCGGCAGTTCAGGTTCACGGGCCGCGGCGCCGCGTTTCACCCGATCGAGATCCCGCCCAACCTGCACCCGAGCGACATGCGCGCGGTGCGGACGCTGCGGCACCTGCTGACCACGGTCAGGCCCGGTGTCGTGCACGCGCACGGGCTGCGCGCAGGACTGGCCGCCACGCTCGCCCGCCCGGCCTGCCCGCTCGTGGTGACCTGGCACAACGCCCCGCTGCGCCGTGGCCTGCGCGGCCGCGTGCACACGCTGGTCGAGCGGATCGTCGGGCGTGCGGCGGCCGTGACCCTTTGCGCCTCAAGGGATCTGGTCGCTCGGGCGAGGGCTGTGGGCGCGCCCGACGTGCGGTTCGCCCCGGTCGCCGCGCCGGCGCTGCGGCGCAGCAAACGCAGCCGGGAGGCGATGCGCTCCGCGCTGGGCGTGACCGATGAGCAGATCGTGGCGGTGTCGGTGGGGCGGCTGCACCCGCAAAAGGGCTACGACACGCTGATCCAGGCCGCAGCGCGCTGGCGAGACCTGCACACAAAGGTGTTCATCGCGGGGGAGGGACCGTCCTATCTGGAATTGGCGGCGCAGGTCTCCGAGCTGCGCGCGCCCGTGACGTTGCTCGGCCACCGCACCGATGTGGCCGACCTGCTCGCGGCGGCCGACATCGCGCTGGTGACGAGCGTGTGGGAGGCGCGCCAGCTGTTCACACAGGAGGCCATGACCTCCGGGCTGCCGCTGATCGCCACGGCCGTGGGCGGGATCCCCGATCTCGTCGGCGACGCGGCGCTGCTGATCCCGCCGGGCGACGTGGAAGCGCTCAACATCGCGTTCCGCCACCTGGCCAATGACCCCCTGCTAAGGGCCGAGTTGGCGGAGAAGGCGTGCGCGCGGGCACTGGAGTGGCCCGATGAGCGGTCGACGGTGGCCGGCGTGGAGAAGGTGTACGCGCAGTTGTGATACGCCTCGTAGTCGCGGCCGCCCTGCTCGTCGTCGGCCTGCCCGTGCCCGCCCACGCCGCGCCGCAGGCCAGCGCCGACTATGTGATCATCGCGGGCGCGCCGGGGCTGCGCTGGGACGACGTTTCGGAGCAGGCGACGCCCACGCTGTGGCGGCTCGCGCAGCGCGGGTCGATCGGGGCGCTCGCCGTCCGGTCGGCGCACGTGCCGACGTGCCCCGCCGACGGATGGGCGACACTGGGCGCCGGCAACTTCGCGGCACGGACCACCACGCCGGTGGACGCCGACTGCCCCCCGCTGAACGTGATCGTCGAGCGGCCCGACGACATCGGGGCCAACCTGCCGGACCAACCGTCCGTTGTGGACGCCCAGCGCGAGCTGCCGTACGGCGCGGTGCCCGGCGCGCTGGCGGGATCGGTGCGCTGCGCGACCGCCGTGGGCGCGGGTGCGGCGGTCGCGGCGGCTCGGCCCTTCGGGCGGGTGGACCGATACGAGCCGACGCTGCCCGATGAGGCGACCGCGCTGCTGTCCACGTGCATCCTGAGCATCGTCGAGCTGGGCACGGTCTCGGCCGCGACGCCCGAGGAGCGCGCGGCGCAGGCGGGGCAGATCGACGCGCTCCTGGCGCGGGTGGAGGCGGAGCGGCCACCCAATTCGGTGATTGTGGTGGCCGGAGTGTCGGATACCGGACGCCCGGGGCGGCTGCACGTGGTGTGCATCGACGGGCCCGGATGGGACGGGGGTTGGCTGACGTCGGTGACGACCGGGGGCCGCGACGGCTACCTCGAATTGGTGGATCTGGCGCCGACCGCGCTGCACGTGCTGGGCCGGGAGGCGCCCAGGAGGCTGTTCGCGGGCGCGCCGGCCGCCTCCAGCCCGGGGCGCCCGGATGACCTCGCCCGCTCGCTCAGAGCGCTGGCGGACGCCGACCGGCGGGCGTCGGCCGCGCTCGGCGTGGCGCGCTGGTTCTTCACGGCCCTGGCGGCGCTGCAGATCGGCCTGTTCGCCGCGATCCTCCCGCTGCTGCGGCGCAGGCGCACGACCCGCGTGGCCGAGACCGCGCTCATCGCGGCCGCGCTGATCCTCCCGGCGGCGATCATCGCCGACGCGTTCCCGTGGTGGCGCTCCGGCGGGCTGACGTTCGCGGGCATCACGCTCGCTCTCGTGGCCGTGCTGACCTTCGCGGTCGTCCGGATGCCCTTTGCGACCAAGACCCTGGTGCCCCTGGGCGTGGTCTCGTCGATCGCGGCCGGTGTGATCTGTCTCGATCTGGTGACAGGATCGCGGCTGCAGCTCAACGGCGTGGTCGGATATTCCGCGCTGCAGGGTGGCCGGTTCGCGGGCGTGGGCATCGTGGTGATGGGCGTGTTCATCGCGGGCGCGCTGCTGGCCGCGGGCTGGCTCGCCCACCTCGTGCCGCAACGCCATCGCACACTGCTGATCGCCGGGATCGGCGCGATCGCGGTCGTGCTCATGGGCAGCCCCAATCTCGGCGCCGACGCCGGGGGAGCGGTCGCGCTGACCGCCGGGGTGTGCCTCGCGGCGGCGCTGGCGACCGGCGGCTGGCTGACCTTTGGCCGGGTGGCCTGGGCGGTCCTGGCCGGCCTCGTGGTCACGGCCGGTTTCGCGCTGATCGACGTGGGTCGCCCGATCGAGAATCAGGGCAGTTTAGGGCGTCTTTTAAACCAATTTTCGGAGGGTACGGCGTCCTTGACGTTGCATCGGGTGGGGTTGAACAACGTGACCGCGTTCGCCTCCAGCGCGCTGACGGTCCTGGCCGTCGCGGCCGCGGTCTTTCTCTGGGCCGTGCTGCTGCGGCCGTGGGGCGGGCTCAAGCGGCTGTTCGGCATCTACCCGGCCGTGCGGGCGACCGCCACCGGCGCGGCCGTGGCCACCCTGGTCGCGGGCGTGCTCGGCGGCGCGGCGCTCAACGTCGCGGGCGCCGCGGCGGCCACCGCGGTCCCTCTGCTCACCCTCACCGCGTTGCGGGTGCTCGAACACGCCGCCGATCGGACGCCCGGACTTGCGGGAACAAGCGCGCGCGATGTTAGTGTGAAATCCCGTGGCGCGGACGATGACATCATCAGTGACTAAGCACATCTTCGTGACGGGGGGAGTCGCCTCCTCCCTGGGGAAGGGCCTAACGGCCTCCAGCCTCGGCAATCTGCTCACAGCGCGCGGTTTGCGTGTGGTCATGCAGAAGCTCGACCCCTATCTGAACGTCGACCCGGGCACCATGAACCCCTTCCAGCACGGCGAGGTCTTCGTCACCGACGACGGCGCCGAGACCGACCTGGACATCGGGCACTACGAGCGTTTTCTCGACCGCGACCTCTCCGCCAAGGCCAACGTCACCACCGGTCAGATCTACTCCGCGGTGATCGCCAAGGAGCGGCGCGGCGAATACCTGGGCGACACTGTCCAGGTCATTCCGCACATCACCAACGAGATCAAGTCGCGCATCCGGGCCATGGCCTCGGCCGACGATCACGGGCGCACGCCCGATGTGGTGATCACCGAGGTGGGCGGGACGGTCGGTGACATCGAGTCGCTGCCGTTCCTCGAGGCCATCCGGCAGATCCGGCACGACATCGGCCGGGATAACTGCTTCTACCTGCATGTGTCGCTGGTGCCCTACCTCGCGCCGTCGGGGGAGCTCAAGACCAAGCCGACGCAGCACTCGGTGGCCGCCCTGCGCAACATCGGCATCCAGCCCGACGCGCTGGTGTGCCGGTCCGACCGCGACATCCCCACCAACATGAAGCGCAAGCTCGCGCTCTACTGCGACGTGGACCAGGAGGCCGTGGTCTCCGCGCCCGACGCGCCGAGCATCTACGACATCCCGAAGGTGCTGCACCGCGAGGGGCTCGACGCCTATGTGGTGCGGCGGCTCGGGCTGTCGTTCCGCGACGTCGACTGGGCCGCGTGGGACGACCTGCTGGACCGGGTGCACCACCCGGTGCACGAGGTGACCATCGCGCTCGTGGGCAAATATATCGACCTGCCCGACGCCTATCTGTCCGTGTCGGAGGCCATCCGCGCGGCGGGCTTCGGCCACCGGGCCAAGGTCAACCTGCGCTGGGTGGCCAGCGACGACTGCGAGACGCCTGAGGGCGCGGCCAAGGCGCTGTCGCAGGTCGACGGCGTGGTCATCCCGGGCGGCTTCGGTGTGCGGGGGATCGAGGGCAAGATCGGCGCGGTGCGGTACACGCGCGAAAACAAGATCCCGACCCTGGGTCTGTGCCTGGGGCTGCAGTGCATGGCGATCGAGGTGGCGCGGCACGTGTCCGGGATCGCGCACGCGTCGTCGTCGGAGTTCGACGAGCGCACGCCCGACCCGATCATCTCGACAATGGCCGACCAGGAGGACATCGTCGCGGGCAAGGGCGACATGGGCGGCACCATGCGGCTGGGGTCCTATGTGGCCAAACTCACGCCGGGGTCGATCGTGGCGGAACTCTACGGGACCACCGAGGTCACCGAGCGGCACCGGCACCGCTACGAGGTCAACAACGCCTACCGGGAGTCGTTGAACCGGTCGGGGCTGCTCGTGTCGGGGACGAGCCCCGACGACAAGCTCGTCGAGTTCGTCGAGATGGACCGCGAGGTACATCCATATTTCGTGGCCACGCAGGCGCACCCGGAGCTCAAGAGCCGCCCGACGCGGCCGCACCCGCTGTTCTCCGGGCTCGTATCGGCATCCATCGCCTACGCTCAAGCGGACCAGTTGCCGGGTGTGTCAGCAGGAGTGTGAATCGTTGTACGAGGTGGTCGAGAGCACCGAGCAGTACCACGGCCGGATCTTCAATGTCGTCACCGACCAGGTGAGGATGCCCGATGGGCAGGTCCATCCGAGGGACGTGGTGACCAAACTGCATGCGGTGGGCGTCGTCCCGCTCGATGATCAGGGGCGGGTCGTGCTCATCCGGCAATACCGGCATCCGGTGCGCGAATACCTGTGGGAGCTGCCCGCCGGGCTGGCCGACATCGAGGGTGAAGACCCGATCGAGACGGCCCGGCGTGAGCTCGCGGAGGAGACCGACCTGGTCGCGGGCAGCCTCGAGCACCTGCTCGAGCTGCACCTGTCACCGGGCTTCACCAACGAGTCCATCCGGTTGTACCTTGCCCGAGATCTGACCGAGGTCCACGACGATCACCGCCACGTGCGGGTCGCCGAGGAGGCCGACATGCAGGTGCGCCGGGTCCCGCTGGCGGAGGCCGTGGCGATGGCGTTCAAGGGTGAGATCACCAACGCCGCGAGTGTCGCCGGGATCCTGGCCGCCGCCGCGCGCTTCGCCTGACCGGACGGCGACTTTTTGCCCTGGTCCGGCACAGGGAGGTACAGCTCGCCGGCGATTGCGTCAGCGGCGACGGCGAGCGTGTCCCACGCCTGTTTCGGCGGCCGGACGGGCTGAGCGCGTGGCCCACGACCAAAACCAGACAGACAACCAGACAGGCGATCCCCGTGCGCCGTGGCAGGGGCGCAGTGCAGTGGACTGAGTCGATTCATTTGCAGGGTGTCTGGGTTGATCTCCAGCAACTGACACATTGTTGGGACCAGCCGGGGTATACCAGACCTAGACTCACCGCCCGGACGGTGTTTCCGCGAAGAGTGGCAACGGCGCCACTCCACCGTCGCAGGCACAGGAGGCTCACCGTGAAGGTAACCGGCGCTTCGCACCCGCAGCCGCTCCACCACGTCGAGGGTGGGAGGTATGCGATGAGGGTGGGAATCCCCCGCGAGGTCAAAAACCACGAATACCGTGTGGCGATCACCCCGGCGGGTGTCAACGAGTTCATCCGCAACGGTCACGAGGTCGTGATCGAGACCGGAGCCGGTCTCGGCTCCACGATCACCGATGACGAGTATCGCGCCGCGGGCGCGCAGATCCTGGCGACCGCTGATGACGTATGGGGTACCGCGGAAATGGTCCTCAAGGTCAAAGAGCCGATCGCGGAGGAATACGACCGGATGCGGCCGGGGCAGGTGCTGTTCACCTACCTGCACCTCGCGGCGTCGAAGGAATGCACGGACGCGCTGCTCACGCAGAGGGTGACGGGCATCGCCTACGAGACGGTGGAGACCGCCGACCGGGCGCTGCCGCTGCTCGCGCCGATGAGCGAGGTAGCCGGGCGGCTCGCGCCGCAGGTGGGCGCGTATCACCTGATGCGCTTCGCCGGCGGGCGCGGCGTGCTGCCGGGTGGGGTTCCGGGCGTGCGGCCCGCGAAGGCGGTCGTGATCGGCGCCGGCGTGTCGGGCATGAACGCGGCGACCATCGCCAACGGGCTGGGCTTCGAGGTCGTACTGCTTGATCTCAATATCGACCGGCTGCGCAAGGCGGACCAGCTCTTCCACGGTCGCGTTCGGACGGTCATGTCCAACGCGTACGAACTGGAGCGGGCGGTGCTCGAGGCCGACCTGGTGATCGGTGCGGTGCTGGTGCCGGGCGCGAAGGCGCCGACGCTGGTGACCAACGGAATGGTAAAGCGGATGAAGCCCGGCAGCGTGCTGGTGGACATTTCGATCGACCAGGGTGGCTGCTTCGAGGACTCGCGCCCGACCACGCACGCGGATCCGGTCTACCGGGTGCACGAGTCGGTCTTCTACTGCGTGGCCAACATGCCGGGCGCCGTCCCGCACACGTCGACGTTCGCGCTCACAAATGTCACGCTGCCCTATGCGATCCAATTGGCCAACCACGGCTGGCGCGAGGCGCTGCGCAAGGATCGCGCACTTGCCTTGGGGCTCAACACCTTTGACGGTCATCTGACCTACGGTCCGGTGGCCGAGGCGCACCACCTGCCGTACTTGACATTGGAGCAGGTCCTTGCCTGATGGCTTCTGAAATGCACTGCCACCGCGTGTCCGCTCACCGTTGGACACGCGGTGACGTACAGTCCTTCGTGATGGGCGGAAGGGCGTAAGAGGATGGCAGGCAACGAGCGGGCGGAGGCGTGGACCTCGACGCTACGGGCGGAGACCTCCAGCATGGACCTGAGCGCTGACCTCGGGCCGGCGGATCCCTCCGCCTATACGGCGCGCAAGGAAATCCCCGAGCCGATGCCGACCGACCGGCACGGCCCTGCCCGGATCATTTCGATGGCAAACCAAAAGGGCGGGGTCGGCAAGACGACCACGACCATCAATCTGGGTGCGGCGCTGGCTGAGTACGGCCGGCGTGTGCTGCTGGTCGACTTCGATCCGCAGGGCGCGCTGTCGGTGGGTCTCGGCGTCAACCCGCACAATCTCGACCTGTCGGTCTACAACCTGCTGATGCAGGACGACGTCGTGGCCGAAGATGTGTTGATCAAGACCGATGTGGCCAACCTGCACCTGCTGCCGGCCAACATCGACCTGTCCGCGGCCGAGATCCAGCTGGTCAACGAGGTCGCGCGGGAGATGGCGCTGGCTCGGGTGCTGCGCAACATCCGCAAGGAGTATGACTACATCCTGATCGACTGCCAGCCGTCGCTCGGGCTGCTGGCGATCAATGCGCTGACCGTGAGCCACGGTGTGCTGGTCCCGCTGGAGTGCGAGTTCTTCAGTTTGCGGGGTGTCGCGCTGCTGCTGGACACGATCGACAAGGTGCGCGAGCGGCTCAACTTCGACCTGGAGCTGGAGGGCATCCTGGCCACGATGTATGACAGCCGCACGACGCACTGCCGGCAGGTGTTGCAGCGGGTCGTGGAGGCCTTCGGCGACAAGGTTTACCAGACGGTGATCACCAAGACGGTGAAGTTCCCGGAGTCCACGGTGGCGGGCGCGCCAATCACCTCACTCGATCCAGCGTCGTCCGGGGCGCGCAACTATCGTCAGCTGGCCCGCGAGGTGATCGCGGCTCAGGCCGCCCGCTAGTCTTTCTGGGTGAGCTCCGCGGAAGTACTGCCCGCTGAACCGTCGTCGGGTTCGGCGCGCTTCACCGTGCGGCTGACCAACTTCGAGGGCCCGTTCGACCTGTTGCTGCAGCTGATCGGCAAGCACAAGCTGGACGTGACGGAGGTGGCCCTGCACCAGGTCACCGACGACTTCATCGCGCACATCCGGTCGATGGGCGACAACTGGGACCTGGACGAGGCGAGCGAGTTCCTGGTCATCGCGGCCACGCTGCTGGATCTGAAGGCCGCGCGGCTGCTCCCGGCCGCGGAGATCGAAGACGAGGAGGATCTCGCGCTGCTGGAGGCGCGCGACCTGCTCTTCGCCCGGCTGCTGCAATATCGGGCGTTCAAGCAGGCGGCGGCGCACATCGCCGCGCTGTCGGAGGTGGGCGAGCGGCGGTGGCCCCGGCTGGTCGCGCTGGAGCAGCAGTTCGCCGATGCCCTGCCCGAGCTGGTGTTGGGGATCGGGGCCGATCGGCTGGCCAAGATGGCGGCCAAGGCGTTCACGCCTAAGGCGCCACCGCCGACCGTGTCGATCGCGCACATCCACCAGGTGCGGGTCAGCGTGCGGGAGCATGCCGAGATCCTGCGGCAGCGGCTGATGGAGCTGGGTGTGGCCAGCTTCCGGGTGCTGACGAGCGACTGTGTGAACACGCTGGAGGTGGTCGCCCGATTCCTCGCGCTGTTGGAGCTCTATCGTGAGGGGCTGGTCGGATTTGATCAGGTGCAAGCGCTGGGCGAGCTGACGGTCCGATGGACCGGTGGGGACGGCACGCCGGCGAGCCTCGACTTTGACGAGTACGAGCGGGACGAGATGCCGGAAGAACTGGAAGAGCCGGAAGAGGCAGACGAAGCGGACGAAGCGGCCGATGAGACGGCCGGGGGGACCGAGGGCGATGAGTGACGATCTGGCGGCCGACGCCGCGACCTGGGTGCCGCCGTGGCAGCGCCCGGCGTCGAGCGGCCACACCTCCGATAGGGCGGCTTCCCCGGATGCCGAGGCTTGGGAGGGCGACGATCTGGACGACGACCTAGGCGACGAGGTCGATGATGAGGTCGACGAGGCGGAATCGGGCGACACGGCGCAGTCGGAGGACGCGGCGCGGCCGGAATCCGGGGTGGAGTCCGAAAGCGGTGCGGTCGGCGGCGGGTTGCCGCGGCAGTGGGCGGGGCTTGCCGGGGCAAAATGGCTGGACGGGCCCGTGGGGGACGACGCCAAGCCGGAGGCGGGCTTCGGCGAGTCCGATGTGGACGATGCGGTAGCCGAGCCAGTCGACGATGCGGTGGCCGAGGTCGAGGTCGAGCCGGTGGATCTGCCGGTGGCGGAGGCTGGCGACGCGGGGTCGGTTGAGGCTGCGGCGGCGGACGCGCCGGTGGGGGACGTGCCGGTGGGGGACGTGCCGGTGGTGGATGCTGGCGACGCGGGGTTGGTTGAGGCTGCGGCGGCGGAAGCGCCCGTGGGAGACGCGTCGGTGGTGGATGCCGGCGAGGCTGTGTCGGCCGGGGCGGATGTGGACGTGCCGGCGGAGGCTGTGGCGGTGGGGGTCGCCGGGGCTGAGGCGGGCAAGACTGAGGCGGGCAAGACTGAGGCGGGCAAGACTGAGGCGGGCAAGACTGAGACCGGCAAGACTGAGACTGGCAAGGCCAAGCGGGCCAAGGGGGAGGGCAAGCGGGCCAAGGCTGAGTCGGGCGGTGGCGCGGCGGGTGGGCTTGCCGCCGCGGCGGAGTTGTTTGCCGTTCCCGGCCAGCGGGTGTCCGATGAGGAGGATGTGCCGCGGCGCACGCTGGACGACAGCGAGCTGGTGCCCGCGCTGGAGGCGATTCTCATGGTCGTGGACGAGCCGGTGAGCGAGATAACGCTGGCCGGCGTGCTCGAAGTGCACGCCGAGCAGGTCGCCAACGCGCTGATCGACCTTTCGGCGGCTTATACGCGCGACGGCCGCGGCTTCGACCTGAGGCGTGCCGCGGGCGGCTGGCGGTTTTACACGAGGTCCGATTATTCGGCCTATGTGGAGAAGTTCGTGCTCGACGGGCAGCAGATGCGGCTCACGCAGGCGTCGCTCGAGACCCTTGCGGTCATCGCCTACAAGCAGCCCGTGACCCGGTCGCGGGTGTCGGCGATCCGCGGCGTCAACTGTGACGGCGTGATCCGCACGCTGATCACCCGCGGGATGATCGAAGAGTGCGGGGCGGACCCGGATTCGGGCGCTCACCTGTACAAAACAACAAATCTTTTTCTCGAGAAGCTCGGCCTGGACTCGGTGGAGCAGTTGCCGCCGCTGGCGCCGTTCCTGCCCGACAATCTGGACGAGGTGGCATCCGGTGCCTGAAGAACAACGGCTCCAAAAGGTGCTCGCAGCCGCGGGCATCGGGTCCCGTCGCGCTTGCGAGGACCTGATCGGGCGCGGCCGCGTGACCGTGGACGGCAAGCGGGCCACGCTGGGCGACAAGGTCGACGCCGAAACGGCGGTGATCCACGTCGACGGGCAGCGGGTGGTGACCGACACCCGCCTGGTATACCTGGCCATCAACAAGCCGCGTGGCGTCGTGTCCACTATGGACGATGAGCGGGGGCGCGAGGCGATCGCCGACTACGTGGGCGACATCGGGGTGCGCGTCTATCACGTGGGCCGGCTCGACGCCGACACCGAGGGCCTGATGCTGCTGACCAACGACGGGTCGCTCGCGCACAAGCTGACCCACCCTTCCTACGAGGTGCCCAAGACCTATCTGGTCGAGGTACCGGGGCCGTTGCCGCGCGCGGTAGGCCGTGCTC
>JBIOYB010000154.1:0-27885 GCA_044869915.1 Allorhizocola sp.
GCTGGAACAGTTATGACTCCTATAACTGGAACGTCACAGAGGCACAGGTCAGGGCCAACGCCGACTACATGAGCGCCAACCTCAAACAGTTCGGCTGGCAATACATCGTCATCGACTGGGCTTGGTACTACCCGGGCAGCGGCACGGGCAGCCCCAACCAGGACGGCAACCTCAACCCCCGGCTGCGTCTGGACGCCAACGGCCGCATGCTGCCCGACACGACCCGCTTCCCATCCGCGACGGGGACCAACGGATTCAAGCCCCTCGCCGACTACATCCACGGCCTCGGCCTGAAGTTCGGCATCCACCTGATGCGCGGCATCCCGCGCCAGGCGGTCGCCGACAACGTGCCCATCCTCGGCACGAGCTACCGGGCCAACCAAATCAACAACAGCACCACGGCGGCCTGGCTGAACCTCATGTGGGGGCTCAACACGGGCCACCCCGGCGCGCAGGCCTACCTCGACTCGCTGTTCCAGCTCTACGCGAGCTGGGGCGTGGACTTCGTCAAGGTGGACGACATCGCCGCGCCCACCTATCGGCAGTCCGAGGTCGACGGCTACCGCCTCGCCATCCAGCGCAGCGGGCGGCCGATGGTGCTGAGCCTGTCGCCCGGCCCGACCCCGCTCGCGAGCGGCCCGCACGTGACCGCCAACGCGCACATGTGGCGGATCATCAACGACCTGTGGGACAACTGGGCCAACGTGGACGCGATCTTTGACCTGCAGCGCGACTGGACGCCCTACCGGACAACGGGTTCGTGGCCCGATCCCGACATGATCCCGATCGGGCGGCTGTCCAAACAGGGGCCGGTGGGCTCGCCGCGCTACTCCAACCTCACGCCCGACGAGCAGCGCACCCTGATGACGCTGTGGGCCATCACCAAGTCGCCGCTGATGTGGGGTGGCAACCTGGTCGAAAACCGGGCGCAGGAGCTCGCCCTGATGACCAATGCCGCGGTCATCGCCGTCGATCAGAGCAGCACCAACAACCGCGAGCTCTACGGCGGGACCTTCCGCGTGTGGACGGCGGATGTGCCCGGCACCAACCACAAATACGTGGCGCTGTTCAACCGTGGCTCGTCGACCGCCAACGTTTCCGTGACGCTAGCGGATCTGGGCATCGGCTCGGCCACCGTGACGGACCTGTGGTCGGGAGCCAACCTCGGCACGGCCAGCGGCACCTTCACCCGGTCGCTGCCCGCGCACGGCTCCGGGCTCTACCGGCTGGCCACGCAGACGACGGTCCCGCCGCCCGCGGTGTACACGATGACCGCCAGGCACAGCGGCAAGGTTGTCGACGTCTTCAACGGCGCGACCACCGATGGTGCCAACGTGGTGCAGTGGGCCGCCAACGGGCAGACCAACCAGCAGTGGCAGTTCCGCGATGTCGGCAGCGGCTACTTCCAGGTCGTCAGCCGCAACAGCGGCAAGTGCCTTGATGTCTTTGGCGGTACGGGCGCGACCGGCGACGGCGTCCGCGTCGTGCAGTGGACGTGCGGCACCGGCACCAACCAGCATTGGCGCCTGCAGGATGTCGGGTCCGGCTACGTGCAGCTGATCGCCCGGCACAGCAACAAGTGCCTGGACGTGCAAAACGCCGCGACCACCGACGGCGCACAGCTGGTGCAGTGGACGTGCGGCTCGGCCACCAACCAACATTGGCAACGCAGACAGGTCTGACTACAGCTTCCAAACCCACACATCATCGATCCGTTCGGGTGGGCCCAGGAGGAGTGTCGTGGCGCGCAGCAGGGCCGACTGATTGGGGTCCCAATGCGCGCCCGACACGGTGTCGGCCAGCACCACGATCTGGGCGTCCCAGTAGCGCAGGTCCTCGCGGGCCTGCGCCTGCTCGGCCGCGCCGATCGGCGGGATCTCGCCCGTGCGCGCGACCTTCTCGAGCAGATCCGCGGTCGGGCGCGGGACGGGGCCGATCCGGCCGGCGCCGTCCGGCCCGCCGGGCCCCAGGAAGAACCCCGACGGGAGCCGGAAGACGCGCCCGCCCTGCGCGAGCACCGTGGCCTGCCAGCGTTGCCCGTCCGGCACCAGGTCGTTGGGCAGCGGGATGGGCGCGACAACCCCCTCACCGTCCACATAGGACTCCCACACGCCTGCGGAGAAGAAGTGCGGCACCGGTTCACGGTCGCGGGTCAGGATCGGCTGCGGCACGAGCGGCAGCAGCGCCACGGTGAACCCGGCCACCCACACCCACTTGGGCCCAGGTTTCGGCTTGGAAATGAGCCACGCCAACACAAGAGCGATGATGGGCGCGACCACGAGCGCGAGCCGCGACGGCAGCGCGGCGTTGAAGATGGGCAGATCGACGAGCAGCGCCTCCGGCATCCACATGTCGGTGCGCTCCTTCATGTAGCGCAGCTCGGGCCCGAGCGACAGCACGGCAAACACCAGCGTCACGACCGCGAGCGCCTTCACCTCCGCACGCCGCCACAGCAACACGAACCCGATGAACGCCAGCGCCAGCAGCGGCGCGCCCAAGAACGAGTTTTCCTCGGTGGGATTGGGGGCCAGATTGTCGTTGAGCCCCAACGCTCCCGCGAGCGACCGCTCCGGGAAGGTCCAGTAGGCGGCGAGATCCTCGTTGTGCACCTTCGGGTCGAAGCCCGTGCCGTGATAGCGCTGCGGACCGGCGAAGTGCAGATAGAGCGGATAGGCCAGGAGCACCCCGGCCGTGAGCGCCGCGACGCCCAACCCGGCCAGGAAGTGTTTGATCGGCGTGCGCTGGAATGGGTACCAGATAAGACAAAAGAGAGCCAGAGCGAGCGCGGCGAAGAAGAGGGCCTCGGCGGCCAGGGAAAAAGCCACAGCGATCAGGATGCCGAGGATGAGCCCGTCGCGGACGGGCCGCCGGCGGCGATACATGACGATGACGCGCGCGATGATCAGCGGGATAATCCACTGAGCGGTCCAGTTGAGGTGCGCGTTGGCGTGCGAAATCATCGCGGGCGCGAAGCCGGCAAACAGCCCGCCCACCGCCGCGCCCAGCGATGACGCGTTGAGGTGCCGGCTGAACAGGTAATACCAGCACCACGCGGACGCGGCCAGGTTGAGCGTGAGGATGATCAGGAAGCTCGCGGTGGGACCCAGCCCCATCGTGATCGGCGTGAACGCGATCGCATAAGCCGTGATGGACGTGTTGACCGCGAGGTTGACCCCGTCGGGCACGTTGAGCAGATAGGTGAACAGCGGGTCCTGGAAGTGCGTCAGCGCATACGCCCCGTAGCTCAGCAGCCACTCAAACAGCGCCTGGTCACCAGAATTAACGAAGCTGGCCTTGCGCGCCGGGTCGACCCAGAAGCCGCTCGTGACCCAGAGTGCCAGAATCAGGGACAAGCCACCAACCAGCAGATCATTGCGACGCGCCTTGGACACCCGATGGAGCTTAGCGGGTCCTCAGAGGCCTGCTCGCAGCCCGGGTTGGTCCCTCCGGCCCGCACGCGTCCAGGCTCGCCGATCCCTCGTCGAAACCGCGTGGCGGCGCGGCGCGGGCGGCATCCTGTCAGTTGTGATTGTGGTGCAGCGGGTTCGGGTCAGCTGGGGTGCCGACGCCCGCGGTGCGACGCAAGCCAACCGGCGTCGCACGATCCCGGATGCCTACCCCTGCCGCGATCGCCCACCGACGTCGGGTCCATTTGTACGGCGGTCGCCGGCGGCAGGGTCTCGCTCGCGTGTTGCGGTTGCGCAGGCTGTTGAAAACGACTACCAATAGCATTATGAAGATGGCATTTGTCGGGAAGGGCGGCAGCGGCAAGACGACGCTGGCCGCCTTGACCGCGCGCCGGCTGGCGGGCCAACCGCTGCTGGCGATAGACGCGGACATCAATCAGCATCTGGCGGCCGCGCTCGGCGCGAGCGAGGACGAGGCGGTCCTGCTGCCCGCGCTCGGCGACCACCTCGACCTGATCAAGGAGTATCTGCGCGGCGACAACTCGAGGATCTCGTCAAGCAGGGCGATGGTGAAGACGACGCCGCCCGGGCGCGGGTCAAGGCTCCTGAGCGTGCGGGAGACCAATCCGATCTACGAGCGGCTCGTGCACGACGTGGGCGGCGTCCGGCTCGCGGTCACCGGGCCGTTCGCGACCGAGGACCTGGGCGTCGCCTGCTACCACTCCAAGGTCGGCGCGGTCGAGCTGCTGCTGAACCACCTGGTGGACGGCCCGGGGGAGTACGTCGTCGTCGACATGACGGCAGGCGCGGACAGCTTCGCGTCCGGGCTGTTCACCAGGTTCGACGCGACGTTCCTGGTGTGCGAGCCGACCCTGCGCAGCGTGGGCGTCTACCGGCAGTATGTGGGCTACGCCAGTGACTTCGGCGTGCGCGTCCACGTCGTCGGCAACAAGATCGATGATCAGTCCGATGTGGACTTCCTGCGCTCGCATGTTGGCGGCGACCTGCTGACATGGGTGGGCCGCTCCGGGTTCGTCAAGGGGACCGAGCGGGGCGCGGTCAGCGGGCGACTCGAGCCGGAAAACGCGGCCGCCATCGATAAGATAATTAAAACCGTCGATTTGTGTACCAAGGACTGGCGCACGTATGCGCGTCAGGCCAACGAATTCCATCTCCGCAACGCCCAGGCGTGGGCCAGCGCCAAGGTCGGCGAGGACCTGGCCACGCAGATCGACCCCGAGTTCACCCTTGGGGGATCACGAAAGGATGAACAACATGTCCCTTGACGTCCCCGCCGCTCTGCTCGAGCGCGCCGAGGCCGGACACGTCGACGATGCCGAATTCGTCGACTGCGTCCGCCAGTCCCTGCCCTACGCCTGGAAGGTGATCAGCGAGGCGGCGCTCACCGGGGAGCACGCCACACCGCCACCGTCCGAAAAGGAGCGCGGCGAGCTGCTGCGCGCGCTCGCCAGCGACGCGATCCGGGGCGCACTGGAGCGCCACTTCGGGCGCAAGCTCGCGTTCCAAAACTGTCACCGGGTGGCCGCGTTCCGGTTCGAGGACGTGGGCGGGCCGGCCTACCGGGAGTTCATCTCGCCCGTCGCCCAGCTGCGCAACCAGTCGCCGGAGCTGCGCGACTGCTGAGAAGCATGGACGCGTTCCTCACGAGTGCCTTCGGCGTCAATGCCGCCGTGGCGCACGCCCGCGCCGCCGAACTGCACGGGTTCGGCGGCGTGTGGCTGGCCGAACACCATTTCGTCCAATATGGACAGTGCCGGTCGGCGACGCTGCTGGCCATGCAGATACTCGCCAAGACCGAGCGGATCACCGTGGGCACGGCGGCATGCGTCTTCTCCGCCCGCCACCCGATCTCGCTCGCCGACGAGGCGCTGCTGCTGCACGACCTCTACGGCGACCGGTTCGCGCTCGGCGTCGCCCGCGGCGGGCCCGGCATCGAAAACGTGCTCATCGGCGGGGGCATGGACCGATACCACCACGGCTTCCCCGGCTGGCTCGACACGCTCCTGCACCACCTGGGCGGGGCCATGCCCGTGTGGGTCGCCGCGACCACAGACGCCACCGCCCGGCTCGCCAAGGAACGGGGCCTGCGGCTCATACTCGGCGTCGAACGCCCCCTCGACGAGCCCTGCGACGCGAAGGTGGTGCTGGCCTACCCGGACGGCGGACGTGAGCTCCGCCACCACCTGCCGCTCTGGCTCGCCCGCAAGGACCCGCACCGGGACTGGACCGAGCACGTCGAGCGCCTCCTGCGCGCCAACCCGATAGGCCCGCCTTCGCTCGTGGCGCAAGCGTTGGCAACGGTGAAACGCCCACTGTGCATGGTCGAGGCCGCCGGTTCGATCGAGGGCACGACGCGGCTCCTGCGGACCCTGGCATCCTTGACGCATGGAGCAAGGGCTAACCGTCGGTGAGGTATCGGCCAAGGTCGGGCTGTCGGCGCACACGCTGCGCTGGTATGAGCAGATGGGGCTGGTCGACCCCGTGCCGCGCGACAGCGCGGGGCGCAGGCGTTATCGCGGCAGCGACGTGGACCGGCTCGCCCTGTTGACCAAGATGCGGACGACCGGCATGCCCGTGCGTGACATGGTCCGCTATATCGAGCTCGTGCGGGAGGGCGACGGCTCGCGGCGGGCGCGGCTCGCCCTGCTTGAGGCGCATCGCAACTCCGTGCTCACGCAGATCGACGAGCTTCAGCGCGACCTGTCGGTGATCGACCGCAAGATCGGAATCTATCGCGACGCGCTGCGGCCCACCGCCGACGGTTCCCCGCAGCGATCTTGAAGGTGCGCTCTTTGCTCGCAAGGTCGCATGGGGATGGCGTCGGCGGTGGGCCGCCCAGCGACTTGCCTAAGCACGAGCAAGAATTAGCGGAGTGCGACCTCTAGCGCGCGGTCGACCGACCCCTCCTGAAAATCAAAGCCGTTGTCCCGCAACACCTTGGGCATGACCCGGAGGCTGCGGAAGGCCTCGTTGGCAAACTCGCCGTAGAGCACCTTGATGGCGAGCTTGGGGATCGGGAAGATGGCCGGCCGGTGCACGGCTCCGGCGAGAGCCCGGGTGAACTCGGCGTTGGTGACCGGCTCCGGCCCCACGATGTTGACCGGCCCGCTGAACCGGTCGTCGCCCACGATCAGCAGCACCGCCCGCACCCAGTCGTTGCGCGAGATCCACGGCACCCACTGGCGGCCGCTGCCCAGCCTGCCGCCGACGCCCAACTTGAACGGCAGCAGCTGGGGCTTGAGGAATCCGCCGCGCCGATCGAGCACGTTGCCCGTGCGCAGCAGCACCACGCGCGCGCCGGCCTGCCGAGCCGGATCGGTCGCACCCTCCCACTCCACGGCCAGCCGGGCGAGGAAGTCATCGCCCGGGCCGGACGTCTCATCGACCACCCGGTCGCCGGTCTCACCGTAAAAACCGACGCCCGAGGCGTTGATGAGCAAGGGGATGCCCTGTCTTGCCAACAACCTTGTGGGTCCGACGCGACTGTCGCGCAGGGTGCGTTTAACCTCATCGTCCCACCTGCGCCCGGCCACAGCCGCGCCGCAAAGGTTGATGACCGCGTCGGTGTCGTCGGGCAGCTCGACAAGGCCCGCGTAGGGGTCCCAGCTCAGCTGCTCCGGCCTGGCGGCCGGGTGCCGCACGAGCTGGGTGACCTCATGCCCGGCCTCGCGCAGCGCGCCCATGAGCGCACCACCCAGGAACCCCGAGCCCCCCGCGACCACGATGCGCATGGCATCCCCCTACTTGCGTCAACCCTTGACCGACACGATGTCCACGACGAACACGAGCGTCTCGCCCGGCTTGATGTCGGGGCCCTTCTGCTGGTTGCCGTAGGCCAGGTTGGCCGGGATGACGAGCACCCGGCGCATGCCGGCCTTTGTGCCCACCAGGCCTTGATTCCAGCCTTGGATCACGCTGGCCTGGCCGAGCGGTTGCACCACATAGGGTTTGCGGCCCGGCGCCCACGAAGAGTCGAACTGCTTCTTCGTGGACCAGGCGATGCCCACGTAGTTGACCTCGACAGCGTCTCCGGCCTTGGCGGCCGGCCCGCTGCCCGCGGACACGTCGCGCGACTTGAGCTCCGTGGGCGGGTCGCAGCCGTCCGGCACCGTGACCGTCGGCTTCTTGCCCGCCTCGCCCGTGACCTGCACGTCGCACGGCCCGGCCGCGGCGTCGGCCTCCCCGCCATCGCCGCCGCAACCGGCAAGCCCCGCTACGAAAAGGGCACTGCCAAGCAGCGCCCCAATCGCCCGCAGTCTCACCGGCGCCAGCCGCATCGGCGCGCACTCCACCAGCGCCGGCCGCCCGTCGCTGCCCGTCTTCACAGACCGAGCTCTGACTCGAAGTTGCCCGCCTCGAGCCGCTCTTTGATGGCGGTCAGGAACCGGGCCGCGTCCGCGCCGTCGACCAGTCTGTGGTCATAGGACAGTGCAAGGTAGACCATCTGCCGGGGGAGGATGAGCTCGCCCAGCTCCGGGTCGTCGACCACGACCGCCCGCTTGACGACCGCCCCCGTGCCGAGGATGGCCACCTGCGGCTGGTTGATGATCGGCGTGTCGAACAGCGCGCCCCGGCTGCCCGTGTTGGTCAGCGTGAACGTGCCACCGGACAGCTCGTCGGGCGTGATCTTGTTGTTGCGCGTGCGCTCGGCCACGTCGGCGATCCGCTTCGCCAGGCCCGCGAGGTTGAGGTCGCCCGCGTTGCGGATCACCGGGACGATCAGGCCCTTCTCGGTGTCCACCGCCATGCCCAGGTGCTCGGCGTCGTGATAGGTGACCGTGCCGGCCTCCATGTCCATCGACGCGTTGAGGTTGGGGTGCGAGCGCAGCGCCTCGGTCGCGGCCAGGGCGAAGAACGGCAGGTAGGACAGCTTCACCCCGTGCGTGGCGAGGAAGTCCCGCTTGGCCTGCTCGCGCAGGCGGGCGAGCCGGGTGACGTCGACCTCGACCACGGTGGTCAGCTGCGCCGAAACCTGCAGCGACTCGACCATGCGCTTGGCGATGGTCATGCGCAGGCGGGGGAGCTTCTCCGTGCGGCCGCGCAGCGGGCTCGGCGCGGGCTTCTCCTTCTCGGCCACTGCCACGGGTGCGGCGGTCTTGGCCGGTGCGGGCGGAGCCGCGGCCTGAGCCTTGGCCCGCTCGGCGGCGTCGAGCACGTCCTGCTTGCGGATGCGCCCGCCCACGCCAGTGCCCTGGATCGACCTCAGGTCCACCCCGTGCTCGCCGGCGAGCTTGCGCACCAGCGGCGTCACGTAGCCGTCGGGCACCTCACCGTTTGAGGCGACCTGCACCGGCTCCGGCGCCCTCTGCTGGACCACCGGCGGGGCCGGCTTCTCCTCCACCACGGGCTTTTTCTCAGCCGCTGGGGCTGGGGCAGCCGCTGGGGCAGGGGCTGGGGCTGGGGTCGGCTTCTCCTCGACGGGTGCGGGAGCGGCCGCTCCGGCCACACCGATGAGCGCCAGCTGGGCGCCGACGGGTGCCGTCTCGTCCTCCGCCACGGTGATCTCGACCAGCGTCCCGGCCACCGGCGACGGGATCTCGGTGTCGACCTTGTCGGTGGACACCTCGAGCAAGGGCTCGTCGACCTCGACCGACTCGCCGACCTGCTTGAGCCAGCGGGTGACCGTGCCCTCGGTGACGCTCTCGCCCAGGGCGGGCATCTTCACCGGGGTCGCCTCGCCCGCGGGCGCGGGTGTGGCCTCCTGCTTGGTCTCTTGCTTGGTCTCTTGCTGCACGGGGGCGGGAGCGGCCACCTCGGGCTCGGGCTCCTCCTCCTGCAGCGGGGCCGCTGCCTCCTGCGGGGCCGCGGCGGGCTGCGGCTGCGCCGCGGGAGCGTCATCGCCCCCAGCGATGATCGCAAGCTCCGAACCCACCTCGGCGGTCTCGTCCTCGGCGACAAGAATCTTCTGCAGGACACCAGCCGCGGGCGACGGAATCTCGGTGTCGACCTTGTCGGTGGACACCTCGAGCAGGGGCTCGTCGACCTCGACGCGATCGCCCTCCTGCTTGAGCCACCGCGTTACGGTGCCTTCGGTGACGCTCTCGCCCAGCCGCGGCATGGTGACCGATACCGGCATTGCTCCGAACTCCTTATGTGGGTCTGTCTGATTGGCTCGAGCTTAGTTGTGCGCGTGCAGCGGCTTGCCCGCGAGTGCGAGATGGGCCTCGCCCAAGGCTTCGTTCTGCGTGGGGTGGGCGTGGATCAGCTGCGCCACCTCCGCCGGGAACGCCTCCCAGTTGACGATCAGTGAGGCCTCGCCGACCTGCTCGCCCATGCGCGCGCCGATCATGTGGATGCCCACCACCGGACCGTCCTTTTGCCGGACCAGCTTCACGAAGCCCTGCGTGCTCAGGATCCTGCTCTTGCCGTTGCCGCCAAGGTTGTAGTTGTAAGTTTCGACGTTGCCGTCGCCGAACTTCTCCTTCGCCTGTGCCTCGGTGATGCCAACCGAGGCCACCTCGGGATCACAGTAGGTCACGCGCGGAATGCCCGACTCCACGATCGGCGCGGGATTGCGCCCGGCGATCTCCTCGGCCACGAAGATGCCCTGTTGGAAGCCGCGGTGAGCGAGCTGCAGGCCCGGCACGATATCGCCGACGGCGTAAACGTTGGGCAGGTTGGTGCGCAGGCGCTCGTCGGTCAGCACGAAGCCGCGGTCCATCTTGACGCCCTGCGCCTCGTAACCGCAGTTGGCCGTGGCCGGGCCGCGCCCGACGGCCACGAGCAGCAGCTCGGCCTCGATGGCCTCACCGCCCGCGATGGTCACCTTGACGCCCGAGTCGGTCTTTTCGAACTTCTCGAACGGCTTGCCGACCTTGAAGTTGATGCCCCGCTTGCGGAACGCGCGCTCGAGCTGCTTGGACAGGTCGGCATCCTCGGCCGGCACGAGCCGCGGCAGCGCCTCGATGATCGTGACGTCGGAGCCCAGCGACTTCCACGCGCTGGCGAACTCCACGCCGATCACGCCGCCGCCCAGGATGATCGCGCTCGCCGGAACGCGGTCGAGGATCAGCGCCTCCTCGCTGGCGAAGACCCGCTCGCCGTCGATCTCCAGACCGGGCAGGGTCTTGGAGTAGGAGCCGGTGGCCAGCACGACGTTGCGCCCGGTGTAGCGGGTGCCCGCGACCTCGACCACGTTGGGCGCGACGAGCGTGCCCGCACCCTCCACATAGGTCACCTTGGCCGCCTTGATCAAGCCCTGCAGACCCTTGTAGAGGCCCGCGACGACACCATCCTTATAGGCATTGACGCCCTTCATGTCCACGCCGAGCAGCTCGGCGCTGATCCCGAAGTGCGACGACTCGCGGGTCTGGTCGGCCACCTCACCGGCGTGCAGCAAAGCCTTGGTCGGGATGCAGCCACGGTGCAGACACGTGCCACCCAGCTTGTCCTTCTCGATCAGCGCCACGGACAGTCCCAGCTGCGAAGCGCGCAACGCGGTGGCGTATCCGCCGCTGCCGCCGCCGAGGATGACTACGTCGAAGGTGTCACTCGCAGTGCCGTTCACAACTCGCTCCCTTTTGAGTCAAGACTGCCATCGGTCATCTTGTCACTCCCGCCCCAGCATCGCTCGGGGAGGTGCCGAACGACACTCCTGCTTTACTCTTGTGTCCTTGAGATTGGAGCGAGAGGGAGATCCGTGGGCTGGTTCCGGCGCCGCAGTAGCTCGTCATCGGATCGTTCGGCGAATCCGGGCGATATCGCCCACCTTGAGCAGTTTCTGCAATCCCGTCGGGGTGTGGAGGCGTTCATCGAGCCGCGCACGACCGTGACAGAGACGACCGTCATGCTCATCGCCTACGACGGGGAGTGGACCAGGCGCCGGATGCCGAGCCCGCTGGCCGTCCGGCAGTTTGCCCAGCGGTGGTCCATCCCCGTCTATGACGTGCAGCTCGTGGGATATCCGCAACGGATGCGGGACTACAACGAGCGCAAGAAGAGATCGAGTAGTAATTAACCGTTGCCCGCGATGTCGTCGACGAGCGCGATCAGCGTGCGCACCGGGACGCCCGTGCCGCCCTTGCTCCAATAGCCCGTGGGCTCGCCGGAGTGAAACGACGGACCGGCCACGTCGATGTGCGCCCACTGGACACCCTCGGCCACAAACTCGCGCAGGAAGACACCGCCCTGCAGCATGTGCCCGGCCCGCTCCATGCCCGCGCTGACCTGCAGGATGTCCGCGACATCGGACTCCATCGACTTGCGGATCTCGTCGGGCAGCGGCATCGGCCATGTCGGCTCGCCCACGGACTCGCCCGCCGCCTTGACCCGCGGGGTGAGCGTGTCGGAGCCCATCACGCCGGCGATCTTCTTGCCCAGCGCGATCACCTGACCGCCGGTCAACGTGGACGTCTCGAGCAGGTAGTCGGGGTTGTCCTCGCACGCCCGCGCGATCGCGTCGCCCAGGATCATGCGGCCCTCGGCGTCGGTGTTGAGCACCTCGACCCGCTTGCCGTTGCGCATCGTGATCACGTCGCCGGGCCGGTAGGACTCGCCGGACAGCATGTTTTCCGCTATCGGGATGTATGCGGTGACCTGCAGCAGCGGCTTGAGCTCCGCAAGCGCGATCATCACGCTGGCGACCGCGGCCGCGCCGGCCATGTCGGACTTCATCTCCCACATGCCCTGCGCCGGCTTGATCGACACACCGCCGGTGTCGAAGGTGATGCCCTTGCCGATCAACGCCAGCTTTTTGGCCGGCGCGACCGACTCCGCAGGCGCGTAGGTCAGGCGCACCATGCGCGGCTTGGCCTCCGAACCCATGCCCACCGCCAGGATGCCGCCATATCCGCCCTTGGCCAGCGCCGCCTCGTCGAGCACCTCGACGTGCAGGCCCGCCTTGCCGGCCGCGTCGGCGATCTCGTCGGCGAGCACCGGCGGGCGCAGCAGGTTGGCCGGCGCGTTGACCCAGTCGCGAGTGCGCGCCACGGCCGCGGTCACGACGCCGGCCCGGCGCACCTCGCTGTTGGCCGCTTCTTCGTGCGCGTCGGGCACCAGCACCGACACCGCGCCGACCGGGTCTTTGCGGTTGGGCTGCGGTTTGCCCTTGTAGCCGCTGAACCGGTAGGCCCCGAGAATCGCGCCCTCGCTGACCGCGCGCAGCGCGTGCGCGCCGTTGTCCTCGGCGTCGTCGGACAGGGGCAGGGCCAGCGCGACCGTGCGGGTGCCGGCGAGCGCGCGGATCGCGGCAGCGGCCGACCGGCGCAGCGTCTCGGCCGCGGGTGCGGCCCCGGTGGGCTCGGCACCCAGGCCGACCACGACCAGCACGGGCGCGTGGATGACGCCCATGGTCGCGATCTTGGTAACCTCGCCCGCGCTGCCGGTCGCGCCGAGCAGGGCAAGGGTCGCGGTCAGTTTGCCGTCGAAGGCCGCCGCGATGCTCTCCGCGCCCGAGGCCAGCAGGAGGTCGGCGCCCTCACCCTCCTGGCTATGCACGCCGATCACTATGGCGTCGACGTCGAGGTCCGCCGGGTCTGTGTCGGCGAGTGTCAGTGTGGGCAACACTGTGGTGGGCGTCGTCACTAGGTCTCCTGGTGTGTGTGGACTGCTCCCGCGATGCTAGCCAACCACACGGGTAGTAGTAAGTTGCCCACATGACATTGCTCACCTCACCGTTGCATGACCGGCACGCGGCCCTCGGCGCCAAGTTCGCCCCGTTCGGTGGGTGGGAGATGCCGCTGGAGTACGCGGGTGGCGGTGTGCTCAAGGAGCACGCGGCGGTGCGCGAGGCAGTGGGCGTGTTCGATGTCTCGCACCTCGGCAAGGCGCGGATCACCGGGGCGGGCGCGGCCGATTTTGTGAACTCGTGTCTGAGCAACGACCTGGCGAGGATCAAGCCGGGCAAGGCGCAATACACGCTGTGCTGCGACGACGCGTCCGGTGGGGTGGTGGACGACATCATCGCCTATCTGCACGGCGACGAGCATGTGTTCCTGATCCCCAACGCGGCCAACACGACCGAGGTGGTGCGCCGGCTCCGCGAGGCGGCACCGGGCGACTTGACGATCACCAATGAGCATCAGGATTTTGCTGTACTGGCCGTGCAGGGGCCGCGGTCGACCGACGTGCTTGCCGCGCTGGGGCTGCCCACCGAGCACGAATACATGAGCTTCGAGACGGCGCGGCTGGGCGGCGTCGAGCTGACGGTGTGCCGCACCGGTTACACGGGCGAGCACGGCTACGAGCTCGTCGTGCCGGCCGCCGACGCCGGGGCGGTGTGGGACGGGCTGTTCGGCACCGGTGTGGAGGCGAGGGCGTGCGGGCTGGGCGCTCGCGACACCCTGCGGACGGAGATGGGATACCCGCTGCACGGTCAAGATCTTTCTTTGGAGATCACACCTGTGCAGGCGCGGTCGGGCTGGGCGGTCGGTTGGAACAAGCCCGCCTTCTGGGGCAAGGACGTCCTGTCGCGGGAGAAGGCAGACGGCCCGCGCCGCACCTTGTGGGGCCTGGTCGCTAACGATCGTGGCATTCCGCGCGCCCACATGCAGGTGCTCAGGGGCGACGAGGCGGTGGGCGAGATCACCAGCGGCACCTTCTCCCCGACCCGCAAGGTGGGCATCGCGCTCGCGCTGCTCGACACGGCCGCCGGGTTGGGCGAGGGCGATCAGGTCGAGGTCGACGTGCGCGGCCGGCGCGCCGGCATGACGGTCACCAAGCCGCCCTTCGTCACGCCGTCGGTCAAGTGAAATACGAGCAGGTGCGCGACTGGGTGCTCGAGCTGCCCGGCGCACAGGAGGTCTTCGTCGCGGAGTGGGGCCACCCGACTCTGCGCGTCAACAACAAGATGTTCGCCTCCGGCATGAGCGGCAGCAAGACCATGACGGTGAAGGCGTCCAAGGAGGAGCAGGAGGCGCTGCTCGCCGAGTCGCCCGACGTCTACAGCGTCGCGGCATACGTCGGCCGCTTCGGCTGGGTCGAGGTCAACTTGTCCAAAGTGGACAAGGCGGAGCTGCGTGAGCTCCTCATCGACGCGTGGCGCCGGACGGCGCCTAAAAAACTGGTGAAGGAATACGACTCAGGCCGATGAGCGCGAGCGAGGTCGACACCTCGATCAGGAAGCCCAGCACGTCGCCCGTGATCCCGCCGAACCGGCGCACGATGTGCCACCGCACCAGGAAAACGATGCCCACCACGACCGGTACCACAAACGGATTGAACACCGCACATATCGCGATATAGAAGATTATCACCGCGAGCGGGACCGTGCCGGCCACGGTCGCGCCCAGCCCGTCAGGCCGCGCCGACGGCACGCCCCGCTGGCACGCGATGGTCGCGCCCAACCGGCCCAAGGCGAAAGCCAAGACGACGCTGCCCAGGTCGAGAGTGCTGAAGGCCGCGGCCTGGATCAGCAGCACCACCGCGATGGCCGCCACCCCGAACGGGCCCACCTCCGGCGAGCGCATGACGGCCAGCGCCTGCTCGCGCGGCTTGTACGAACCCAGCGCGTCCACCGTGTCGGCCAGCCCATCGATGTGCATGCCCCGGGTCAGCAGCAGGCCCAGCGCCACCATGACCGCACCCTTGAGCAGCCCGTCCAGCGGCCACGCCACGAGCGCGATCACCAGGCCGAGCAGTGCGCCCACGACGGGCGCGAAAACCAAGGCCCGCTTCGGATCGCCCAGCTTGGAGATGGGCGCGACCGTGAGGATGGTCAGCGCGGAAAGCAGTCCCTTGGCTCCGTCAGCGAGGCTCGTCGGCACCGATCACCGCGGGCTTGGTCGGAAGCTGAGCCGACAGGTGCAGGCCCGCGCGCAGCAACGGCAGCGACAGCAGGCTGACCGCGCCCTCGCCGAGATCGACCTTGAGGTCGAGGATCGGGGTCAGACCGAGCACATCGGCGGCCGTCTTGGTGGTCGGGTGCCCGCTGTGGTCGGGCAGCGTGCACCACAGTCGCGACTGGCTGCCCAGGTCGCGGGCGAGCAGGGCGGAGGCCGTGGCCATCGGCCCGTCCATGAGCACGGCCGTGCGGCGGGCGGTCGCGCCCAGCACGATGCCCGCGGCGAGCGCGAAGTCGGCCCCGGCGAGCTCGGCCAGCAGCGTCTTGGCCAGCAGGTCGAGGTTGCGTATGCGGTGCAGGGCGTCGCGGGCTGCCGCGCAGCGCAGCATCCATGAGGCATCGTCGATGGATCCGTCGGGGCCGATGATCCGCCCCAGCAGCGTGGCGATCTCGGCGCCGGTGATGCGCGCGACGATCGCCGCCGCGGTCGCCTCGGCGCCGGCGCCGCACGAGCCCAGGATGATCAGATCGGCGCCGCCGTCGACCAGCTGATCGGCGATGCGCATGCCCTCGCTGAGCATCGCGTCGACCATCTCCGGCGAGGTGGCCCGGCCGTAGGCGAGGTCGTCGGCGGTCTGCGCCTCGACCACCCGCAGGGACACCCCATTCCACGTGGCGAGCAGGCCGATGGCCCCCTCACCGCGCTCGGCCGCCTGCGCCAGCCGCGCGGACACGGCCGTCGAATCGCCGGCGGCGATGTCACCCTGGTGAGAACCGTGCAGCAGCACCATGTGCGGCCGCTCCCAGGCCTTCGGGACATTTTGCGATTGAGTCCCCGCCGCGAATACCACCGTGTCGGCCAGTGCACCGAGCCCGGCCCGCTGGATGTCCAGATCGGACAGATGGGTGCGCGCCGCCATGCGCGCCTCGTCGTTGTGGATCGGCAGATCCATGCCCGGCTCGATCACCGTCAGCCCGGACCCGACGATCGGCAGCGTTTGTGTCCGCTCCGTGAACGCGCTTTCCCTCGCCTCCTCGACCACCGGCGCGGTCGCGACGACGGTCGGCGGCTTGGCCCGAGGGCGCCCCCGCTTCAGGAAGGTCGGCTGGCCCGCGATCACCAGCGTCACGGTGTCGCACACGCCCGCCACCGCCTGGTTGAGCTGCCCCAGCAGGTCGGCGAACTCCACGCCGGCCTCGGTCGGCGGCATCACCGACAGGCCCACCTCGGGGGTCACGAACACCATCTCGGCGTCGCTGCGCTCCACCGCGTCGGCCAGCTGCGCGACGAGCTCGCCGGCGTCCTTGCGCCCCAACAGGCCCGCCGCCCAGCCACCCAGGTCGTCCACGAGCAGCGGCGCGTCGGCCGTGGCCCCGGTGATCGCCTCGATCAGCCGGCTCGGCTCGCCCGCGGTCTCGACCGTCTCCCACGACGCCGGCCGGCGGAAGCGATGGGCCACGATGCGGTCGGCGAACGCCGTGTCGTCCTCGTCGACCACGGCGGTCGCCACATATTGCACCCGACCGGCCTTGTCGAGCAGAGACTCCGCGTATGCGCTCTTGCCCGAGCGGATGCCGCCCAGGATCAAGACCTTCCCTCCGACCATGCTCCAGAGGTTAGCGTCTAATCTGATCCACATGACATGGCGTTGGCGGTATGAAGCAGAAAACGGCAAACCTGTGGACGGGCCGCGGGAAGACTTCACTAGCCAAGCCGACGCCGAGTCGTGGCTGGGCCAGATTTGGCGCGACCTGCTCGGCTCCGGCGTGGCCACGGCGGTCCTGAGCGAGGACGACCGCATCGAATACAAGATGTCGCTCAAGCCGTAATTCTTGCTCCTGCTAAAGCAAGTCGCGGGCGGATCGCGAGTCCTTCTTCGTGGCTCGGGTGCGCAGGTGGACGCGTTCGCCCTGCGGCCCGAAGATGCTCAGCAGCTCCAGCGGTCGCGGCCCGGCGTTGGCCAGAGCGTGCGGGATGCGGCAGTCAAACTCGGCCGCCTCGCCCGCCTCGACGACAAACTCGCTGTCGCCCAGCACGAGCCGCAGCCGCCCGCTGATCACGTATACCCATTCGTAGCCGTCGTGCGTCTTGAGATCCAGCCGCTGCGGCGGGTCGGGCTGACCGGGCGTGATCTGCTTGAACACCCTGGGCCCGCCCGGGTCGCGGGTCAGCGGCACCCACGTCGACCCGGAGTGTTTGATCGGCCGCGGGTGCACCCGCGGGTCGCCGGTCGCGGGTGCGCCCACGAGCTCGTCCAGCGGCACCTGATAGGCCCGCGCCAGCGGGAGCAGCAGCTCGAGCGTTGGCCTGCGCCCGCCGGACTCCAGCCGGGAGAGTGTGCTGACCGAGATGCCCGTGGTCTCGGCCAGCTGCTCCAGCGTCATGCCGCGCCGCTTGCGCAGGTCGCGCAGCCTCGGCCCGACCGCCTCCAGCACGGTGTGCAGTTCGTTTGCCATAACAGCAAGTTTCCTTGCCGATCCGCACTGATCGGAAGCAGGCTCGCGGTATGACAAATGATGTTGTGGTGATCGGGGGAGGCGTGGCCGGGCTGGCCGGCGCGCTCGCGCTGGGCCGGGCGCGGCGCTCGGTGCTGGTCGTGGACGCGGGCGAGCCCCGCAATGCGCCCGCCGCGCACACCCACGGATATCTCACGCGCGACGGGATCCCGCCGCGTGAACTGTTGAAGATCGGCCGGCTCGAGGTCAAGGGCTACGGCGGGCGCATCGTCGACGGCACGGCGACCGCGGTCAAACGCCTGCCGGATGGGCGTTTGCGGGTCGCGCTGGCCGACGGCACCGAGCACGAGGCCCGCCGGGTGCTCGTGGCCACAGGCCTGGAGGACGTGCTGCCCGAGATCCCGGGTTTGCGCGAGCGATGGGGCCGCGACGTGGTGCACTGCCCCTTCTGCTTCGGCTGGGAGTTGCGCGATCAGCCGCTCGGCGTGCTCGCCACCGGCCCGCGCGCGGTGGAGCAGGCGCTCATGTGGCGGCAGTGGAGCGACGATGTGATTTTCTTCCGGCACACCGAGCCCGCGCCGGAGGACGAGCGCTTGGCCGCACGGGGCATCACGGTGGTCGAGGGCGAGGTGGCCGGCCTGGAGGTGACCAATGACAGGCTCAGCGGCGTGCGCCTGCGCTCGGGCCGGGTCGTGCCGCGCCGGGCCCTCGTGATCGCTCCGCACTTCGAGCCGCGACGCTCCTTTGTGGACGATCCCGAGATGCCGGGTGTGTGGTTCGCGGGCAACGCCGCCGACACCCACGCCGGGCTGATGCAGTCAGCCGCCTCGGGCGTCACGGCCGCCGCGGCCATCAACGCCGACCTCACCAATGAGGACACCGCCCTCGCCCTGCGGGACCACGGCGGTGGACGTGTGGATTGAGTTCCTTTCTGGCGTTGCCGTGCTCTTGCGCGGCTAAGGTCGGCGCGAAGCGTCCGACCTTAGCCGCTGCGGAAGTTAGGGCCGCTTCGCGGGGGAGACCGTCTTGGCCGGATCGCGCTCGGTGATCGGCTCCACGATCTCGTCGATCTTCTTCAACAGGTCGGCGTCGAGCTTGACCCCGCTCGCCTTCACGTTGTCGAAGACCTGCTCCGGCCGGGTCGCGCCGATGATGGCCGACGACACGTTGGAGTTTTGCAGCACCCAGGCGAGCGCGAGCTGGGCCATGGTCAGCCCGGCCTGCTCGGCCAGCGGGCGCAGCAGCTGCACGCGGGCGAGCGTCTCCTCGGCGAGCCAGTGCGCGACGAAGCCCGCGCCCGACTTCTCGTCGGTCGCACGCGAACCGGCGGGCGGGGGCTGGCCGGGCAGGTATTTGCCGGTGAGCACGCCCTGCGCCAGCGGGGACCACACGATCTGGCCGATGCCCAGCTCCTCACAGGCCGGGATGACCTCGGCCTCGATGACGCGCCAGAGCATCGAGTATTGCGGCTGGCTGGACACCAGCGGCACCTTAAGCTCGGTGGCCAGGGCGTGCGCCGCCCGGATCTCGTCGGCCTTCCACTCCGAGACGCCGATGTAGTGCGCCTTTCCACTGTGGACGATGTCGGCGAACGCGACCATCGTCTCCTCCAGCGGCGTGGAGTAGTCGAACCGGTGCGCCTGATACAGGTCGACGTAGTCGGTGTCGAGCCGCTTCAGCGAGCCGTTGATGGACTCCATGATGTGCTTGCGCGACAGGCCGCGGTCGTTGCGGCCGATGCCGGTCGGCCAGAAGACCTTGGTGAAGATCTCCAGCCCTTCGCGGCGCTCCCCGGCCAGCGCCCGGCCGAGGACGGACTCGGCACGCGTGCCGGCGTAAACATCGGCTGTGTCGAAGGTGGTGATGCCGCTGTCGAGGGCCGCCTTGACGCAGGCGTGCGCAGCCTCCTCCTCCACCTGCGAACCGTGGGTGATCCAGTTTCCGTACGAAATCTCGCTGACGAGCATGCCTGAACGGCCAAGGTGCCTAAACTCCATTACCGAACCCTATCCGGCCGGCTGATCCTTACAACACGGGCTTGGTGTCGGCCAGCAGGCGGTCCAGCTCCTCCATCACGGATTGGCGGCTCGGCAACATCGGATCAATGAACGGGCGGCCCTTGCGATCGAGCGCGCCCCAGCGCCCCTCCGGGCTCGCCACGAGGAAGGCGACCGGGTGGATGACCAGCGCCGGGTGCACCGGCGGCACGATCATCTTGCCGCTGCGGTCGACGATGCCCTTGCGCCCGCCGGCGTCCACAATGGCCAGTCCTTCGTCGGAGAAGCCGTCGATATAGCGCCCATCGGTCAAAGCAGTGGCGAACCCGGTGAACTGGAACGGGACGACCACGCGCCCGTTTTTGTCGACCGCGCCCCAGCCGCCCCGCCGCACCGCGGCCAGGCCTCGCCGGAACGGGCGGACGTCTTCGAACCCGGTGGAGATGGCCACCTTGCCGTATTTGTCGATGGCGATCCAACCGCCGTTGCCGTCCTTGGACACCCATGCCAGGCCGTCGGAGAACGATCCGACGCCGAGCAGGCCGACGTTGGCGTCGATCTGCCGGCCGCCCGCTTCGTCGATCAGCTCCCAGTGTGGCGTCTCGCGCCGGCGCACCCAGGCCACGCCGTCCCGGTAGGGCTGGACGTCGGCGAAGGCGGGCTTGATGACCTGCCGTCCCTCGGAGTCGACGAACCCCCAGCACTGCACCCGCTCGTCGAACTTCGGCGATGGGGGCTTTTTGACCTGGAGGATCTCTTCTTTGGAACGCGGATAGGGCCCCATCCCATTTTCGGCGATCTTCAGTGAGACCGCGTCGAGGGCCATCTCGGTGCGCGCGATCAGCTCCGGGTCCTCGACCTTGCGCAGCTCCAGTGCGCTCTCGAAGTGGTTGAACGCCTCGATATAGCGCCCCTGGTCCAAACAGGACCGTCCGCCGTGCTCGTGCAGCGTGGCGCGCAGCCGGTCGGGCAGCTCGGTCGAGTTGGCCTCGGCGAAGAGCCGGTCGGCCTCGGCGAAGTCGCCGCGCCACTGCAGCACGTGGGCCAGCCGGGCCTTGGCGATCGCGATGCGCCGCAGCTCGCCGGTTGCCTCGGCGTGTACGAGCGCCATTTTGCCGTCCGACAGGGCCTTGGTCAGGTCGCCCAGGATCCGTGACACGACGGCCCGCAGGCTCAGCAGCCGTGCCCGGGTCGCGTTGTCCGTGGCGGGTGTCAGCTTCTCGGTCAGTTTGTCGCGGATCTCGCGCAGCTCGTCGGGGTTGTCGACCAACTCGCGCAGGGTCTCGTGGTGGAAGTGCCATTCTTTGGCCGCGAGCACCTGCTCCGGGTCGGGTCCGCTCTCCTCGAGCGGGGGCTCGTCCTCGACCTCCAGTGGTGCGGGTGCGGGCGCGCCGAGTTTGACCACGACCGGGTGCATCATCGTGGGCGCGGTCAGCGCGGTCGCGGCTCCCGCCGCGCTCTGCGCCACGGGCATGACCGTGTCGGGCGAGGCCACCGCGGGCGATGTCGGGATCGCGGTCACGGGCGAGTTGGGCATCGCCGTGACGGGCGCGTTGGCGGGCATGGCCGTCACGGGTGCGTTGGGTGGCGGCTGGGGCGGCATCGGCCCGTTGATCGGTCCACCTTGCGGGCGCATCGGCGGATATTGCGAGCCGGGCGGCTGCATCGGCCCGTTGGGCATGTGATGCTGCTGCGTCGGCGGCCGGCCGTGGGGGTGCTGCTGTGGCGGTGCCTGTGGCATCTGTGGCGGGCGCCCGTAGGGCTGCTGCGGGCCGAACCGTCCCGGTGGAGGCGGCGGCATGTGCGGTGGCTGCATCTGTGGGGGATGCTGGGGCGGCTGCATCTGCGGCGGGAATGGTCCGGGCCGGCCGGGGGGCTGCTGCGGCTGCTCCTCTGCCGGTGGTGTGGTCTGGTTTTTGCCGGGCACTTTGGACCGCGGCGCCGTCGGCGTGTCGAACCACGCCGGAGCACCTCGACGCCGCTCCTCAGTGCGCTCGTCCGCCACGCTCGCCTCGCTGAAATGTCAAATATGCCTTTCCCGCGCCCCCGCGCAACGGATAAGGTCACCGGGCCCGAAAAGGGTTGCGACAGGAGGGTAACGGCGTGGGCTTCCTCACCGCCACTGCGGATCGGCTCACATTCCGAAACTTCACCGAACCGTTGGCACTAACCGGGGCAATTGCCGCATCTGGCTTCCGCCGGTATGCCACTTACCGCCAGGCGACGGTCGCGTCGCTTGCCACCAATATCATGTTCGGCTTCCTCCGGACCTACGTGTTGCTCGCCGTGGCCGCCGTGTCGGCGGTGACGGCCGGCTACACCGGTCCGCAGTTGGTCGCCTACGTCTGGATCGGGCAGGGACTGCTCGGCGTCGTGATGATGTGGGGCTGGAACGATCTGGCCGAGCGTATCCGCACCGGCGACGTGGTCACCGATCTGCTTCGCCCGATCCACCCCGTGTTCAACTACCTCGCGGCCGATCTGGGCCGCGCCGGGTACGCGATGATATTTAGATTCATCCCTCCCATGATCGTGGGTGCGCTGTTCTTCGATCTGTATCGGCCGCGCGACCTGGTCACCTATCCGCTGTTCCTGGTGTCGGTGGTGCTCGCCGTCGTGGTGTGCTTCGGGTGCCGATACCTGGTCAACGCGACCGCCTTCTGGCTGCTGGACAATCGGGGCGTCAACCTGTTCTGGCTGTTCTTCTCGGGCCTGATGGGCGGGCTCTACTTCCCGATCCGGTTCCTGCCCGAGCCGTTCGCGGCGCTGATCTGGTTGGGCACCCCTGGCCCGTCGCTGCTGCAGGCGCCGATGGACGTGCTGGTCGAGCGCGACGCCCTGCCCCTCCGGCTGGGGATCGTTGCGCTGCAAGCGGTCTGGGCCGTGCTGCTGCTGTGGGTCTGCCGGGTGGTCCAGCGCCGGGCCGAGCGGAGGATGGTGATCCAGGGTGGTTGAGAGTCTGCGGGTGTATTGGCGGCTGATCGGGGCGCAGGGCAGGGGCCAGGCCTCCTACCGGTTCAGCTTCTGGCTCGATCTGGGCAGCAACATGATCATCGTCGGCGCCGACCTGATGGCGGTCCTGGTCATCTTTTCGCGGATACCGGTCCTGGCCGGCTTCTCGCTGCGAGAGACCGTGTTCCTGTTCGGCCTGTCGCTCACCTCGTTCTCGCTGGCCGACCTGCTGGTGGGCAACATCGACCGGCTCCGCGTCTATGTGCGGTTCGGCCTGCTCGACACCGTCCTGATCAGACCGCTGGGCGTGCTGCCGCAGCTGCTCGCGCTCGACGTGGGCTTCCGCCGGATCGGCCGGCTCATCTACTCGGTCGCCGTGCTGAGCGTCGCGGTCGGAGTCGTGGGCATCGACTGGACGCCGTGGCGCATAGCGCTTCTGATTGCCGCGCCGATTTTCGGCGCCATGTTTTTCTGCGCCTATTTCGTGGCCACCTCGACGGTCGCGTTCTGGTGGGTCGAGTCCGGCGAGATGGGCAATGCGCTCACCTATGGCGGGCGCGATTTCACGTCTTATCCCATCACCGTTTACGGCGACTGGTTCCGCCGGATAGTCGCCTACGGGCTGGGGTTTGCCTTTGTCGCTTACTACCCGGGGCTTGCCCTGCTCGGTCGCGCCGACCCGCTCGGCGGGCCGATGTGGCTGGGACTGGTCAGCCCGCTTGTCGCGCTCGCGGCGGTCGGCGTGGCGGCCGTTATCTGGCGCTTTGGTGTCCGGCAGTATAGGAGCACAGGATCGTGAAAATTATCGAGACTAATGAATTGGCCAAGCATTTTACGGTACACAAAAAAGCCGGCCGTTTTCGAAGACAGCGCAAGACTGTCGCGGCGGTCGACGGCGTCACGCTTTCCATAGAGCGCGGCGAAATGGTCGGCTATCTCGGCCCCAATGGGGCGGGCAAGTCGACCACCCTCAAAATGCTGACCGGCGTGCTCGCGCCGTCGGGCGGCCACGTCTCGGTGTGCGGGTTGACGCCCGTCGCGCAGCGCATCAAGCTCGCCCGCCGGATCGGTGTCGTGTTTGGACAGCGCTCGACCCTGTGGTGGGATCTGCCCTTGCGCGACTCGTTCGAGTTGCTGCGCCACGTCTATCGCGTCCCGGCCGTGGAGCACTCCGCGCGCCTGCTGCGGTGCCGCGGCCTGCTCGAGCTCGATGCCTTCATGGACACGCCGGTGCGCCAGCTCTCGCTCGGCCAGCGCATGCGCGGCGAACTCACCGCGTGCCTGCTGCACGGCCCGGAGATCCTGTTCCTGGACGAGCCGACCATCGGGCTGGACATCGTCAGCAAGCAGGCCGTGCGCGGGTTCCTCGCCGAGCTCGGCGCGCGCGGCGACACGACCATCTTGCTGACCACGCACGACCTCGCCGACATCGAGCGCCTGTGCCGCCGGATCATCGTGATCGACCATGGCAAGGTCGTGCACGACGGCTCGATCGAGGCGCTGCACGCGCGCTATGGCTCCCGCCGCCGGGTCATCGTCGACCTTGACGTGCCGCTTGCGACCCCCATCGACCTGCCAGGTGTGGAGCTCGAGTCCTCCACGGGCACCAGGCTGGTCTTCGCCGTCGACGGTTCGGCTTCGGTGGGCCCGCTGGTCTCGCACCTGACCGCGAGCGGGTCCCTGCGCGACCTCACGATCGCCGAGCCGGAGATCGAGGATGTCATCGCCCGGCTCTATCAGCGGGAGCCTCGCCCGGTCGGGTGACCCCTATGGTGGCGAGTAGGGTGGCGAGCCGTTGTCGGCAATCGGACACGGTTTCACCAATATCGATACGTTGCGTAGCAGGTGCCCTGACCTCCCACCACGCCGAGGGGGCAATGCTCGGCGTTTTGCCGCGCGCCCGTTGACGATCTGCGTGCGTCTCGCTCGGTACTGGAATGAGTGCCGGTCCGTCTATTCATTGGTATGACGCCGACGTCGCGCATTGACATTATGAAATACCGACTGAAAGCTAGGTGACTGACATCGACTGATGTCTATCTATAGGTTCTCGGTTAGGGGGAATCTTGAGACACACCAAGCGGTTCTCAGTGTTCGCCACAGCGGCAGCCACCACCCTCATCGCCGCCTCTCTCGTCGCGGTCGCGCCTGCCAGCGCGGCGCCGAAAGACGGTGCGATCAGCGGTGTCTCCGCATTAAGCCCCGACCTGGCGGCGACGTCGGGTGCGGGCGTCGCGGCTCAGCAGGAGGCGCTGGCCCGCTACTGGTCACCGGAGCGGATGAAGTCCGCCTTACCCGACTCGGAATTGCCCTCGGTCAAGGGCGCAAAGGCGCGCCCGGGCACGACCAAGGCAAGCCCGCAGGGTCCGGCGGCACAGGTAGCACCGGCCCAGTCGGTGACGACGCCACAGGTGATCGCGCAGGGCGAGCCCGGCACCACTGACGTCGGCACACAGTCGTTCTTCCCGAACTACCCGGTCGGACACCCTGTCGCCCGCACAAACGGCAAGGTGTTCTTCACGGCGTCGGGCCTTAACTACGTGTGCTCCGCCACGATCGTCAACACCGAGGGCAAGTCGGCGGTGTGGACGGCGGCGCACTGCAACACCAGCAACCTGACGTGGCACTACAACTGGGTCGTCGTCCCGAACTACTACAGCGGTGTCGCTCCCTACGGCATCTGGTACGCCGCCCAGCTGTGGTCGACCACGGCCTTCTTCCTCAACAACAACGATTTCGCCAACGACGTGGGAGCTGCCATCATCTTCCGCAACGGCGGCTGGCGGATCGCCGACTACTTTGGGGCGCAAGGCATTGCGTGGAACTTCCCGATCGGTTACTTCATGTACGCCTACGGGTACCCGCAGGGCGCCCCGTTCAACGGCTGCTGTCTCGTGGCCGAGTGGAACTACACCTACGACGGCAGCGGCTACTGGGCCGGGACCATTTTCCAGCCCAACGACATGACGGGCGGTTCTTCCGGCGGTGGCTGGTTGAACTTCTTCGATGGCAACTGGGGTTACATCAACGGCCACAACGACTTCAAGTTTACGGCCATCCCACAGTGGATGTTCTCGCCGTACTACGGCAACCAGGTGGCGGGTTTGTACAACACCGTGCGCTACATCTCCACGTAGCGGTCGGTCCGTCAATCGATGGATGAACAACCCTCAAGCGGCGGGCGAGCCGCTGGAGCAAAGGGTGGCCGGGCCGCAACCCCGGCCACCCCGGTCACGAAAGGCAGTCGCATGGCACCGAAACGGCTATGCGCAGTGCTCGGCATGATCCTCTGCGCCACGGCCGGGTGCGCCCGGCCGCCCGGTCAGGAGGGCACGCCACTTGATCAGAAGGGCATCACGGCGACAGCGTTGCCGCCGCTGAGCGACCCGCCACCGACGGGCCCGACCAAGGTCCTGCCCGACAACCGCGCGATCGACCTGCGGCCGCAGACCTGGACGCGCTACGACATCATGGACGGCAACCAGATCCGCATCTACTACACGATCCTGGGCCTGCCGCAGTGCAACGTCCTCGGCAAGGTCGAGGCCGCGGAGTCGCCCGCCAGGGTCACCATCACCCTCCACGTCGGACAGATGCCCGATGCCTCGTGCGCCGCGAGGGTGCTCAAGGCCGCGGAGGTGTTCACCGATGTGGAACTGGCCGCCCCGCTGGGCGGCCGGACGGTCACCGACGGGTCGAAATGATCAGATCTTGTCGCCGATGTTGACCCGCGTCTTCGGCATGCGCAGCTTGCGGAACGAGATCGCCCGCATGATCGCGTAGAAGTAGAGCGAGCGCATGCTCTGCGTCGTCTTCGGGAAGCGCTCCTTGACCATCTGCTTGACCTTGCGGCTGATCAGCACGCTGTCGACGATCACCGCCAGGGCCAGCAGCAGCCAGATGCCGTTGGCCGCGAGCTGCACCCTCGCGTCGGGGACCTGGAACAGGAACAGCAGCACGAACGCGCCGGCGAAGAAGTAGGGCCCGACCGTGCGGCGCGAGTCGACGATGTCGCGCGTGAGCGCGCGCTCCGGCCCCTTGTCGCGGGGGAGCATATAGCGCTCGTCGCCCGCCTTCATGCCCTCATAGGCCTCGCTCCGCTCGGCGCGTGCCTTCTCCCGGGCGCGCTTGACCGCGTCGCGCCGGTTGCTCGGCGGCGGCTCGGCCCGGCGGCGCTGCGCCTCGGTGCGCTTGGGCGTGGCCTTGCCCTTGGCCGGCGTGTGCGACCGGGAGGCGTGCACGATTTCCTGCTCCACACGGCCGGGCTCGTCTGAGGGCTCGGGGGTGGAGGACGACTTGCGGGAGAACAAAGCCACGCAGCAACGATAGCGCCTCCACGATCGCCTTACTTCACGGCGTCGTATGCCGCGCGGGCCGCCTCCACGGTGGGGACCTCGCCCTCGATCAGCTCGATCAACCCGATCAGGCGCTCGGCGACCTGCGCGCCGAGCTTGGTCAGGCTGTATTCGACCCGGGGCGGGATGGTGGCCTGCACCTCGCGCCGGACCATGCCGTCGCGCTCCAGCGTCTGCAGCGTCTGCGACAGCATCTTCTCGCTCACGCCGTCGACGCGCCGCCGCAGCGCGTTGAACCGATAGGTGCCCTCGGCCAGTGCCACCAGCGCGAGGATGCCCCACTTGCTGGCGACGTCCTCGAGCGTGCTGCGCGAGGCGCAGTTGCGGGCGAACACGTCGGCCACGAGGTCATCGGACGGATCCATGTGATCGAGCATACTGCGCTTTCCAAAATTCTGTACTTTCGAAAAGTTAGTGCCAGCGCTATGGTTAGCCACATGATCGTTGTTACCGGAGCCACCGGCCATCTCGGCCGCCTCGTCATCGCCGAACTGCTCTCGCGCGGCGTCCCTGCGGACGGCATCGTCGCCGCGGTCCGGGACCCGGCCAAGGCCGCCGACCTGGGCGTGCCCGTGCGCGAGGCCGACTACGACAAGCCGGAGACGCTGGCAACGGCGTTCGCCGGGGCGTCGAAACTCTTGCTGATCTCGGGCAACGCACCCGGGGTGCGGCTCGCCCAGCACACCAACGCCGTCGAGGCGGCCAAGGCGGCGGGCGTCGGGCTCATCGCCTACACCAGCGTCCTGAAGGCCGACTCGACGGGCGTCGCGCTGGCGCACGACCACCGCGAGACCGAGCGGCTGATCCGCGAGTCGGGCCTGCCGTATGTGTTCCTGCGCAACAGCTGGTACACCGAGAACTACACGGCCAACCTCGGCCCGGCACTGGCGACCGGCGCCATCCTCGGCAGCTCCGGTGAGGGCCGGGTGGCGGCCGCCACGCGCGCCGACTACGCGGCCGCCGCGGCGGCCGTGCTC
>JBIOYB010000155.1:0-4138 GCA_044869915.1 Allorhizocola sp.
CGGTTTGATGCCACGGGCAAGCATGGGCTGCCCCGGCCCAACGAGTGGGTCCTACGTCACCATCGCCCCCTTCCGACACGGAACCCACGTGTGTGAGCCCTGACCGAGAACGTTCTCTATCGCCGCGTCGCACCGCGGCGCGAGAGTCCGTTTCCCCGCTGAGTACAGGTGCATAAACCGGCGAGCGGGGCCTAACTTTCTTGCCCTTTTGAGCCCACGATCGGTGACCTACTCGGCGACCGCAACTGGCCGACTTCGGCAACGCAGCGGCCAATCGTCCAACGGTCCGGAGCCCCGGACTGAGGCACGCCTGACGGCGCGCTAGCCGCGCTTCACGTCGCCACGGCCAGGCGCGAAGGCCGACTCCGGCGGCTCGGGTTGTCGAGATCGGCCGGCTTGGCGGCCCGTTCAGGGCACACGTCGTGGCCGCCGAAGCACCGAATTTCAGGCCCGCATCGCGAGTTGCCGGCCTCGATACACCGGGAACCTTATTGTTGCGCCGGTGCACAAGGGTCAAGGACGACGCGTGCAGGGAACCCAAGTCAACCTCTCTCACGAAAGGGGAGAACATGCGTGCCTATGAGCGTCCGACGCTGACGCTGGCCGGCTCCTTCGCCGCCATGACGGGGCTGGGTGGCTCCGGCCCGCGGGACGTCCTGTTCCGCCACCAGCTCATCTGACCGATTGAGTTGACGCGATCGCTGTTCCCGGATTCGACGGACTTGGGCTGACGTTCTGAGCCGACCGGGAACAGGCCGGGTGGTGGTGGCGATGGATCGCGACCACCACCCGAACGTCAGGCGCCGCGCGCCGCTACTCAACCATTAGAGGCCAATTGCGCATGCTCACTTTCGCCGATCTTCGTATTGAGTCACCATGGTTTGTGGCGCTTCCAGACTGCGAGTCGGCCGGGCCGGTCGGCGCCGTCTTACGAGCTCACGCAGTACATGAGATCAGCCACCCATCCGGTCGCCCATGGCTCCTTGGGCGGTGGCCCGAAGACGCCGCCACCGTCGGCGCAGCGGGAGACGCGAAGCTCGCGGTGATCGGCCAGCACGCGATCAGCGCCGGCCGCCTATCGAAGGTCGCTGCCCGGATCAGGGCCGTCGCCGACATCGACCGGTTCGCCGCCTCGCTCGTCGGCAGCTCGCATCTGATTGCCTCGGTCGCCGGACGCGTACGGGTGCAGGGGACCGTCACCGGCATCCGGCGGGTGTTCCACGCCGGGATCGATGGCGCGACGATCGCGTCCGACAGAGCCGACGTGCTGGCCGGCCTGCTCGACGCCGGGGTCGACGAGCAGCGTCTGGCGCTCCACCTGCTCGAGCCGCCGATCCTGTATCCGCTTGCCGGGGAGTCGGTGTGGCGGGGCGTGGCGCTCGTGCCGACCGACCGCTACCTGGTGCTCGATGGCCACGGGCCGGAACGACTGGTCAAGTGGTGGGCACCCCCGGAGCCGGTCGTGCCGATGGCCGAGGGCGCGCCGGTGCTGCGCGAGGCGCTGTCGGCCGCGGTCGACGCCCGCGTCCGGAATCGCGCGCTCGTCAGCTGTGATCTCGGTGGCTTGGACTCGACCGCGGTGTGCTGCGTGGCCGCGCGCGGCGGGGCCAGGGTCGTCGCCTACACCGCGGCGAGCCCGGATCCCTTCGCCGATGACGTGCACTGGGCTGCCCGAACGGTCGCCGGCTTTAGCAATATCGAGCACCACGTCATCCCCGCGAGCGAGATGCCGTTGGTCTACCACGGCGTCCTCGATATGGACGACCGCCTCGACGAGCCGTGTGCCGCCGCGGTCGATCGCGAGCGGTGGCTCATCATCGTGCGGCGAGCGGCCATGCGCGGCTCGCAGGTGCACCTGACCGGCTTTGGCGGCGACGAGCTGCTCTACGGCTCGTTGGCCCACCTGCACTCGCTGCTGCGGAGCAGGCCGGCGATCGCCTTGAGGCACCTGCGGGGCTTCGCCGCCAAGTATCGGTGGCCGCGTGGCGAGATGCTGCGGCAGTTGCGTGACACGCGCCCGTATCGCGCATGGCTGCGCGACGTCGCCGAGGGCCTCACCGCACCGGCGCAGCCGCTGCAGGCGCCGCTGCTCGGGTGGGGCTTCGAGCCCCGGCTGCCGCCGTGGGCCAGCCCGGACGCGGTGGAGGCGGTACGAGAGCTGATCCGTGCCGCGGCGAACACCACCGAGCCACTCGCCAAGGAGCGAGGGCAACACCGGGAGCTGGAGACGATGCGGTTCGTGTCCCGCATCGCCCGCCAGTTCGGCCAGATCGCCGCCCGTAGCGGCGTCGCGGCCGCCGCGCCCTACTACGACGACCGCGTGATCGAAGCGGGCCTCGCGGTGCAGCCGCAGGAGAGGATCACGCCCTGGCGGTACAAGCCGCTCATCATCGAGGCGATGCGGGGGATTGTCCCCGACGAGAGCCTGGCCCGCTCCACGAAGGCCAACGGCACGTGCGACGAGGACCCCGGGATGCGACAGCACCGCGCTGACCTGCTCGCGCTGTCCGAGGACTCCCGGCTGGCGCGGCTGGGCCTGATCGACGCGACCGCTTTGCGCGAGACATGCACGCGGCCGCTGCCGCCGGCTCTTCAGGTCGGTGGGCTCTACCAGACCGTGGCGTGCGAGATGTGGCTGCGCGCCATCCAAACCGCAACCGTTCCACGCTGAGGAGGTGGCAAACGATGCTCACACTGCGCGATGGGGTGTCGATGGTCGACACCGAATACGGAATCGCGCTGCTCGATGAGGACAGCGGCCAGTATTGGAACCTCAACCCGACTGGCGCCCTGGTCCTGCGGGCGCTGCTGGCCGGTGGAACCGCTGCCCGGGCGGCGGACGACCTCACCGAGCAGTACGCCGTGGACCTGGACAGCGCCGGCCGGGATGTGCAGGAACTCGTCGACGGGCTGCGGGCGGCCGGGCTCGTTCGCCACGTTGCGCCGACCGGGGTGGTGCCTGACGACCCGCGGCCGGAGAGGACGACGCCATGAGCACGCCGGAGGTCGTCTTCCACGACCCTCGTTCATTAGCTCTCCCGCGTCGGATTCTCGGCCGCCTCGCGGTAGCCGCCGCCAGGCTGCTCGCCACGCAGCCCCCCGGTCGAATCCGGACCGTGCTCGGCTGGCTGCGCCGGGGGACGAAGCCGGCGACCTTCGAGCAGGCGAAGGCCGCCCGGGACACCGTGGTGGCCGTGAGCCTCGTGTGCGGGGCACGGGAGGGGTGTCTGCCACGATCGCTCGCCACGATCCTGCTCTGCCGGCTCCGCGGCCGATGGCCGACCTGGTGCGTCGGAGCCCGGCGCGTCCCGCCGTTCGGCGCGCACGCCTGGGTGGAGGCCGACGGAGTACCGGTCGACGAGCCCTATCCCCCGGATTACTTCCGCACCTTCTTCACCGTGCCCTAGCCGGCGCTCCCGAGCGGACGAGATGATCCCTTCCAAGCAGCGCAAGGAGACCGGAAACCGGGCCCGGTTGCGGGACCTTCTCCCGATCGTGCGGGGACACCGCAGATCGATCACCGCCGCGGTGACCCTCACGCTGGCGGCCTCGGCATTGGGTGTCGTGCAGCCTCTGCTGGTCAAGAAGGTGATCGACTCGGCGACGGCCGGACCGATCCTCTGGAGCGCCATTCTGGTGCTGATCGCGCTGTTCGTCGGCCAAGCCCTCGTCCAAGCGCTTGGCCGGTACGTGCTCACGCGGACGAGCGAAGGCGTCGTGCTCGGGATCCGGCTGAATCTCGTCCACCACCTGCTGCGACTGAGCATGCCGGCGTACGACAGGCACCGGGTGGGCGACCTCATCTCGCGCGCCAGCACCGACAGCACCGCGCTGCGCCGGGTCGTCGCCGAGGGATTCGCCGATGCCGTGACCGGCGTCATCGGCCTGGTCGGCGCGGTCGCGCTGATGATCTGGCTTGACTGGATCCTCTTCGTGATCGTCGCCACCCTCGTCGCCGCGGGTGGGGTGATCGTCTCTTCGGTGCTGCGCGGGATCCGGGCCGCCTCACTGCGCAGCCAGCACTCCAGCGGCGAGATGATGGCCGACCTGGAGCGTGCGCTCAGCGCAATCCGGACCGTCCGAGCCGCCGGCAGCGAGCAGCGCGAGGCCGACCGCATCGGCAGCCGGGCGACCGCGG
>JBIOYB010000156.1:0-2480 GCA_044869915.1 Allorhizocola sp.
GGCTATACGGACGATCGTTGCATCAGCTCACCCACGGATACAGCAGAAGGGCCAGATTTCGGGTCGTACCAAATCCGCTGACCGCCGGCGAACCACTCCGCCGCCGTCACCAGCGCCCGGTCCTGCCGCGGCAACCCTGCCGTCTCGTTCCTGCTCATCAGAGCCTCCCTGGTCCAGTTGGTGGACAGCGCCACTAGTTAGTGGACGGTGTCCACCATACTTGCGCTAGTGGATGCTGTCCACTAATTTGTCGTTCGTGACGACCGACGGATCAGCAGGTGAGAGAACCGGGACCAGGCGGCGGCGCCCGCGCGGTGCCGTCCGCGACGGCCTGGTCGCCGCCGGGCTCGAGCTGGCACGGGCCGGTGGCCCGGACGCCGTCGTGCTCCGGGAAGCGACCCGGATGGTGGGCGTGGTGCCCAACGCCGCCTACCGGCACTTCGCCGACCGTGACGAGCTCCTCGCCGCGGTCTGCACGGCGGCATTGCGCGAACTCGCCGCCCGCATGGCCGCTGGTGTCGCCCGCGTGCGCGGCAAGCACGGCGATCCCGCCGCGGCCCGCCGCCGGCTGCGCGCGATCGGTGCGGCCTACCTGGAGTTCGCCCGCGAGGAGCCGGGGCTGTTCGCCACCGCGTTCGCCCTGCCCCAGCAGCACGCCTACGGCGCTCCGGACGGCGGGACCGGGCAGGACCCCATGCCCCTGGATCAGCTCCGCGCTGTACTCGACGAACTGGCCGACGCCGGCGTGCTCAACCGGCGGCGCCGCGCCGGGATCGAGTACCCCATCTGGTCCACGGTGCACGGGCTGGCCGTGCTCACCGGGCAAGGGCCCCTGCGTGACGTTCCCGCTGCCACCCGCCATCACCTCGAGGAACTCACCCGCGTCTTCATCGAAGGGGGCTTGGCGTGAGCCAGCACGCTACCGTCGCCCAACCGAACGCTGGAAGATCATCATAGGGCCATCCCCCGCCAGCGCAGATCGTGCAGCCCGGTGCCCATACCCAGTGATCGGCCGCGACCACGGCACCCGCGCATAACGGCTGTTGCCTCCAGGCATCGACAGCTGGCAGCGGACCCGATGGTGCGGAGGCGCGTGTCAGCCCGTCGTCCAGGGCCAGGGCCGGAGCTTGTCGGGGTTGCGTATTGCCCAGATGTGCTTGATCCGCCCGCCTGCGACGTCGAACGCCAGCACCGCCACGGTGACGCCATCTTGCTGAGCCACCAGATCGGGCTGGCCGTTGACCGTACGCTCCAGGATCGTCACGTTGGGTACCGCACTGGCCCGATCGACGAAGAAGCGCGCGATCTGCTCGGCGCCTTCGATCGGGCGGAGCACGGCGCTGACGAGGCCGCCACCGTCGCCGGTCGCCGTGGCGCGGGGGTCGAGGAGGCCGATGAGGGCGTCGATGTCCTTGGCTTGCCATGCCTGGCCGTCCTCGTGGCGTGGGGCCGCTTCGGCCCCAGTCCTTCACCGATTGACCCAGCGCGGCATCTGACAAGCACGTGACAAAGAGAAATCGATCATGGAACCCGTGAACGCCGCGATCATCTACTACAGCGCCACCGGCACCGTGCACGCCTTGGCGCAAGCCGCCGCCGAGGGCGCGGTAAAGGCCGGCGCACATGTGCGACTGCGCAAGGTCGCCGAACTGGCCCCACCAGAGGCGATCAGCGCCAGGCCGGCCTGGGGCCAACACCTCCAGGACACCGCCGACGTCGCCGAGGCCAGCCTCGACGACCTGGCCTGGGCCGACGCGGTGCTGTTCGGTACCCCCACACGCTTCGGCAACGTAGCCAGCCAGCTCAAGGCGTTCATCGACACCACCGGCCCCCTGTGGGCGCAGGGCGGACTCGCCGACAAGGTGTACTCGGCTTTCACCGCCTCCAACACGGCCCACGGCGGACAGGAAGCCACCCTCCTGGCGCTGGGGAATGTGTTCCACCACTGGGGCGGCATCATCGTGCCCCCCGGCTACACCGACCCCGTCCAGTTCCAGTCAGGCAATCCCTACGGCACCTCCCACGTGGCCGGCGATGGCCCACCCAGTGACGTGGCCTTGCAGGCGGCCCGTTACCAGGCCCGGCGCGCCGTCGACACCGCGGCCTCACTCAAGGCCGGCCGCGCCGCCTGATCCAGCACGGAACACCAACGAGGCTGGTGCGGCAAAGGCCGCAAGGACCCGTCCCCGATGTTCCCCAGACCCCCGGTTGGAGCAATCTGTTCAGTCAGGCGCTGACTGCCGGGCTGGGTCGAGGTAGCGGTGCAGGGAGGTCTTGGGGATGCCGGTCTTGGCAGCGATCTGGCCGAGGCTGACGCCCTGGTCCTTGAGCAGCCGGGCGTACTCGATCTTGTCTTCGGGATGGGCCACGGGGCGTCCAATGCGGCGCCTGGCGGCTTGGGCGACGGCGCGCGCGTGGGCGGCGCGTTCGGCGGTGAAGACGCGCTCCATCTCGGCGAACAGGGCGAGCAGGAGGAACGC
>JBIOYB010000157.1:0-7229 GCA_044869915.1 Allorhizocola sp.
CCGTCCGGCCGCATCCGCATCTCTTACACCGAATCGCTGCGCTGCCGCTGTCCAGCCTTCGTCATCGCCGCGACCGTCGTTCTCGCTGTAGCCGTTTTCCTGGTTGCGTCCGTTGTCCTGGACTAGACCGTGTTGCTGGCCTCGTCCGTCGTCCTGGACTCGACCGTGGTGCTGGCCTCGTCCGCCGTCCTCACCGGTCGCGACTCCTTGCCGCCCATCCGGGCTGGGCCGCCTGACCACGCCTTGCAGCCCATCGGGCCTGGGCCGCCTGACCACGCCTTGCCACGCCGCCGCAACAGCTCGTTGCGCCGAACGCCACCAGCCGGCGGCATTCGACCGTGCCGCATCTGATTGCGGCGCTGCGTCTGATTGCTGCACAGTCTTCGGAGTGTTCGCTGCTTTGGTGGGCTCGGCGACCCGGCCGATCATTTCCGCCTCGCGTATGGGCGCGGTTTCCTTCATGTCCGCGGCGTCGCGACGCGCAAGGGCGTGAATATAGCCCGCCGTCAAGGGGTCTGGACCCACTATGTTGCGGTGCGCCGGTGCGCTCTGTCGGGGCCAGGGGGATTGCGACGGTGTCGTTGGCCACATCGAAGAGTGATCGTGATCCGTTGTAGGCCAAGGGAATGCGGGCGTAAGGTCGGAGTCGACGTGGTGATTGGATTCCGGAGTCCGATCCCCGGTTCTGTGCACAGTGTTGGCAATGTTGGCGGTGTGTCTCGCGCAAGGTGCGGCCGCGTGCGCGGAGCATTCTCGGCAAGACGAAGTCCACGATGGGGGTGAGGCCGTTTGGTGGCCAATTTTGGAAGCAAATGGTGACGGTCGTCCGGGCTCCGTGCGCGCGGCGGAGCTCGTCGACGTTGGATCGTGCGTTGGATCGTCGGTTGGATCGTCCGTCTGACCGTGCCATGGCTCGTCACTGTCGGCAGACGCGGCAAAGCTTGTGCTCGCGGCAACGGTGTCCGAGTCACTTACTGCGCGCGATCCGGTGACGCCCGGGTCCGTGCCCGGGTCGCCTAAGACACGCGAGCCGGTTGGCGCTGCGGCGGAAACTATGCCCGGTGCGTCGGGCGCGCCGATTGCGTTATGGATGCCACGTGCGTTAGGCGCGCTGGGCATGCCGGGGGTCGCGACCGTGCGATCTGCCGGTATGCGTTGGGCAGGCACGTGGTCTGCGTGCGCCTGCGTACGTCGGTGGTGTGAGTGAGTGTGGGCGTGAGTGTTGACGTGCGCCGAGTGCGCGCCTTCCGCAGGCGCACGCACGGTTGATGCAACTTCCGTCGACTCGTGCTGCACGACCGCGCCGTCGGAGGCTGTGTGTTGCATGAGCATTTCGTCGGCGGGTGTGCCCTGGACGAGCAATGGGCCGGTAACGGGCAGCTGCTCGCTGAGCGTGCCTTCCGTCGACGCGATGGCAGCCCAGCCTGTGCCCGCAGTCGCCAAGCCGGGGACGGACGGTCGGCTGGTGACCACGGCCGTGGCCTTGGCGCCGGCTGCTGCGGCTGCGGCTGCGGCGCGGGCGGCTGTAGCTGTGGCGCCGGCAGCGGCTGCGGCGCGGGCGGCTGTGGCTGTGGCGCCGGCGGCTGCGGCTGTGGCGCCGGCGGCTGCGGCAGCGGCAGCGGCCATACTGGCGGAAGAGTCGTGAGTGGACGCTGTGTCGCGCGCGGCTGGGTCCGAACCCGAACCCGAGCCCGAACCCGGGCCCGGTTGGGGGTCACCCGGCCCACCGGCCCACCGGCCGCCCGCTCCGCCGGCACCACGGCCGGCAGAGTCGGGACGGCCGGTGTGCTGGATGCGGCTTGCGAGCCAGCCGGGCAGGTTACGCCGCAGCCACGCCGACATTGCTGGTCTCCCGCTGGATTCCGTCGTGTGCAAGGACAAGCGTCTCGACAGCCAGCTCGCGGCTGAGCGCGTCGAGCGGGGCCCCGTACCACTCCTGCGGCCACGCGTTGACGAGGTTCCAGCGCAGCGCCTCGGCCGCACCCGAACTGTCGAGCATGACGATCGAAACGTTGCGGCGGCTGACCTTTCCGTCCACCGCGGTCATCAGCCACTCCCACAGCTCGGCCGACGAGGTCAGGCCGAAGCGGAGAGTCACCGGCAAATAGGTGACCCTGCCCGGGATGGCCCGCACCACAGAGTTGTTTCCGGCCTCGCGGTAGGCGATGTTTTCCACGCGTACACCCAGGCCGCCCACCTCGGTGAAATGACCCTCGGTCACGCCGTTGACGAGCAGCTTGAAGTTGTACGCCCGATACGGATCGACCAGGTTTCCTGGCTGCGCGGCAGGGCGGGCTGTGATCTCGGGCATGTCAGGCTCCTGCCTGGTCGGTGCCAGACGACTGGCTGATCTTGAAGATGACGAACTCGGCCGGCTTCACCGGCGCGACGCCGATCAGCGTCACGACCTGCCCGGCATCCCGGACCTCGGCCGGGTTGGTCTCCTCGTCGCACTTGACGAAGAAGGCCTCCTGCGGCGTACGCCCCTGCAGGGCACCGTCGCGCCACACCCGCGTCAAAAACGCCGACACATCACGCCGGATCGACTTCCACAGCAGGTTGTCGTTGGGCTCGAACACGATCCACCGTGTACCGTCCGCAATGGACTCCTTGAGCATGTTGAACAGCCGGCGCACGTTCAGGTAGCGCCACTCGCTGGCCGACGCGGCCAGTGTGCGCGCGCCCCACACCCGGATCCCCTCCGCCGGGAAGTGCCGGATGCAGTTGACACCGGCCGGGTTCAGCACGTCCTGCTCGACCTTCGTGACCCGATACGTCAGGTCCACCGCGCCGCGCACGGGCTCGTTGGCCGGCGCCTTGTGCACGCCCCGCAAGGTGTCGGTGCGCGCCCAAATCCCAGCCATGTGCCCGCTCGGCGGCGTGCTGGTCATCTCGCCCGACAGCGAGTCCCGCACCACGAGCCACGGCACATAGAACGTGCCGTAGTCGGACTGCCGCGGGCGCAGGCCGTTGTTGTCATCGGCCGCAGGCGCGGCCCCCGTCGCGGGCGCGTCTCCGTCGCCCTTCTTCGAAGCGGGCTTCGGCGCTTGTGTCGACCCGACCCGGGTCAGCCGCTCGACATCGCCGACCGACTCCGGACCGTCCAAAATGGCCATCCGGTCGCCCATCAGCTCGCAGTGCGCCAACAGGTCCTCATAGGATGCCGGATCCGTGTAGCCCGGCGCCGCCACGATCGCGATCTCGTCGATCGCCTCGAGCAGCCGCAGCCCACTGCGCTGGCGGCCCTTGCCGGCCAACGGCTCTCCCGGCGGGATGTTCACGACGTAGCATCGCCCGCCGCCGTTGTCGTAGAAACCGTAAACCGCCCGCGAAAGCGACGTGCTGGTCTGGCTTTCCCCGACGAAGATGCGCAGGAACTCCGACCAACTGTTGATGGCGACCGCCTCGTTGCGGCGGGCGTTCGTGTCCGGCGCGGTGCCGACGAAGCCCGCGGTACTGGTACCAACGGCCTCGATCGGTCTGCTGCCGCCGGGTACCTCCTCGACATAGATGCCGGGAGAGGAATACATGGGCATGAACTGACCTCCTAGATCTCACAGGTGATGACGACGGGCTCGTCGTGCGACGAGGCGTCGACTGTGGCGTGCAAATACAGACCGCGACCCGTTACCACGAGCCGCACCGGCTGTCCGGCGAGAACACCGGGCAGCGTGAACCGCCCCTGGCCGTCGGTGTGCGCGGTGACCGTGCCGTCTGCGACCGCCACACGCATCCCGACGAGCGGCACGCCGCCCGGTGCGACCACGAGCCCGGACACGTCTCGCAAGGAGGCTGCGACGATCCTGGGCAACGCGGTCACCCGGGGCGGGGGGTCCCCGGGCCATTCGGCGTGAACCGGAACATCAAAGAGCAGCGCCGGCCGCAGCCGGGCCCCGATCGCCTGCCACAGGGAATCGGGGACTTCCGCCGGTACCAGATAAAGCGGCTCTTTGGTGAGAACCCGATCCAGTAGTTCCAACCCGGGCGACGCGGCGCCACCGCCGACGTATACTAGGAAACGTAGCCGCAGGCGAAGCGGACCACCGTTACCAGGCAACGTTTCCGGCAGCAGTGACACCGGCCACGCCCCAACATACGCCTCACTGTCCTCATTGGACGGCTGGCGCAGTTGGACCGGCACACCGGCCGCTTCCAGCCGCGAAAGCAGCATCGTGGTGGCCCGGGCGAGGGGGCCGATCGGATTCGGTTCACGCATGCTTGGACAGAGCGCGCTACCACCCGCGCTGATACATGCTTCGATGTCGGCTCGGCGACGGTATCGCCGCCGAAACCCGACGATCTCCCGCCCGGCAGCGCGAGCCGCATCGGTGCCCGCTCGCTCATCCGGCCGCGAAGGCCGCGGAGATTGCGGATGCCGCGCCGGCTGCGGAGGCGAGGCGGCTGCGGAGGCGAGGGGGTGGCGGAAACGACGCGGGCTGCGAAGGCGAGGCGGGTGGCGGCGAAGGCGACGGAGACGAGGCGGGCTGCGGAGACGAGGCGGGTGGCGGCGAAGGCGACGGAGGCGAGGGGGTGGCGGCGGAGGTTACCGGCCGCCGCCGAAGCAGGTGAAGCTGTGCGCTGTCGCCCAGTCGTGCGGGTCGGCCTCGCGCCGGGCGGCAGCCAGGGCCGCGGCGGGCGGTATCCCCTGGGCGAGGAGCCGATGCAACCGGATCATCAACTCCCGCGTGACAGTGTCGGCCACCGGACCGATGCTGCCGATCAGCGTGCGCGTCCCGGCGCTGAGCAGCGCGGCCGTCAGGCCCATCAGCTCATCGCCCGGGTGCACGGCCGACAGCCCCGTATCGCACGCGGACAGCACGATCAACCCCGGCACGGTGTCCAATGTGGTCAGATCATGGACGGTCAGCGGGCCGTCCGCCATGCTCAGATACGAAAACAGCGGGTTGTCGGAGCGGAAGACCCCGTGCGCCGCGATGTGGGCGCAGCTCGCACCCTCCATTGCGGACAATACGGAATGGACGGTTCCCTTCAATATTTTTTGGGTACCGGGCAGAGCCTCCACCTCGTCCACCGCCGCCGCCGGCCGGGGCGCGGCGACCAGCACCGTCCGGCCGTCCCCGCTGGCCCTGCGCTCAACGGCACGCCACCACGCGAACGCGGAAGGCGCGACGGTCACGGCCCGCTCGCCGCCGCACCCCGGCAGCGCCGACCACGGCAGCGCGAGCAGCGGCCCGGTCGGCACGACCACCAGCTCCCGCTCGCCCAGCCATTCCCGCACGGGCGCCAGCAGCAGCCCGTCAAGCACCCCCAACGCGTGTCGCGCGGCAGCCGAAGCGGCCGCGAGCGAGGCCGCGGATCCGTGCCGCAGCACGAGCCGCCGCATCGCGAACGAAAGCGCCGCGCTCTCCCGCGCCACGACCTCGGTGCGTCCGAGCTCGGCCAGCCGCAGTCGCCCGCCGGCCGCGGCGACGCCCACCAGCCGCCCGTCGACCTCGACGATCTCCAACAGCGCCCGTTCACCGAGCGCCGCCAGGACCTCCTCCACCGAACCGCCGTCGACAGTGGACCCGTGCCCCGACGATCGCCACGTCCGCCCCCGCACCGTCTCCTCCAGCGCGTGCTGCCGCCGCAGCAGCTGCGCCCGCCGCACGGAGTGGGCACTGCCCTCCAACTCGGACGCTACATACCGCAGCTGGGCCAGCTCCTTGACGATCGACGGGTCGCGCGGCGGCGGCAGCCGCAGCGACGCCGACCGCCACCGTTCTGCCCACTCGAGCACTTGCCGCGGCCCGCCGTCGCGCACCGCCAGCCGGATGCCCAGCTCGGCCATGCCCGCGCCCTCGGCTGAGCTCAGCACGCGCAGCTCGGTGGCGCCGAACGTGGCCCGATATTGATCCACCAGCTCGAGCCCGGCCCGCAGCGCCCGCTTGGCCCCGCGCGCGTCGCCCGCGTGCATCCGGCTCAGCGCGATGGCGTGCCATGCCCGGATCCTTAGCCGTACCGGCCCGCGCACCTTGACGTCCAGGTTGGAGACCCCGGCATCCAATTGTGCCTGCAGCGCCTGCTCCGCCCACCCCGCCGCCTCCAACGAGGAAGCCACCGCCCGCAACCGCGCCGGAGTGTCGTGATAGGACGCCACATACCGGGCCAGCACCGCCCACCGGTCGCGGTGCTGCCGCCGGAAGGCCCGCTCCGCGAGCCGTGCCGTCACCCGCGCCGTCGGCAGGTCGCCCGCCGCGAGCGCGGCCTGCGCCAGCAGCAGCCGGGCATGCGGCACAAGCGAACCCAGCCGCGCCCCGACCGCCGCCTCGACCGCGTCCCGCGCCGCCCGCATCGCCTCGGGCAGCAGCCGCGCCGCCAGCAGCAGCTCGGCCCGGTCGATGAGCGCCACCGCCGGCCGCCCGCCACTGCGCTGGAAATGCTCGTCAGCCCGGTCGTACCAGTCCAAAGCGGCCACGATGTGCCCACCCTGCGCCGCGACGAAACCCAGGTTGTGCTGCACCTGCGCCACGGCCGCGGTCAACCCCAGCTCGCTGTAGAGCCCCTCGGCCCGGTTGAGATCGGCCCGCGCCTGCCCCAACGCGCCCCGATAGGCCTGCAGCACGCCCCGGTTGGTCAGCGCACGCGCCTGCCACAGCCGGTCGCCGTGGCGGCGGAAGCTGGTGAGTGCTTCACCGTATGCCCCAAGGGCTTCGGCCTCCCGCCCCACCCGGCGCAGCAGGATGCCCTGCTGCATCCGGGCCCGCGCCTTGGGCAGGCCCTTCAGCAGCGCCAGCGCGCGATCGATCTCCTGCAGCGCGGCGCGCGGCCGGCCCAGGTCGTCGAGCACCAGTGCGAGGCTCATCCGCGACTCGCCGGCCAGCTGGTCGAGCCCGTGGCGCGCGGCGACCGCGATCGAGCCGCGCAGGTGTCGCGCGGCCTGCGTCGCGTCGGACAGTTCGCGTGCCGCGAGGCCCATGACCCGCAGCGCCTGCGCCCGGTCGACCGGCTCGCGCGCGTCCTTCAAGTCAGACAGTGCCTGGGCGAGCGCACGCCGCGGGTCGGCCATCACCATCGCGAGAGCGTCCACACCGGAGATCGTCGCATGGGCAACTGTCGTCGTTCTGACAGGCGACAAAGTTATACCCGTCTGGTAAGCCGTTACGTATGGCAATGGCCGAAGACCGACTGCGGCAGTGGCAGGATCGCCGCGCGTCCCGCATGGACCGCTTGACCTGGCTGCGCAAGGAAACCCCGCTCGGGCGCAAGCCGGTTTGGTATGCGCAGGG
>JBIOYB010000158.1:0-11078 GCA_044869915.1 Allorhizocola sp.
CCGACGAGGCGCTCATGTGGGACTCCACGCCGCAGCGCCGATATGGCAAGGTGGCCGCCCAGGTGACGGGCCACGCCTGGCGCGGCGTCGCCGAGATGCCGGCGGTGCGGTAGAAGTAGTTCGGCCGGTTGTCGGTGCACTTCCACGTGTGGTCCACCCGGCCCGAGATCTTCGCGGTCAGGACCTGCTTGTGCGCCACGGTGCCGATCGGGAAGCGCAGGAAGCTGCGATACGTCCGGCTGGTCCCCGGATCGTTGCCCACGCGCAGCGCGGGCGCGGCAGGACTCGGATCACCCGCGGCGATCTTGCCGTCGGTGGTGGGGCCGTTTTCGTTGGTGGAAGTCGCATAGGCCCACTGGTTTTGACCCGTGACAAACAAAGGATCGACACTTATCGGGTACTGGCCGTTCGCCAGCAAGTCGGCCTCCGGTGTGAGCACGAGCTCGTTGCCCGTCACCTGGGCGGCCACCTTGCCATATCGGCGCTGCGGCGTGGAGTCCCACATGAGCGCCTCGTCGGCCGTGGCGACCAGCACCCCACCCGCCTCGGCGACCAGCCCACCCTCCACAGTGGACTTCAGCGTGGCGGTGCCGCCGAGCGTGTAGCGCGCCTGCCGCACCCTCGGGTCGGCCGCGGCCCGCGCCGACTTGACGACGAGCAGGTGGCTGAAGCCGGTGTCGGTCGCGCGCACCACGAGATCGGTGTCCGGCAGGACCTCCCGGTAGGTGGCGGAGTCCGCGGAAACCACCGGTGCCGGCAGCGGGTCCGGCCACGACATCGTGAACGTATGGCCCTGGTGCGACATGGTCACGAACGGGCCGCTGCCGCCGTCGGAAAAGCGCACGGCCGAAGCGGCCGCCACCGGCGCCCAGCCTCCCCCGATCCGTCGCAGGCCGGTGTCGATGGCCCCCCATGAGCCGTCGAGCCGCTTGGCCCGCTGCGGCACGACGGAGACCTCCATCGATTGGCCACCGCCGGGCTCGGCGAAAGTCTCGGTGTATTCGGTTCGCGCCGACTCCACCGCCACCCGCACTCCGCATGCCTTGGCCATCACGGCCGCGGCATCGTCGTCCCCCGCCACGGATAGGCAGCTCACCGAGGGCGCCGCCGCATGTGCCGGCGTCCCTCCAATCGCGACGGCCGCCACCGGCATCACCAGCAGGGCGGCCAAGAACCCATCGATTCGTCGACGCATAAGCGCCATCATCAAGCTGGCTGACTGCACCGCGCCTGCACGCCGGTTGCAACCTCCTCCCGCCGCGACGCCGACCGACCGGCGAAGATCGTTTCGCTCAGGGTGATGGCGAGTGCCGCGCCGACGAGCAGGGCTCCGGCGAGGGCGATGCTGCGGACCCCGGCGCCGGTGATCAGCACGCCGCCAAGGAGAGAGCCGGCCGCGATGCCGACGTTGAACGCCGAACTGATGCCCGCCGCCGCGATGTCGGTGCTGCCCGGCGCGACCTGCAGCGTGCGATGCCCGATGGCCGGGGCGAGCGCGCTGTAGGCCAGGCCCGTCACGGCCACCATGATGATCGCCGGAAGCTTCGCCGTGCCGAGGGCGAACAGGCCGATCAGGGCACCGGCCATCAGCACGAGCGGGACGACCATCCCCGCTCGCGGACGCCGATCGAGGACCGGGCCGATCGAGACGGCGCCGACGAGGCCGGCAATCCCCGAAACGAGCAGCAGGGGCCCGAGCGACGCGGGGCCGAAGCCGCTCACCTCGAGCAGGAATGGCGTGATGTAGGTGTAGGCGGTCAGCGAGCCGGCGACGCCGAGCACGGTGACGATGAAGAGGATCCAATAACGACGGCGGTCCGGAGCCGTGCCCCGTGCCGCACCGCCGTCCTGCGGCGCGAGCGTCGGCATCAGCACGGTCACCGCGACGCACGTGGCCAGGCAGAGCACGGCCATGGCCACAAACGCGGCGCGCCAGCCGGCCTGCTGCCCGAGCCAGGTGCCGGCCGGGATGCCAAGCAAGGGAGCCAGGGCGGCGCCGATCGCCAACCGGGCGACCATGCGGCCGCGCACCTGCGGTGGGAACAGTCCGGCCGCCGCGGGAGTGGCGATGGACCAGAACACAGCCTGGGTGAGCGCCGTGATCAACCGCGCGGCGGACAGGACCTCATAGGTCCGCGCGAGCGCGGTGAGGACGGTCGCCGCGGTGAACAGACCGAGCGTGGCGGCGAACAGATGCCGGCGGGGCATCCGGTGGGTGAGCCTGGTCAGCGGGAACGAGGCGATGACGACCACGCCGGCATAGCCCGTGACGAGCAGGCCGATTTGCGCATGGGAGCGGCCGAGGTCGCCGGCCATCGTGGTGAGCAACCCGATCGGCAGGACCTCCACGGTCACGAAACAGAACGCCGCGGCCGACAGCGCGATCAGCGTCGCGGTGGCCCGCAGATGCGGCACCATGGCAACCTCCCCACATGATTCCATCTAACTCGATGACAGTGGTAGCCTCACACACGTGGACATCGACCGCAACGCGGATTTGCGCATCGTAGGCGGGCACCCGGCGCTCGACCTGATAAACACGGTGGCCCCACGACAGATTGGCCAGCACGACCACCACGATTACCTCAGCACCCCCGCCGACCTGTTGGCATGGGCCGAGCGGATCGAGCTCATCGATCGCGCCGGGGCGCAGACCGTGGCTCACGCATGGGCCGGCGCACCCACCACGGCCGGGCAGGCGCTGCACGCCGCGCGCGATGTCCGCGAGGCGGCATATGCGGTGCTCGCGGGCGCCGAGCCGGGCCCGGCTCTTGACCGTCTTTCGCTTCGATGGGCGGCCGCGGCGGCGCGGTCCGAGCTCGTCCCGCTCCGCGACGCGCATGCGGCAGCTCGCCTGATCGTGGGCACCGCGCCGGCGCGGTCCGAGCTCGTCCCGCACCGCGACGCGCATGCGGCAGCTCGCCTGATCGTGGGCACCGCGCCGGCGTTCATGATCCCGGATCGGCTCGCGCATGCCACGGTCGAGCTGCTGCGCACCGTCGATCTGCGCCATCTGCGCGCCTGCCCGATCGCCGAGGGTGGCTGTGGATGGCTCTTCCTCGACCGCAGCCGCAACGGTTCCCGCCGCTGGTGCGCGATGGAAGACTGCGGCGCTCAGGCCAAGGCTCGCCGGCTGACCGAGAAGCGCCGCATCGACAGAGCTACCTCCAAAACGCGATAGACAGGGAGCGGGCGGCGGCGCGGGCCTGAGCTTTGGCCTCGACCCGCCCGAGTCGTTCTGATAAGAATGTACGGGTGTCGATCTCTGGAAGCCGAGTAGGAATAATCGGGGGCAGCATCGCCGGGTGCGCCGCTGCCATCGCCCTGTCGCAATCCGGCTGCGACGTGGTCGTCTATGAACGCAGCCGGGGCGATCTGCAGGGACGCGGGATGGGCATAGGCATCCCATCCGCCGCGTTCGAAGAATTGGTGGCCGAGGGATATCTGGCTCGCGGGCTGCCCGCCCACCGAGGCGAGCAGCGCCTGTGGGTGGTCAACGGCCCGGGCGCGGGCCACGTCCGCTGGCGGCACCCGTTCCCGGCGCTGTTCACCAGCTGGGGCGTCGTGTGGCGGGAGCTGCGCTACCGCGTCCCCGAGGGCGCCTACCGGCTGTCCGCCTCGGTCGCCCGGGTCGAGCCCGACGCGGACGGGGTCACCGTGGTCACCGAGGACGGCTCGGTCGAGCGGTTCGACGCGGTCATTGGCGCCGATGGCTACCGTTCGCTGACCCGCGGGCTGGTCGACCCCGGTTCGCAGCCGGTTTACGCCGGATACGTCGTGTGGCGGGGCGACGTCGATCTGGCCGATCTCTCCGAGCCGGTCGAGCCGGGGATGACCACGGCGTGCTTCTCAGGCGGGCACGGCAACTTCTACCGGATGGTCGGGGTGGACGGGCGCACCAAGGTCAACTGGGTGATCTACGGGTCCATCGGGGAGCACTATCAGTTCAGCGATCCCCAGTCGCTCCCCCCGGGTTCGGTGCCCGACGACCTGCTCAAGGCGCTGGATGGGATGGCCGGTGAGCACCTCTCGCCGCATCTGGCCGACGTCGTCCGGGCCACCGCCGGCGAGCACGTGTCGATCCAGCCCCTCTACGACTGCCTCAGCGGCTGCTACGCCTCCGGGCGGGTGCTGCTGACCGGGGATGCCGGGACCGTGGCGCGCCCGCACACAGGCGGCGGCGCGATGAAGGCGATGCAGGACTGCCTTGCGCTGCAACGGATCTGCCGGGAGCACGACGATTGGGCGCAGGTGATGACGGCCTACGACGCGCAGCGGCGGCCGGCGTGCAACGCGCTGGTCGAGTGGGGCCAGCGGCTCGGGCGCCCCCTGGTGACGCACTCGCCGGCGTGGGAGTCCATGGCGGAGGCCGACTTTCAGGCGCTCTACGCCGCGGCCCAGGCGGGCGGCAGCACACCCTACGATCCTGTCCCGGCTCGCAGGTGACAACTGGTTACCGACGAGTAAGGTAGGGCTCATGACAGAAGCTGTGATCGTCGCGACCGCCAGGTCGCCGATAGGCCGGGCCGGCAAGGGCTCATTGAAGGACCTGCGCGCGGACGACCTGGCCGCGACCATCGTGCAGACCGCGCTGGACAAGGTGCCGCAGCTGGACCCGCGGCTGATCGACGACCTCTACCTTGGCTGCGGCCTGCCCGGCGGCGAACAGGGCTTCAACATGGGCCGGGTGGTGGCCACGCTGCTGGGCTACGACCACCTGCCCGCCGCCACGCTGACCCGCTACTGCGCCTCCTCGCTGCAGACCACACGCATGGCCTTTCACGCCATCAAGGCGGGCGAGGGCGACGTGTTCGTCAGCGCCGGGGTGGAGATGGTCTCGCGTTACGCGCGCGGCAGCTCCGACACCCTGCCCGATGAGGCGGCCGAGAAGGTGGGCGGCGGCTGGCACAACCCACGCTTCGCCCAGGCGCGTGCGCTGTCGGCCAAGCGGGCGGAAGGCGGCGGGTCCGACTGGACCGACCCGCGCGAGGACGGCCGGCTGCCCGACATCTACCTGGCGATGGGCCAGACCGCCGAAAACCTGGCCCAGATCCGCAACATCTCGCGGCTGGAGATGGACGAGTTCGGTGTGCGGTCGCAAAACCTGGCCGAGAAGGCCATCGCCGACGGCTTCTGGGCCCGCGAGATCACGCCCGTGACGCTGCCCGACGGGACCGTGGTGTCCAAAGACGACGGTCCGCGGCCGGGCATCACGCTCGAGGGCACGGCCACGCTCAAGCCCGTCTTCCGGCCCGACGGCCGGATCACGGCCGGCAACTGCTGCCCGCTCAACGACGGCGCCGCGGCGGTCGTCATCATGAGCGACGCCAAGGCGCGCGAGCTCGGCATCAAGCCGCTGGCCCGGATCGTGTCCACGGGCGTGACCGCGATCAGCCCGGAAATCATGGGCATCGGCCCGGTGGGCGCCACCCGGGACGCGCTCAAAAAGGCCGGCATGACGATCGAAGACATCGACCTGGTCGAGATCAACGAGGCGTTCGCCGCCCAGGTGATCCCGTCCTATCAGGAGCTCGGCATCCCGCTGGAGAAGCTGAACATCAACGGAGGCGCGATCGCGGTCGGACATCCGTTCGGCATGACCGGGGCACGCATCACCGGCACCCTCATAAACAGCCTTGAATGGCACGACAAGCGCTTCGGCCTCGAAACGATGTGTGTCGGCGGCGGCCAGGGCATGGCTATGATCATCGAACGGTTGTAAGGTCACCGCGCAAGTCGTGAAGTTGTTTGATAGCAAGGGTAATAGCGTCGCCGTCGCCGGCCTCGATCACGTCTGCGACCACGACGCGCAGCTGATCGGGCAGCGCCGTCGGGCCGAGCCACGGGACGGCGTGCGAGGCACCGGCGATGCGCTGGATGATCCCATGCAGCGCGTCGCCCTGGTCGCCCCAGCGGGCGACCGTCCAATGTGACACCTGATTCACGATCAGGCCGGTGAGCTTGAGCAGCTCACCGGCCTGCACCGAATCGTTGAGGGGCGCGGCCACTAATCCTCTTGGAAGTAGGACAGCAGGCGCAGGAACTCCAGGTACAGCCAGACGAGCTCGACCAGGATGCCGAACGCGCCCAGCCACCCGTATCTGCGGGGCATGCCGGCCGCGACACCGTCCTCGATCTGCTTGAAGCTCACCACGAACATCAGCGCGGCGACGACGATGCAGATGAGGCTGAAGCCGATCGCGAGCGGGCCACCGTCGCGCAGCGGGCCGACCGAACCGCTGATTAGATAGATCACAAAGTTCACCAGCATGACGATGGCCAGACCGGCCGCCGCCCCGATGACGATCTTCATGAACTTGGGCGTCGCCCGGATGATGCGTGACTTGTAGAGGAACGCCATTACGCCGAACACGCTCAGCGTGGCGATGACCGCCGAGGGAACGATGCCGGACCAGCGGGCCTCGAACACCTCGCTGACCGCGCCGAGGAACAGGCCCTCGACCACGGCGTAGGCGCCGATCACGATCGGGTTGGTGACCTGGGCAAACGAGATGATCAGGCCGAGCACCAGCCCGACGATCATCGCGCCCATCCAGGTGACGGGGATGAGGCTGTTGGGAAGGACGACCCACGCGAACGCCGCCGACAAGGCCGTCAAGACGATCAGGGTGATCGTCTTGACGACGACATCGTCAACGGTCATCACATCGCGGCCGGCGGCCGCCTGGACCGGGCTCGGGAAGGCACTTGGGTAGGTGGAATAGCCCTGACCGGCAGGTCCGCCGGGAACTGAGTACGTTGGCTGCTGTGCAGCCGCGCTTATGCGGCCCAGCACCGGGTTGGAACTCTTCACGTCAATAAGGATAGAGCCTGTTGTCACCTGACCGGAACGACTGCTGTGGGCGGGGCGCCGCATGACCAGGCCGCGGGCAGCGCCTTGCCTTGCTGGGCCATCCGCTCGGTCAGGTCCAAACAGTTCTGGTAGAGCACGCCCGGGGTGTTGTTGGCCGAGGCGAGGATGTCGTTGGCCGCCTTCAGCTGTTCGGCCACCTTGCGCCGCTGCTCGGCGATCTGGGTCTCGGCCAGGGTCTGCTGATATTTGTCCAGTGCCTCCTGCACCTTCGGATCGAAGCGGATCAGTGGGATGACCACCGATCGCATCAGCATGCCTCTGGGCAGGATCCGATTCATCTCCGCGTGGACCTTCTCTGCCAGCTGCGCGAGCGTGACCTGGCCCGTGCCGGATTGACCCTGTTTGAGGGCGAGCAGCGGGTCGTAGGTCTCGAAGACGACGTTGAGCGCGCCCGCGAGCTGCCGCTTGACCACGTTTTCCTGGATGTTGTCGAAGTTGCGGTAGTCCAGGTGCAGCTGGGTGATGTCGGCGTCGGGGTCGATCTGCCATTGCACCGTGACATCCACGCGCGCCGTTGCGGCGTTGGCCAGGCGCACCAGCATGCCGGGCTTGTCGCCCTGCTCGCCGGACAGCTTCAAGGTCTGGATCGCCGCGTCATACGTCTCGATCGTCTCCCACGGCGCGATCAGGTGGAATCCGTTGCCGAGCGTGCCGGTGGGCCGGCCGAACGCCATGGACACGGCGATGTTCCGGGTGGGCACGATGGTGATCGTCGCGGCCAGCAGGATGATCGCGGCGAGCACGAGGCCGCCGACGCCTACCAGGTTGAGCGCGGAAACGTCGACCCGGCGTGCGATGACGAATAGCACGATGGCGCCCGCCACGAGGAGCAGCGTGAGGATGAGGGGAATCACACCCGTAGTTCTACCTTCGTCACGCAAGCGCAGTTACAGCCGCCAGATGATGGCGTCGGAGACCGTCTCCCCCGTCCCGAGCAAATCGACGAGCGTCGCTTGCAGCTGCGCCTGGTGCTTGTGCGCGGTCAGCACCACACACTTCGCCTCCCATTTGGCCAGATCGATGCGTGCCTGTTCGCGCATCTGATCCGTGATCACCACCGGCTTGCCCGTCTTGGCGACCTCCGCGAGCAGCGCCGACGTCGGCCGCTTCCACGTGCCGATGGTCGCCCGGCCGCCCCGCCCATAGGGCCCGATGAAGAAGCCCTCCGGCATCCCGAAAGCGGCATTCTGGTCGGCCGCGAAGCGCATCGGCTCCGGCTCGGGCGGGGTGGGCAGCGGCACCGGCACGATCACGTCGCCCTCGCTCGCACACTGCCGCCAGTGGCCCTCGGCGTAAAACCGGGGCACCGCGGGACGATCCGTGGTGGGCAAAGGAGCCGGGATGCTGGGGAGAAGAGCAATTCCTATCGATATGGGTATCGCCCAACGCACCCACTGATTGCCCGAATTGAGCGCCTGGTCGATGGCGAGCACGAGCAAAACCGCGATCAGCGGGATCGCCACGAGCGCAAACCGCAGCGGCAGCGCACCATCGATCACCGGAACACCCTTGAGCATCTCGTACGGCCCCGACAGCCCGGTCGGCCGGCGATCCATCACGATCATCGGGCCGAGCGAGAGCCAGCACATCACGAGCCCGGCGAGGAAGACCGGCAGCACGATCGGCCTGCGATACAGCCACACCACGAGCACCAGGATCAGCAGCACGAGCGGCCAGCCCAGGAAGGTGTTGTACTCGGCGGCGCCGGTGCTCAGGCGGGCAGACTCGGGCGAGCCGAAGAGCGACAGGGGTGAGATCGCGACGTAGCTGGCCAGATCGGCGACGAAGTAGTCCGGGCTGAACACGCCGTTGGGCACCGACTGCGGCCCGTGGAATTGCAGCCACAGCGGATAGGCCAGCAGCGGGATCGCCGTGCCGACCGCGATGGACAGGCTGAGCGCCATCCGGCCGATCCGGCGGGCGGGCGGGCGGCGCAGCGCGAGGAAGCAGAGCGAGACGAGCACGAGCGTGAACGCGGTCAGATACAGGGTCTCCTCGCCGATGAACACCTGCGCCGTGACCAGCACCCCCAACAGGCCGGACACCAGGATCACACGTTTGGCCGCAACGACTTCCTCGGCTGCGGCACGCCAGAGCGTGACCACACACCAGACCATCGCGGGCACCAGCCATTGGGCGGTCATGTGCAGGTGGCTGTTCGCTTGCGAGACCATGCCGGGCGCGAACCCGCAGAAAAAGCCGCCGACCGCAGCCGCGAACGGGCTCGCATACAGCGTGCGGACAAACAGCAGATACCAGCCGGTCGCCGTCGCGGCCAGATTAAACCCCATGATCACGGCGAACGTGGTTGACACGCCGAACAGCCAAGTGATCGGCGCGAACACCACGCCCAACCCCACGGTGGCCGCGTTGGTCAGCATGTTGATCCCGTCGGGCGCGTTCAGCCGGTCGCTCACCAGGCTGAAATCGCCCACCCAGAAGCGGCTGCCGTAGGACAGGAACCACTCGACGAGCACCTGATCGGCCGGGTTGAGCGCCAGCGTGCGGGTGTCCGGATCGGACCACAGCCCGAACGTCAACCACAGCGCCAGCAGCACGAACCCGAAACAGATGATCGGATCGCGCCACCTGCGCAGCAGCGCTGTCCGTGCCGAAGGCCCGACTGTGGGCGAAACCACTAAGTCCGGCCTTTCCGTTGTGCTCATCACCCGCATGACCTTAAACCCTGCGCCACTAACCCGATGGAGGCAAGGTAGCTCGACAAGCTAACGTTGACCTCCGAGCCGGCCCGTTATCGCAGGTCGGCGCGGTCCGGGTGGTGGAATGGCAGACACCGCCGACTTAAAATCGGCTGCTCGCAAGAGCGTGCGGGTTCGAGTCCCGCCCCGGGCACGCAGAGCCTCCGCACGCACTTTCGTGGCGTTTGGAGATCGTTCGCCGGACTCAGTGTTTCCGGTGGCCGCCTCGACGGTGGCGGCAAGAGCCGCCACCGTGTCAGCGGTGATCGTTACGCGTAGATTCAGCTCGCCATTGATGTGGTTGTAGCACAGTTCCAGGTGGAAGGCGTCGTAGAGTCTGCGCTGTTTGTCTTCGGGAAGGCGAGCGAGATTGATCGTGCTCTGCGGGATCTTCTCCAACAGGGAAAGATCAACCGAGGAGTGTGCCTCCTCCTGCCGGTCCTGCTCGGCGAGGAGTTCCTTCCTCCTCCGTTGTTCGGCAAGGATGGCGGCAAAGCGTGCCTGGATGCCGGAGCGCCATGCCTGGTCGAATTCGTCGTCGCCGGATGGTTCGAATTGCTCCAGTTCACGGAGGAGGTTCATCTGCCGCTGTTGCAGGCTGGCGATCTCAGCCTTGAGTGCCGTCGACCTTGCCTCCCGGACGTTGGCGATCTCCGGTTCGCTGATCGACTGAGCGAGGAGATGCTCGCGACCATCGCCGAAGATGCGCTGCTCGAAGAAGCGCATCAGTGGCGCGGTGATCCGGTCCTCGCGGACGACGACATGGGCGGGATGGTTGGGATACCAGGGCAGGTGGGAGTGGTTTTTCGGGTCTGGACTGCATCGGTAGTAGGCGCTGGTACGCACGGTGTGTCCCCAGGCCCGCCGGCCGCAGAGGTCGCAGCGCAGGTAGGACCGCAGGAGGTAGGTTCTTTTCGCTTTGGGGTCGCCGTTTGGGCCGTGGGAGCGGGATCCTTTGCGGAACCTGCCCACGGTGGTGGCGGCCTCGAAGATCTCGCGGGTGACCAAGGGTTCGTGGGTGGGCACAGCGGACCAGACCCAGGCGCTGGGCGGGTTGACCTTGCCCTTGATGCCTCGTTCCGGCCGTGGCCGTTTACGCCGGTTCCACACCATGTAGCCGGTGTGCTTGGGGTTGTCCAGGATCTCGCGTACGTTACTGGCGGTCCAGGCGCCGACCCGTCGGCGGCCCTCGCCGAGGATGGGGTCGGGCGGCGGGTATCTATTGGGATCAAGGTTGAGCTTGTCGGCGATGGCTTGGTAGCCGAGACGGTCCAGTGCTCGCCACAGGAAGAGCTGGGTGACCACCGGTCCGCGGACTGGATCTGGTACGAGACGATGTTTTGCTTTGCCCTGCTCGGCCTTCATCTTGACGGGATGGCGCATCCGTTCGGCAAGGTAGCCGTACGGCGGCTTGCCGATGTTGAAGCCCTGGTTGGTGTGCGCCTTGGTTCCGCCCCAGGACAGCTCCAGCATGTTGAGCACATACCATTCGGAGATGGCCTGCT
>JBIOYB010000159.1:0-11184 GCA_044869915.1 Allorhizocola sp.
CCGCCGATGCGCTCCAGCCGGCGGGCCGGTTTGTCCGTCAAACGTTGGCGCGCCGTGGGTCTTGGGCGGTGGCCAGTGCCCAGATGACGAAGACGTCCAGCGCGATGATGACGATCGACCAGACCGGGTAGTAGGGCATGAAGAAGAAGTTGGCGATGGCCGAAAGCACCGCGAGCACGATGCCCACCGCCCTCGCCCAGGTCTGGCCGCTGAACAATCCGATACCCGCGATCACCGCGACCACGCCGAGCAGCAGATGGATCCAGCCCCACGTGCCGATGTTGAAGGTGTAAATGTAGTTTGGCGCGACCACGAAGAATTCACCCTTCGCGATGGCCGCGATGCCCAGGAACACCTGCCAAAGGCCGAGCATCAGCAGCATGGCCGCGCCGAACATCATTCCACCCATGGCCCAGGCCTGCTTGGCCCCGCCACCAACGGTCCTGCTGGTCATGATGACGACCTTCCTCTCAGCTCATCCCGCATCTGCTCGGCGGTGGTCGGTTCGGTAGTGGTGGTCGGTTTGACGTCACGGTCCGCGCCCGTGCCGGAGTATGCCGGTTGGGTCATGCGATCCCCGGCCGGCTTCATCGTGGTGTCTTGAGCGCGCATGGTTTCGGCCACGCGCTTGGTCTCGTCCTCGGCCCGGTTGAGCATGCGCTCCCAGCGCTGGCGCATCGGCTGGATCAGCCCGCCGCCGACGCCGACGACGATGATGCCGCCGATCGTGGCCAGGACGGTGATGAGCACGGGCATGGTGACGGTGGTCGCGATGCCGATCTGGTTGAGCGCGGCGATCGCACCCAGCGCGATGAGGATGACCTGCGCGGCGCGGGCCAGGTATTTGCCGTAGGAAAATTGCGAAAGCGCGTTGTGGACGATGTCGAACACGGCGTTGGCGATGGCCACCGCCACAACGATGATCACTGCGCCGATCAGCAGCCTCGGCAGCCAGGCGATGATCGTGTGGATCAGGGCGCTGACCGGGTTGGGCCCAAACACGTTGAACGCGATCTGCAGCGTGAACAGCAGGGCGATGTAATACACCAGCTTGCCGACCAGCCCGCTCGGCTCGTAGCTCCCGGTCCATCTTCGCGTCTTGGTGCGGTCGGCGAGCCGGTTGAATCCGACCCGGGCCAGCACCCTGTTGACCACACGGCCCAGGATCTTTGCGATGATCCAGCCGATGACGAGGATCGCGAGGAAGCCCAGCGCCCTGAGCGACCAAGTGCCCAATTGGTTGAGCATGTTCTGCCATGTCTCGTTCACGGTGCCTTGCCCTTCCGGCCACTTCGGCTTCCGGACTTTCCGGACTTATCTGTTTTTCTACCGCAGGAGCGCCCGTTAAGGCAGGTCAATCCGCTTATTCGGTGGGCAGCCCGGCTTCGGTCCAGTCCTCGATGCCCTCACGGTATTTACGGACGTTGGTGTAGCCGAGCGCGATCAGGCGGCGGGCCACGCGCTCGCTGTTGGGGCAGCCGGCGTTGGAGCAGTAGGTGACGATCGCGGCGGCCCGGTCGGGCAGGATGTGGGGCGCTTGGGCGTCCACGTCGGCCTCGACGAGCGGGATCGCGCCGGGCAGGTGCTGCTTGGCGTAGTAGTCGCCGCCGAGCGCGTCGACGACGGTGACCGCACCGGCATCGATGGCCGCACGCAACTCGTCTCTGGTGATGAGGGTGGTCATTTCTCCTCCGATTCTTTCCTTGGTACTTCTTCGTCAGCACGGATCTGGACTACAGTCCGCTTATGGATTCGAAGCGTATCGGACTGCAGTCCGTTTCTGCAACGCGCCCGCCCAAGGAGCGGGCCGACGCCGCACGCAACCGCGCGGCCGTGCTCGACGCGGCCGCAGCCCTGTTTCGCAAGCACGGGGTCGAGGGCGTATCGATGGACGCCATCGCGGCGGCGGCCGGTGTGGGCAAGGGCACGCTGTTTCGCCGGTTCGGCGACAAGGCGGGGCTGGCCGTGGCGCTGCTGGACGCACGCGAACGGGAGCTGCAGGAGGCGATCCTGTTTGGACCCGCGCCGCTCGGGCCTAACGGCGAAGCCAGTGCGGCGCAACGGCTTGTCGCGTTTGTGGCGGCATATCTCGACTACGCGCTGGCGCACCTGGACCTGGCGCGCATGTCCGAGACCGGGTCGCCCGGTTCCCGGTACCGGCTAGGCGTCTACAGGTTTTGGCACCAGCACGTCGCGCTGCTGCTGGCAGACCACTCCGAGGACACCGCTTCCGACGCGCACACCCTCCTCGCGCCGCTTGCGGCCGAGCACCTGCGCGCGATGCTGACAGAGCTCGGCTTCAGCGAGAAGCGACTGCGGGAGTCCATACTTCGAAACGTTGCGTCTTTCGTGGAATATCCGCAGCCCAAGCGGCCTTGATGCTGCTGTCGGCGGTTTTGTCGGGGGGACCCAATAGAATTGCCGCCAGCCGCTTTGGAGAGGGACGCCGCGATGTCACACGACCTCATCGACACCACAGAGATGTATTTGCGCACCATCCTCGAGCTCGAGGAGGAGGGTGTCCCCCCGCTGCGCGCACGCATCGCCGAGCGGTTGCACCAAAGCGGTCCGACCGTGAGCCAGACGGTCGCGCGCATGGAGCGCGATGGGCTCGTCAACGTGGTCGAGACCGACCGGCACCTTGAGCTCACCCAGGGCGGCCGCGCACACGCCGTCGCGGTGATGCGCAAGCACCGGCTGGCCGAGCTCCTGCTCGTCAACGTCATCGGCATGCCCTATGAGGAGGCCCACGAGGAGGCCTGCCGCTGGGAGCATGTGATGAGCGACGCGGTGGAGAAGCGGGTCTACGAGTTGCTCAACCGGCCCACCCGCTCGCCCTACGGCAACCCGATCCCCGGGCTCGACGCGCTCGACATCGCCGTCAAGGACACGAGCGACATCCCGTCGATCGCCGAGCGCAACCTCGCGTTCCCCGGCCTGAGCGGGCAGGTCGTGGTGCGGCGCATCTGCGAGTCCGTGCAGACCGACGCCGAGGTGCTGCGCCAGCTCCACGCGGCCGGCATCGACCCGGGCGTGACGGTCAGCGTGGCGCAGGAGCGCGACGGCGTCCGCATCGACCAGGGCGAGGGCCAGATCCGGCTGCCGCGCGAGGTCGCCTCCCGCGTCTTCGTCACCGCCCGCTGACCCCGGCCCACCCCGCCGACCCCGCCCACGACATCCGGCCCTGTCCCCGACGCCGGCCGCGCACCACGGCGTTACCCAACCCGGCAGGCCCGCGCGTTGGCGCGACCATCCGGTGTTGCCGCGGCGCGACTGGCCCTCGTCGGCGGCGCGACCCCGGCCGCGTTTGGCACGGCCGCGTGGGCACAGTTCGGCGGTCCGGTTGGCGCGACTGGCTGGCGCGACCGGCTGGCGCGACCGGCTGGCATCGGCCCGCCACCGCTGACACGGCCCGCCCCCGTCGACGCGATCCGACCGTGCTGCCCCCGGGCCCGGGCCGCGTGACCCGGACCGCCGCGCTCGCCCTGGCACTCCGCGCCCGCATGGGCGTTCACCCAGTCGCAGGACACGGCCCGCCCGGCCTGGCTGGCGCGACCGGCCGGCATCGGCCCGCCACCACTGACACGGCCCACCCCCGTCGACGCGATCCGACCGTGTTGGCACGCCCGCCCGCGTGGCCACGGCCCGCCCGCGTGGCCACGGGGCTGGCCGCATGACCGCAGGCCCGCCCGTATTGGCCTAGCCGCGTGGGTGCGACCGGCCGCCACTGCGGCCCGCGCAGACCCACCCCGCCGATTATCGGAGTCCGCGGAAGAACGCGCGGATGTCCGAGACCAGCAGATCGGGCTCCTCCATCGCCGGGAAGTGCCCGCCCTCGGCAAAATCCGTCCAGTGGGCCAGCTTGTGGTCTGGGTCCATGATGCGCCGCACCACCGGATCCGTGTGGAACACAGCCCATCCGGCGGGCACATTGGACGGTGCCACCCAGTCGACGTCCGCATGCGCCGCCTCGTAAAGGAATCGAGCCGCGCTCGCGCCCGTCCTCGTGAACCAGTAGATACTGATGATGGTCAGCAGCTGGTCGCGATCAACAGCGTCCATAAGCGACTTCGCCGAATTGGTCCAGGTCTCGAACTTCTCCGCGATCCACGCCAGCTGGCCCGCGGGCGAGTCGGTGAGCGCGGCCGCGATCGTTTCCGGCCGGTGTGACTGCAGATCCAAGTATCCGCGTTCGGCCGTCCAAGCCTGCCGGGCCGCGTCGACCACGGCCCGCTCCTCGCCGGTCAGGTGGTCTGGGAGCGGAAAGTGTTCGCCCGCAAGGGCAAGCGCGCCCCGGTCGCTGTTGACATGCGTGCCGATCACACGGTCGGGCAGGGTCGCGCCCAACCGGCCGGTGACGCCCGCGCCGATGTCACCGCCCTGGGCCGCGAACCGCTCATATCCCAGGCGGCTCATCAGTTCGGCGAAGGCCGCGGTGGTGCGGCGCAGCTCCCATCCGCTGTCGCTCAACGGCGTCGAGAAGCCGAACCCGGGCAGCGACGGGATCACGACGTGGAACGCGTCGGCCGGGTCGCCGCCGTGTGCCGCCGGGTCGGTCAGCGGCCCGATGATGCGCGTGAATTCCGCGAACGAGCCGGGATATCCGTGGGTGATCAGCAGCGGCATCGCGTCCTGGACGGGCGAGGGCACGTGGATGAAGTGGATGGTCTGGCCATCGATCTCGGTCGTGTATTGCGGGAACGCGTTCAGCGTCGCCTCTTGAGCCCGCCAATCAAAAGACTTTAGCCAGTACGCAATAAAATTTTTCAAAATATCGACGGGAAGGCCGCGGCCGAAGTCGGGGCTGTCGCCCGGGACCGGCTCGGAAAACCGGGTGTCGGCGAGCCGGCGGTGCAGCGCGTCGAGTTCGGCCTGCGGGATGTCGATGCGGAAGTCCTTGATGGTTGTCATGAGCGCTACGCTAGGAGCTATTGCGGAAGGATTACTTCCGCAATCGGGAGGATCCTTCGGCGCATGTTGCAGACATCGGCACGACTGCTGCGCCTGCTGTCCTTGCTGCAGGCGCACCGCGACTGGACCAGTGCTCAGCTGGCCGAGCGGCTCGAGGTGAGCACGCGCACCATCCGCAGCGACATCGACAAGCTACGCAGCCTGGGCTATCCGGTGCACGCCGCGCCGGGCGTCGCGGGCGGCTACCGGCTCGGCGCCGGAGGCTCGCTGCCCCCGCTGCTGCTCGACGACGATGAGGCCGTCGCGGTGGCGGTCGGCCTGCGCACGGCGGCGGGCGGGGCGGTGTCGGGCATCGAGGAGACGTCGGTGCGGGCGCTGGCCAAGCTCGAGCAGGTGCTGCCGTCCCGCCTCCGGCAGCGGGTCAACGCCCTGCAGTCGGCGACCGTCACCGTGCCCGGCACGGGCCCCACCGTCGACCCGGACGTGTTGACCGCCATCGCGGGTGCCATCCGCGCCGGCGAGCGGCTGCGCTTCGACTATTCGTCGCACCTCGGCACCGGCAGCAGGCGCGATGTGGAGCCGCACAGGCTCGTCAATTGGGGCCGGCGTTGGTATCTGGTCGCGTGGGACCACGGGCCGCGCGACTGGCGCACGTTCCGCGTGGACCGGCTCTCGCCGGTGATCCCGACCGGGCCCCGCTTCACGCCGCGGGAGCTGCCCGACGGCGACGCGTCGAGCTTCGTCCAGCGTGGGGCGGGCGCGGCGACCTGGCGATACTTCGCTCGGGTGCGGCTGCACGCACCCTACGACTACGTGCGCGAGCGCATGCCGCCCGCGACACCGGTCCACGCCGACGGGCCCGACCGGTGCATCGCCGAGGTCGGGTCGGACAGCCCGCAGATGTTGGCGCTCTACATTGGACTATTGGATGTGGACTTCGAGGTGATCGACGCGCCTGAGTTCGCCGATCACCTCGACCGGATGGCCGCACGGTTCAAGCGGGCTTCTTCACGCTCCTGACCTGCGCGGCTGCCCGCGCTAGTCCCACTTCATGTCCACCTGATGCTCGAGCGTGCCGTAGCCGACCTGGGCAAACGCCCGCGCCATGGGCACATTGCCCAGATCCGTGGCGGCCCGGATGCGCGGAACATCTTGCGCGGCAAGGATCCGCGTGCCCTCGGCGAGGATGTCGTCGATGTAGCCGTGCCCGCGATGCTCCGGGACCACCCCGATATAGGCGATGATCGGACCGTAGGCGTTGCGCGACGGGATCACGAACCCGACCGGGTCACCCTCGGGGGTGGTCGCGATCCGCCACCATTCGCGCGGACCCTTGTAGCCCGGGAATTCAATGTCGTACTGCTCAGCCGCGACCTCGGCGGCCGAACGCTGCTCCAGATCGCTGCGGCTGTGCGCGTCGAGCGTGCCGTCCAGCACCCGGATCAGCAGATCGAGAAGGTCGTCGCGGTCGCCCACCTGCCGGAAGCGCAACCGCCCGCTGGGCTCGGGGATCGGCGTGCCTGGATTCCACTGTAGACGGAGCCGCTCCACGAACAGGCGCGCCCCGGTCTGCTCCAGCGCCGTGCGCCATGGCGTCGGCGAATCGCGCCAGTCGGGCGGCGCGAAGCGGACGTATTGCGTCTTGGGCATGCCCGCCATCGCCGCCTTGAGCAGCTGCACCCCCGTGTCGACGTCGTCGCAGTCGAGGATGTCCATCGTGTGCGGGTCTTTGCCGGCTTCCAGCGCCCACCAGGCGATCCTGGCCACGAGGCGGTCGCCGCGCAGGGCCACCCACAGCCACTCTGGCCGGCGGCGGCCGGAGGTCAGATCGCCCGCCAGCTCCGCATTGAGCACGTAGGGAATGCGGCAGAACAGGCCGAGCTCGTCGGGCCCGGTGATCGGGCGGATGGTCAGATCGTCACTTGCTTGAGTCATGGCACTTCCTTGGTTTAGGCGTGCCAGCCCTCCCGCTCACAGCGTGGGGGAACCGGCACAGTGGTGTTGGCGTGCATCGCATTCCCCTCCTTCCTCTGCTCGTGTCTCCGGCCCATCGTCATGATCGGCTCCAGGAGCTTACCGCGCGTCGGGTGAGCCTGCCTGCCTTTTTCGGCCGGCTCCGGCTCGCGCACCAGCCGCATGTGCACAGTGAGTCGGCCCGCCCGGCTCCCCACACGGCGTCGGGCGAGCGCACGTGCTTGTAGGCGCGCCCATCGCCCGGCGCGAACACCCGGTGGCAAGCACGACGTCGGGTGCGAATTTCGGGCACCACTCGATCCCGCCAAGCCGGCGTCGCCAGGTTGCCGCCGCCCCCACCGAAGCCGGCCGTCGCCAGATTGCCGCCGCCCCCACCGAAGCAGGCGGGAGCCGGGCTGTCCTGCCCGGCTCCCGCCGTCGTATTGCTCACTCGGTCCTCAGCCGCCCGGCTTCACCGGACCGCTGCCTCACCAGACGGAGCCACTCGCCTTCGCCGGGCTACCACCCCGTCGACCGCAACCGCCCGCCTTCACCGGACCGCCAGTCCATCAGGTGCAGCCGCCCGCCTTCACCGGACCGCCAGTCCGTCAGGTGCAGCCGCCCGCCTTCACCGGGTTGCCACTCCGTGTCAGCTGCAGCCGCTGGTCGAGCCGCAGCCCTCGCAGACGTAGCAGCTGCCGGCCGGGCGCATCTTCGTGCCGCAGGTGAAGCACAGCGGCGCGTCGGACGCCTTGCCCATCAGCATCTCCAGCGCCTCGGTGGAGGAGCCCACCCGCTCGGCCACGGCCGCGGCAGGGGTGTCTTGGATGACCGGCGGCGTGTATTCGACGCCCGCCTCCTCGGCCTCCAGCCGCGCCACGCGCTCCTTGGCCGTGAACACGCCCAGCTCGGCACGCTGCTCGTAGGGCAGGAAGTCGAGCGCCAGCCGCCGGAAGATGTAGTCCATCACCGACTGCGCGATGCGGATGTCGGGGTCGTCGGTCATGCCCGCCGGCTCGAACTTCATGTTCATGAACTTCTCGACGTAGGTGTGCAGCGGTACACCATATTGCAGCGCAACGGAAACCGCGACCGAGAACGCGTCCATCACCCCGGCCAGGGTCGAGCCCTGCTTGCCCAGCTTCAGGAACACTTCGCCCAGCCCATCGTCGGGATAGGACGATGCGGTCAGGTAGCCCTTGGCGTCGCCCACCGTGAACGACATGGTCTGCGACGGGCGCCGCTTGGGCAGCCGCTTGCGGATCGGCTTGTATTCCACCACCCGCTCGACGGTCTTCTCCGCCACCACTGCCACCGGGGCGGCCGGCGCCTCCTTCTTGGCGACGCTCAGCGGCTGACCCACCTTGCAGTTGTCACGGTAGATGGCCAGCGCCTTGAGCCCGAGCTCCCACCCGTCGAAGTACATCTTTTCGACTTCCTCGACGGTCGCCGACTCGGGCATGTTGACCGTTTTGGAAATCGCGCCCGAGATGAACGGCTGCACGGCCGCCATCATCAGCACGTGGCCCATGGGTGCGATCGACCGCTCGCCCATCGCGCAGTCGAACACCGGGTAGTGCTCGTGCCGCAGCCCCGGCGCGTCAACGACGTGCCCGTGTGCCCCGATGTGCTCGGTGATGGCTTCGATCTGCTCCTCTTGGTATCCGAGGTTGCGCAGCGCGCGCGGCACGGTCTGGTTGACGATCTGCATCGAGCCGCCGCCCACCAGCTTCTTGAACTTCACCAGCGCCAGGTCGGGCTCGACCCCGGTGGTGTCGCAGTCCATCATGAAGCCGATCGTGCCGGTCGGCGCGAGCACGCTGGCTTGCGCGTTGCGCCAGCCCTGCCGCCCGCCCAGCTCGTTGCCCGACTGCCACTCGTGCAGCGCGGCGACCGCGATCGACGCCGCGACCTGGCTGTCGGTCTTGATGGCCGCGGCTGCCTCGGCGTGCTTGGCCATCACACGCTTGTGCGGCCGGGCGTTGCGCGCGTAGCCGTCGTAGGCCCCGACCACGCCCGCGAGCTCGGCCGAACGGCGGTAGGCGGTGCCGGTCATCAACGACGTGATGGCGGCGGCCAGTGCGCGGCCACCGTCGGAGTCGTAGGGCAGGCCGGAGGCCATCAGCAACGCGCCCAGATTGGCGTAACCGATGCCCAGCTGTCGGTATGCTCGCGTGTTCTCGGTGATCTTCTGCGTCGGGAAGTCGGCGAACGAGATGGAGATGTCCATCGCGGTGATGACCAGCTCCACCGATTTGGTGAACTGTCCAATGTCGAACGAGCCGTCGGTGCCCAGGAACTTCAGCAGGTTGAGCGAGGCCAGGTTGCACGACGTGTCGTCGAGGTGCAGGTATTCGGAGCAGGGGTTGGACGCGGTGATCCGCCCGGTCTCCGAGCACGTGTGCCAGTCGTTGATCGTGTCGTCGTATTGGATGCCCGGATCGGCGCACTCCCACGCCGCCTGCGCCATGCGCCGGAAAAGCGTTTTGGCGTCAACGGTTTTGATGGCGCTGCCGTCGAGCCGGGCGAGCAGGTCGAACGGCTTGCCCTCGCGCACAGCGCGCATGAACTCGTCGGTCACACGCACCGAGTTGTTGGCGTTTTGGTATTGCACGCTCACGATGTCGTGGCCGCCGAGGTCCATGTCGAAGCCGGCATCGCGCAGCGCACGGATCTTGTCTTCCTCGCGCGCCTTGGTGTCGATGAACTCCTCGATGTCGGGGTGGTCGACGTCGAGGATCACCATCTTGGCCGCGCGGCGTGTGGCGCCACCCGACTTGATCGTGCCGGCGCTCGCGTCGGCGCCACGCATGAAACTGACCGGTCCGGACGCCGTCCCCCCAGAGGAAAGAAGCTCCCTGGAAGAACGGATGCGGGAAAGGTTGATGCCCGACCCGGAGCCGCCTTTAAAGATAAGCCCTTCTTCTTTGTACCAATCCATGATCGAGTCGATCGAGTCGTCCACGGACAGGATGAAACACGCGCTCACCTGCTGCGGCGACGCGGTGCCCACGTTGAACCACACCGGCGAGTTGAAGCTGAACACCTGGTGCAGCAGCATCCAGGTCAGCTCGTGCTCGAACACCTCGGCGTCGCCGGAGGTGGCGAAGTAGCCGTGCTTCTCGCCCGCGGCGCGGTAGCTCTTGACTACGCGGCTGATCAGAGCCTTGAGGCTCCACTCGCGCTCCGGGGTGCCCACCGCGCCCCGGAAGTATTTCGTCGTCACGATGTTGGTCGCGTTGACGGTCCAGAAATCGGGGAACTCGACCCCGCGTTGCTCGAAGTTGACCGAACCGTCTCGCCAGTTGGTCATGACGACATCGCGGCGCTCCCAGGTCACCTCGTCATACGGGTGCACACCTGGCTGAGTCCACACGCGATCGATGGTCAGGCCGTCCCCCGTCTTCGCCTGGTCGCGCGCTGTCGCGCTCTCCCCCATCGCAAAGCCCCCTTTGCTCACTGCTCGCTGTCTGCCATTGCCATTACCATTGCCGTTTCTAGCCTTGCGGTTAGTCGCTCGCTTTATGTCGCTCGCCTCTTGTCACTGGCTCTAGTGCCGCTTGGTTGCCAGGCGCATTGGCATGCCCCGCCGCTCACCCACGGCGGGCGTGTCGCCTAATGTCGCGCGGCCTTATCGCCCGTCGCGTCACGATCCTTCTCACGGTCTCTGTGCTCTTTTTCGCGGTCCTTCTCGCGGTCCTTCTCTCGCTCTTTGTCGCGGCCCGGCTCGCGCTCTTTCTCCCGGGCGGGCTCTCGGCCCTGATCGCGCTCCTTGTCGGCCGTCGCCCTGCGCAGCAGCTCGATCTCGCGGATGAAATCCTCGGCGGACTGGAAGTCCTGATAGACCGATGCGAATCGCAGGTAGGCCACCTCGTCGAGCTCGCGCAGCGGGCCCAGGATCGCCAGACCCACCTCTTGGCTGGGCACCTCGGCCGCGCCCCGGGCACGCACCACGTCTTCCACACGCTGGGCGAGAAGCGCGATCGCGTCCTCATCGACGGGCCGACCCTGGCAGGCCTTGCGCACCCCATTCATGATCTTTATGCGGCTGAACGGCTCGGTCACGCCGCTGCGCTTGACCACAGCCAGCACGGGCTCCTCGACCGTGGTGAACCGCTTGCCACACTCGGGGCAATGCCTGCGTCGGCGGATGAGCGCACCATCCTCCGCCTCCCGGGAATCGACGACACGCGAGTCGGGATGGCGGCAATAAGGACAGCGCACGACACCAACCTCCTCTCCAGGCAGCTTCACTCAAAGTGACGATCTGATCGCGCTAACCCCAATCTATAGCGGGTTGGCGCTAATCGACCACAAGAT
>JBIOYB010000160.1:0-8516 GCA_044869915.1 Allorhizocola sp.
CCATTGAACCGGATGACTGCCTTCACCGGTCCCCCCACCAGAGCGCGCCCTTGGAGCTCTCCCTTGGCGAATCCGCGGTGTTGGCGGTTCGCCGGGTGAACTCCTTGGGCGGCATTAGCCGATCCGGCCGCGCACAGCCAGTCCACGATCGAGCCCTTGCCCGCGTCGCCAAACCCGAGATCGACGACGATGACGTGGGCGTCCATCGAAAACGTCATGCCCATCTATGGTCCAACGCCCGCGCAACCGCTTTTCCGGCGCCGGATCCGACCTCCACGAGGTCGGACAGCCCGGTCCGCAGGTCGATCGCCTCCTCGGCGAGCCCGATCGTCAGGGCGACGGTTTCGCATACGGCGTCAAGGTTTTCCAGCTGCAGCACGTTTTGCCCGAGCAGCCCGCGCCAGCACCCGAGGACCTCCTGATCGCCCACATAGCTGCTGCCCTCGGGCAGGATGTAGTAGACCTCATATGTCCGTTGCAGTTCGGCGACAATTGCCTCAACGTTCATCGATTCGACACCGGTGTCGCCGATCAGGCCGCGCACCGCCCGCGGATCGATCCGGCGATAGGGCATCTCGTCGCCGATGATGAACAGGTATCCCTTGCGCCCGCGCTTCTCCCAGCAGTCGATCGACGTGTGCCGGGCCATGAAATACATCGCGAGCTCGTAGGACTCGCACTTTTGCCCGCCACCGCCGCCCTCGAGCACGAATCGGCCGAGATCCTCGTCCATCCGGTTGTCGGACTCGAACTGTCCGATCTGGAGCGGGACCCGGTCGCATGTCGCGTCGCCGACCGCGCCGAACAGCACCTGCGGGCCGCTCACATATCCCTTGCGCTGCAGCAGCTCCAGCAGGCCGGGCAGCTTGCTCTGCAGCACCCGCGGCACGTGACCCATCGAGCCGGTGACGTCGAACAGCACGGCGATCGCCGTCGATCGCGGGTGCTCCTCGCTGTCGCGGCTCTCCCGCACGCGCACGCCATAAGGATCGAGCCGGGGATGAACCTTGCGCGCGCCGCTGTCGCTGTAGGCGAAAGCGGTCTCTCCGCGAGCGCGCCGATAGCGCTCGGCGGCCTCATAGGTGTTGGTTGACCAGCTTCCATATCCCATGTCTACCTCCCGCGTAACAGGGCCGGATGCAATAGTTGGGCGTTGCCGGCGCGATAGAGACGTGCTCTGGGCCCGCCTCGCTCGCCGCCCCTTTCCGTTGCGGCACCGGTATCCTCGACGAAACCGGTCACTGACAGCACCTTTCGGTGAAAGTTGCCGGGGTGCAGCTGCTCCCCCCACACCGCGGCATAGACATTGCGCAACTCGGCGATGGTGAACTCGGGCCCCACGAAGGCCGTCGCCAACGGGGTGTATTCGAGCTTGGCGCGCGCCCGCTCGAGGCCGGCCGCCAGGATCCGGTCGTGGTCGAAGGCGAGATCCTCCGCCCGCTCGACCGGCAACCACCGGGCCCCCGACACGTCGCCACCCGCATGCGGCTCGGGCATGCTCGGCGCGAAAGCCAGATATGCCACCGAAAACACGCGCATGCGCGGGTCGCGCCCGGGGTCGCCGAACGTGGCCAACTGCTCCAAGTGGACCTTGCCCACCGAGGTCTCCTCGGCGAGCTCGCGCCGGGCCGCCTCGTCGAGCGTCTCGTCGCGCACGAACCCGCCCGGCAGCGCGAGCCGCCCGGCGAACGGGTGCTCGCCCCGCTCGACCAGCAGCACGCACAGCGCGCCCTCGCGGATCGTCAGCGCCACGACGTCGACGGTCACCGCCGCGGCCGGGTAGGCCCGCGGGTCGTAGGCCGCCAGGAAGTCCTTCTCAGAATCAGAAGGTCTCAACATGAGAACAACGTAGCATGCGTGTCAAGTGAAGCCCGTGTGAGAGTTGTGTGATCGAGCCAGTGAAAAAGCCGCACCGAAGCCATAATCGCGCCATGACCCCACCCACGATCGCCCGGCGCCTCCGGCTCGACTGGTTGTTTCCCGTGCTGCTGACGATCCCGCTCGGCTGGATGATGTGGGTGTTCAGTGGGCCGGGCCTGCTGGTGTTCCGGATGCTCGGCGCGCTGGCGATACTGGCGGCGTTCGGGCTGGCCTGGCTCGTCCTGATCTTTCTGGCGTGGCATCGTGATCGCCCACTGGTTTGGTATGGCGTGGCCGCGATACTGACCGTGGTCGTGTTTGGACTGATCGCGCTGCGGGTGCCGCTGCAGGCGCGCTGGACCGTGAGCCGATCCGCATTCGACCGGCTCGCGGCCCGGATCGCCGCCGACCCGGACGCGAGCGTGTCCGGCCGGATCGGCTTGTATGACGTGCGATACCTGCGCCACATCGACGGCGGTTGGATCGTCCATGACACCGTCGGCACCGGGCTGGTCGACGATGCGGGTTTCGCCTACCTGCCGGCCGGTCCGACGGACGACCTCGGCGACGGCGACTGGGAGAACCCGCGGTTCACCCACCTCGGCGGGCCCTGGTACAGCTGGACCGCCAGCTGGTGATAGGCACCCAACCATCCCCGCGCGCTCGGCGTTTGAGTGGGCGAGGAGGTGGCAGTGGATCGATACGAGGGCTTCCACGAGTTCGTCCTGGCGCGCGGGCCCGCGCTGTCGCGCAGGGCATTCCTGTTGACCGGGAGGCATCACCTCGCCGAGGACCTGCTCCAGCAAGCGCTTGTCATCTGCGCGCGGCCCGCGGACCCATGTTAAGAAAACTTGACATCGTGGGGGTGCGGGTTTAAATTCGAGTCATGTCAAAGATGCTTGACATTCGCACGGGAGGGCCGGTCATGGTGGACGACGATCGCATGCCGATGACGTTCGCTGAGCGCAACACGTGGCTCTACGCGTTCCTGGTGCCGGTGATATCATTGACTTACTTCGCTATGGTGATCCCGCGCCTGTTCAGCCGGCCCGCCTCAGAGATCGCGTGGGTCGGCCCCATGCTCTGGGCGATCGGCGCTTCTGTGGGCGGCACCATCGTCGGGGCGATCCTGCTGGGGATTCTCACCGGTGGCCGTGACACCGACGAGGACGTGCGCGACAAGCAAATCGACCGGTTCGGTGACCGGATCGCCCAGGCGATAACGGCATTTGGCGCGGCCGGTGTGCTCGCGCTGGCCATGCTCAAGGTGGACCATTTCTGGATCGGCAACGTGCTATTCCTATGCGGCTCGATCGGGGCGACCTGGGGGGCGATAGCGAAGATCCGGGCCTATCGCGGGGCGTTCCTTGGTTAAGCCGACCCTCGTCACCAACTCCATCCGCGCCTTGCGGTTCGCGCATGGGGAGATGACTCAAGCGGAGCTGGCCGATCACATAGGCGTGACCCGGCAAACCGTAATCGCTATTGAGCAAGGCCGCTATTCACCATCGCTGGAGATGGCCTTTCAAATCGCCCGTGTCTTCAAGGTGCCGCTTGACGATGTCTTCCAGTACCCGGAGGGCTAAGGGCGTCGCCAAACATGGAAGGGATCCGCTGTGTCAGGCAAACCTTGGCTTCCACCTCGCTGGGCAATTTTCCTGGCCTGGAAGATTCACCGTGGTATCTATCGCGTCAGCGGCGGCAGGGCAGGGCTGTCGCGCCCGAAACCAAAGGGCTGGGGCACCTTGCGGCTCACCACTACCGGCCGCCGTACCGGCCAGGAGCGCAGTGTCATGGTCGGCTACTACGAAGATGGGGCCAACCTGGTGACCATGGCGATGAATGGCTGGGGCGAGGCCGAGCCAGCCTGGTGGCTTAACCTTCAGGCCCACCCGCAAGCAACAGCCGAAGTAGCCGGCGAGGGCATACGTCTGGTGACCGGGCGGGCCGCCACAGGCGACGAGCGGGTTCGGCTGTGGGACCGGTGGCGGGACATCGATACAAACCTCGATGGGTACGCGGCCCGGCGGCCGAAGCAGACCGCTGTCGTGGTGCTGGAGCCACGGGCTTGAAAGCGATGTGGTGCAACCTGGCGCCGCAGCTGACAGTCAGTAGCGCGCCATTGCCAAATTCAGTTCCTACAGGCCATCATCCGAGTGTTCACGACGCAGTGGCATCCAGACCAGGCCTTCTGCCGTGACCGCTTGGACAGTGCCGAACAGCAGCCAATCCTCAGGTAGATCCTCCTTGCCGTTCTCATCTCCATCCTCATCGTCAATCATGTCCTCGTCATCTAGCACCGGCGGCAACGGGCACACCTCGTATCCATCGCCGAGCCGGAAGATTTCGCGTCCGTCACGCCCAGCATCGCGCGCAGCGTCGCCGTGCGCGCCTGGTACTTCGACGGCGTGGCCCTGTTCCGCCGGCTCACCGACCACTTTGGACACGGCGAGCTCGCCTTCGACTGGTTCAGCACGCTGGGCATCAAGCTGCAGCAGAAGCACAACCCGCCCGTGGTCGCTTCGGGTGCCACACTCATCTGAGGCCTCGACGACCCGCACGAGCTGGAGCGGGCCAACTCGCGCTTGCGCCTGGTCGAGGTGTTACGGGCGCTCTACGCGCCCGGCACCGAGCGGCTGGGCCTCGGCTACCGGATCCTGGCCCAGGCCCTCCGCCCGTTCAAGCGCCTGCGGGACCTCTCTTTCTATCTGCGGTATGCGTTTTGACCGTCCCATCCCGACGGTCACGCCCGCGATGACCAGTGCCGTGCCGGCGATCTCAAAGAGCGACGGTGCCGCGATGCCGAGCACGGCCGTGGTCACGACCGCGCCGACCGGGAGCACGCCGGCGAACAGACCGGCCCGGTCGGCGCCGAGCCGTGGCAGAGCCGAATACCACAGCAGGAAGGCGCCCGCACTGACCACAGTGGACAGATAGGCGAGCCCGAGCGCCTCCTGCGCGGTGGGCAGGCGTGGCGCCCCCGAGGAAAAGGTGGCCAGGACGGCCAGCATGGGCACGGCCGCAGCGGACGCGTAGGCCGACACCCGGATCGCGCCGAGCTTGGGCAGCAGCGGCAGGGCCAGCAACGAAAAGGCGGCCTCGCAGGCGAGCGCGCCGACGCTGAGCAGGATCCCGCGCCAGCCACCGCCCCCGAGCCCGGTGGCGAGCGTGGCTCCGGCGACCACAATGGACGCTCCGATCAGGACCCTCGCCGACGGGGCTTTTCGTTGCGACAGCGGGCCTATCACGGCGAGCACGATGGGGACGGTGCCGATGATGGTCCCGATGAGGGCCGGGCTCGTGTCCCGTGTCGCCTCGATGATGAACGTGTTGAAGGCGACCAGCCCGCTCGCGGCGAGCGCCAGCAGATAGGCCCATTCGCGGGCGGTCAGCCGGATCAGCAGCCGCTGGCGGTGTCTCATGGCCGCGGGCGTCTCGCCTCGGTCCCCGCCGGGAACCGAGGTCGGCTTCCCGGTCCGCGTGACCTCCTCTCGCGCCCGCCAGGCCGTCTGCGCCGCCGCGACCCCGGCCAGGATCGCGGTCGCGATCGAATACCGGACCGCCTGCCCGGCATAGATCGGGTATCCGGCGATCAGGGCGGAGATCGCCGCCAGCGTGCCCACGACGAACATCGCGGTCGCGGCGCGCAGGCCCGCTTGAAGATCACTCACGGTGACTAACGCTAGCGGTAGATTGGACTCCGGACAGAGGCCAATCACTGTGCAAAAGAGTGGACCAATTCGTGGATCTTCACCTCGACATCGACCGGGCGGCGGGCGCGATCGCCGCACAGGTCGCGGCCGGGCTGCGCGACGCGATCCGCGAGGGGCGGCTCGCCGCGGGCACGCGCCTGCCCGCCAGCCGCCAGCTCGCGGGCGATCTGGGCGTCTCGCGCGGGGTCGTGGTCGAGGCCTACGAGCAACTGACCGCCGAGGGCTTCCTGAGCTCGCACGTCGGCGCCGGCACCACGGTCGCGGTCGACGCGTCGGCCGCGCGTGAGGCCGTGCCGCCACGGGCAAGCGACGCCCCGCCCGACTTCGAGCTTCGGCCAGGCACCCCGGATCTGAGCCTTTTCCCAAGAAGTGCATGGCTTATTCAGTACCGGAAAACGATGTCGATTCTTCCCCACGAAGAGCTCCGCTATCCCGACCCGGCGGGCGCGCCGGCCGCCAGGCGCGAGCTCGCGGCCTATCTCAACCGGGTGCGCAGTGCGCAGGCGACTGCCGAAAACGTTGTCGTGACGGGCGGTGTGGCGATGGCGCAGAGCCTGCTCATGCGCGTGCTCGTCAAGCGGGACCGCGACGTCGTCGCGGTCGAGGACCCGTGCGGGGTCGACTACCGCATGCTGCTGGAGTCGGCCGGCGCGACCATCGTGCCCGTCCCGGTCGACGAGCACGGCCTGATCCCGAGCGCGATCCCAAGGGAGGCGCGCACGGTCATCCTCACGCCCGCGCACCAGTTCCCGCTGGGCGTCGTCTTGTCCCCGCAGCGCAGGCACGAGCTGCTCGCATGGGCGCGGGCGCGCGACGGCGTGGTGATCGAGGACGACTACGACGCTGAGTTCCGGTTCGACCGGGAGTCCGTGGGTTCGATGCGCGCGCTGGCGCCCGAGCGGGTCGTGCTCACCGGGTCGGTCAGCAAGTCGCTGTCGCCCGCGGTCCGGCTCGGCTGGCTGGTCGCCCCGGCCTGGCTGGCGCACGCGGCGCGCGAGGAGCGGCGCATGCTCGACCTCGGCTCGCCCGTCATCGACCAGCATGTGCTGGCCCGGTTCATCGCCGACGGCGGCTACGACCGCCACCTGCGGCGCGTCCGGCGCATCTATCGGCGCCGCCGCGACGCGATGGTCGCCGCCCTCCCGCCTTCCTTGACGCCGCTGGGCATCTCGGCCGGACTGCACCTGTGCGTGCGGTATGGGTCCGCCGGGTCCGATGTGGAGCTTGTGGCGCGCGCCTCAAAAAACGGCGTCGGCCTGCTCGCGGTCTCGCCCATGCGGGTCGCGCCCGGGCCTGGCGGGCTGGTGCTGTGCTTCGCCCGCGAGCCGGAGGCGCGCATAGCCGAAGCCATGGGCATCCTGCGCGAGTTATTAGGATAGTGATCATGTCTGGCCCGCTGGAGGCGTTCACCACGCACCGCCGCCTGCTGATCGGCGTGGCCTACCGCGTCCTCGGCAGCGCGGCCGACGCCGAAGACATGGTCCAGGAGGCCTGGCTGCGCTGGTCCAAAGTGGACCACGAGACGATCGAGGAGCCGCGGGCGTTTCTCATCACGATGGTGAGCCGGCTCGCGATCGACCGGCTGCGCCAGGTCAAGGCGCGACGCGAAACCTATGTCGGCCCATGGCTGCCCGAGCCGATCAGCAGCGATCGGCTGGAGCGCACCGACAACGCCGACCTGGCGATGCTCATCGTGCTCGAGACGCTCTCGCCGCTGGAGCGCGCGGTCTTCGTGCTACGCGAGGCGTTCGACCTGCCGTTCGCCGAGATCGCCACGATCATCGGGCGCGAGGAGGCGACGACCCGGCAACTGGCCAAGCGAGCGGCCGCCGTCCTCGTCTGGATCGGCGACCGCGTCGTCACCGCCGCCTCCTTCGACATCGATGCCGCGGGCCTGATCCGGGCCGTCTACCTGACCGCCAACCCGGAGAAGCTCACCGGCATAGGCGGAAATTAATCCGCGCGCAATGGCATATTGCGTCGCGTTGCGGAAGAATCACGTGCCGTGAAGCTTCTGATCGGCACGACGCTCGTCGGTCGATACGTGTTGACGAAACCGCTTGCCAGAGGCGGGGTTTCAACCGTATACCAAGCGACCGACGCTGATGCCGGTCGCCGCCTGGCGATTAAGGTTGTCGATGATCGCTACGCCGGGCTGGTCCAGCACGAGGCCGCCATGACCCACCTGTTGCGCCACCCCCACGTACCAAAAATCTTCGATGTCGGGCGCGCCCGCACCCCGCGCGGCGACCAGATCGGCTACCTGGCGCTCGAGTTGCTCGACGGGCAGAGCCTGACCCGCACGCTGATCCACGGCCCGCTGCCCTGGCGCCGCGCGCTGCGCGTCGCCGGCACCGCCGCCGACGTGCTCGCCGTGGCGCACAGGCGCGGCGTCGTGCACCGCGACCTGAGCGCGGCCAACGTGATGATCACCACGGTCGGCGCCAAGGTCGTCGACTTTGGACTCGCCGAGGTGATCGACAATCAGGCCCGGCCGACCGAGGACGTCTACGCCCTGGGCACACTCCTGCTCGAGATGCTCACCGGCCACCGCCGGTCGGCACGCTCGGTCGGACCCGTGCCCGTGCTTCCCGGTCTGCCCCCGGCGGTGGCCGAGCTCTGCCGCGCCTGCCTGGCGAAGAACCCGGCCTCCCGCCCCAGCGCCCGCGAGGCGTCCCTGCACATGTGGCGTCTGGTCGGCTAAACAGCGTTAGACAGTCAACTCGCCACGGCTCACCGCGGCACAGAAGACGCGCCACTCCTCATGAGTGAACGCGAGAATGGAACCGTCAGGGTCCCGGGAGCTACGGACCAATACCTCGTCCCCGGTAAAGCTGACCTCGACGCATTGGGATGCTTCACACGCGCTGTGCCATAGCCGTGTGTTCTCGCTCTCAGTCATGTTTTCAGGGTGCCACAGCGTAACAGGGGTGTTACAAGAGT
>JBIOYB010000161.1:0-11227 GCA_044869915.1 Allorhizocola sp.
GGTCTGCCAGCGTTGGGTCGTGGTGAGGCTGGTGACCGAGAGATCGACCACGCCGCCGCCGTCATGCGTCCCCGCCGACGACGGGTTGGACGAGGTGTACGAGCCCTGGCTGAGCGTGATGCTGAACGGCAACATGGCGTCGGCGGCGGCGAGCATGTCGCGCGTGCGGGTGTTGACCCGCTTGCCGCCGTAGGTGTCGGTGCGCGAGCCGGTCGACACGGCGCGGGTGATCGTGAAGCGGCCCTCGCCCAGCCGGGTGAGCGACGACGGCCCCGGAATCCCGTTGGCGTCAACGCCCGTATAGCCCAGCGAACGCTGCCACGCGGCATAGGCCGACACGGTCGACGTGCCGTAGTGCCCGTCCACCGATCCGGAGGCCAGCAGCCCCTGGCGCTCAACGCCCGCTCGGCCTCCAACACGTGCGCGGTCGCGCCGGGCGTCAGGCCGGTGTCCGCCTTGGGCGGATCCACCTGCGCCGCAAGCAACACCATCTCCATGTCCACCACGGGCAGCGCCGCTATGGCGTGCCCGCCACCCAACACCGCCGCCCCGCCAGTGGCCGCCGCGGCCGCGAGCACCCATCGCCTCGTGTGCCTCAACGCGGTACCTCCTCAAAATAGGTCTTTGAGGAAAGTCTCGGCATCGCTCTACAAACGACATACAAATCCGCACCAAAGCCCGGGCGTCAAACGGCTTTACCACTGAGGATGGGGGAGGCGTAACTTTTGTTGATCGCCCGCGTCGGCGGGCTGTCGCAGTGGCTCCCGGTATCGAACATGCATGCTTGGGCGCGGTTGCCCTGAGCCCCCGACCTGCTCAATCGAACGGCTCAGTAGGTCCGCTGAAGGAAGACTGATGCCGAGGCGGTTCCAGCCACTGAGCTGACGCCGGTGATGCAGGAAGAGGTCCAATTTCGTTTCGATTCGACGGAACATCGAGGATGTCAACGCCTGGACGGTGAGGTAGTGTGAACCTGTGCTGATCAGGTTCGAGGCCAGCAACTACCGATCGATTGCCAAGGGCGTCGAGCTGTCAATGGTGGCTGTGGACGAGGATCGGGAAGCAGCCAGGGAAGCGCCCCACCTTGGAGGGAGCCTCCTGACGCTGGCTGCGATCTACGGACCTAACGCGTCCGGCAAGTCGAATGTTGTCGGTGCGCTCGCCTGGCTGCGCGACGCGGTAGAAGACTCGCTCCGCTTCTGGGAAGATGACATTCCGCTGGAGCCGTTCGCTTTCGGAGTGGGTCCGGCTGAGTCCAGTGAATTTGTCATCGAGGGCACGGTCGATGACGTGCGCTTCGAATACGTTACGGAACTGGGCACAAACCGGGTCTTATACGAAGGGCTGTTCCACTATCCGGAGAAGAAACGCCGCAGGATTTTCGAACGTGAAGGCTCCGAACTGAAGCTGCAACGCGGTCTCGGTGGTCTATCGGGCACTCGTGAATTACTCACTGACCGGACATTGGCGCTGTCTATTGCCCGGCGGTTCGATGAGCCGCTGGTGTCGAAGTTTGTCAGAGAAATCCTTCGTATCCAGGTGCTTGGCCAGGTGCCGCGGCGAGCTGCTCCTGGAGCGTTGGCCGGCGGAGGCGGTTGGCGGTCGAGGCCACGCTTGCCTGGCCGGTTGGGCACGTCCCGCTGGTTCGACGGCCAGGACAATCTTCAGCCCTCGCCCTTCTCTGTCGAAGATGAGGAGGGAAAGTGGTCCACGCTAAGTAGGCGTGAACAGGCGCTGGTGCTGTTGCGCCTCGCTGACATGGGCATCGAAGATGTGGTGATCGACGAGCAGGAGGTTGTTTACTCCGGTTCCGGCGACACCCGAACGCAACGTCGGTTACGCCTAGTGCACCGGTCTGGCGACAACTCCACGCCGCTCGATTTCTCCGCTGAGTCGGAGGGGACGAGGACATGGTTCGGGCTGATCGGACCTGTGCTGACGGCACTGCACGCCGGATCGATCGTCATCTTCGATGAGCTGGATGCCAGTTTGCATCCGACTCTGTCGGCCGAGCTGTTGCGAATCTTCCGCAGCCGGGTCACAAACCCGTACGGTGCCCAGCTGATCTTCACTTCCCATGACACCAGCCTGCTCAACCATTTGAACCGGGACGAGGTCTGGCTCACCGAGAAACGGCTCGACGGTTCCACCCGACTCGGCGCGCTTGCCGAGTTCGCCGGCGAGCGCGTGCGTAAGTCACAGAACCTAGAGAATGCCTATCTTCATGGCCGATTCGGCGCGCTACCCCAAATCGATCAGACTGAGCTCCTGCGAGCGCTCGGGCTGATCGGCTGACCGACGATGAGACAACATCGTCGTGAGGCGAAACCCCTCAAACGAGCAACCGCCAGCCGCCCTGAACTTCGCACAGTCGTCGTGTTCTGTGAGGGCAAGAACTCCGAGCCTGACTACATCAACGGGTTGAAGAGAGTGCCTGAGATCGCGGACAACACCGCGTTGAATCTGGAGCTCCATCCCGAGCAAGGCGTGCCACTCACCCTGGTAAAGATGGCGGTCGATCGGCTGGCTGATCCAGAGGTCGACGAATGCTGGTGCGTCTTTGACGTCGAGTGGCCGAAGAACCATCCGAATCTGTTCGACGCCAGGCAACTCGCTGAGGCGAAAGGCATCGGCCTGGCCATTTCCAACCCTTGCTTCGAGCTGTGGCTCATCCTGCACCACCGCGAACTCACCAAGTTCGTCAGCACCGCCGAGGCGGAAAGCATGAGTCGAAGGCTCGACGGCCGAAGTGGAAAGAGCATCGACGGCGCCATTTACATGCCACTACGAAAGCAGGCAGCTTACCGAGCCGAACGCCTGGAGCAAAATCACACGCGCAACGACACCGCCTTTCCCAACGACAATCCGTCTTCTGGGATGCACCACTTCCTACGGGCACTGGAACAATAGCGGCGGTGGCAGCTCGCCATGGCCGCCGATCGTATGGCGGCTGTCCTGTTTGGACCAAACCGTTTTTCTACCGCGGTTTCCGCAGCCGGGCGCGGACGTCATCGGCGTCGCAATGGCCGAGGTCGACGAGGATGTCGAGCGCCCGCTTCCAGCTCGTGGTCGCCGTTGCGGCGCCATGCGCCGCTTGTTGGGTGTCGCCGAGATGCGTGAGCACCTTCGCCTCCCAGTATCGGTTGCCGAGCTCGCGATGCAGCACGATGGCGTGCTCGTAGCAATCGATGGCCCGCCCGTGCTCGCCGAGGTGATGGTGTGCGTAGCCGATGCTGTCCCACGCGGCCGCCGCCCCGGGCCGGTTGCCCAATTCTCGTTGCAGGGCAAGGGCCTGCCCGCAGTGCTCGAGCGCCGCCTGATAGTCGCCGAGCTGGGCGTGGCTCCACCCGACGCTATTGAGGGCATCGGCTTGTCCCGAAAGGTGCCCGGACTCGCGGTACAGCATGAGAGCCTGTTGGGAATGGTGGAGCACCTGGTCATAACAATTCAGCCCGGCCCACACAAACGCCAGATGATTGTGCGTGTGCGCCTGCCCGCGCGGGTCGCCGGCCTCGGCCGTCAGCTCCAGCGCCTGCTGTAGGTGGGTGAGCGCCTCGTCGTAACCGCCCAGCTGGCTGTGGTCGAGCGGGAGCAGGCGGTGTGCGCGGGCCTGCGCCAGTGGATCGCCGAGACGTTGCGCGGCCGCGAGCGCGGCGCGCTGGATGGTGATGTCGGCCCGCCAATCGCCCCCGCGGCTGAGGAAGTCGGTGCATTCCCAGGCCAGCTGCCAGGCGTGGGTGTCCCAGCGTCGCCCGCCACTTGGTCGATCATCGCGAGCAGGACCATCCGCTCCGTGGTGAACCAGTCCAGCGCCGCCGCCTCGTGAGCCAAATTCTCTTGGGAAGTCCCGGGTTGAGGGGCGGCGAGCTCGATCCTGTCCCGCGTCGGGGCCAGGGTCTGGCCGGCGGCATGTGCGCAGTGAAGATAGTGGTCGAGCATCCGGTGCGTGGCCGCGTGCCTGCCACGCTCGGGCTCCAATTTTTGCACCTGCTCGGCGGCGTAGGCGCGCAGCAGGTCGTGGAGGGTGAACCGGCCGGGCCGGGGCTCGGCGACCAGGTTGGCGTCGGCCAACTCTGTGAGCACGGGCCGTGCGCGCCTCGCCGGAAGGCCCACGAGGCTGGCCGCGGCGGGCAGCGACACGTCCGGCCCGGGGTGCAGGCCGAGCAGCCGGAACAACCGTGCGGCGGGCGGCGAAAGCGCCTGGTACGACAGGGAAAACGCCGTGCGCACGTTGGTCGCGGCGTCACCGCCGCGCAGCGCGTCCAGGCTGTCGCCGGCCCCGCCGTTACCCTCGCCCAGCTCCTCGGCCAGCGTGGCGAGCGGGAAGTCCGGGCGCGCCGCGGCCCTGGCCGCCACGATGGCCAGGGCGAGGGGCAGGCGCCCGCATCGGTCGATGATGCCGTCGGTGGCGGACGGCTCGGCCGCCACCCGGTCTGCGCCGAGCCGCGCGGTCAGCAGCTCGCGTGCCTCGTCCCGGGTGAGCGGGTCCAATGTGATCAGTCGCGCGCCGTCGGTGGCGGCCAGGCTGGTCAGCTGGTTGCGGCTGGTGATCAGGGTCAGGCAGCCCGGCGTGCCCGGCAGTAGCGGCCGGACCTGTTCCGCGTCAAGGACATTGTCCAGCACGATCAGCATGCGCCGATCGGCGAGCAGGCTGCGGTAGAGCCCGATCTGCGCGTCGTTGCCGGCCGGGATGCGCGTTGGCGGCGTCCCCAAAGCCTCAAGAAACGCGCGAATCACACTTTCCGGGCTCAGGGGAGACCGCGACGGGTCGAACCCGCGCAGGTTGGCGTAGAGCTGCCCGTCCGGGTAGCGATCCTTGATCTGATGCGCGCAATGCACGGCGAAGGCCGTCTTGCCGATGCCCGCCATGCCCGAGATCGCCGAGACCTCCCCGGCCATGGCCTTGGCGGCCGCGCCGCGCTCGATGAAGTGGGCAACGGCGGCGGGCAGCTGTCTCGGCGGGGCCGGGTTGCCCTCCGCCACGCGGTTGTCCACATCGTCGTCCACATCGGTGCCGGAGGCGTCCGAGCGCGGCACCGGACGCCGCGCGGCCGTAGCGGTGAAGACCGCACGCTGCCCGTCGTCGAGCCTGAGCGCGTCGGCCAGCCGGGCCACCGTGTCGCGATGAGGAAACCGGCGGTCGCCCCGCTCGAGCGCGCCGATCGCCTGACCGCTCATTGCCGACCGCTCGGCAAGGGCCTCCTGTGTGAGACCCTTCGCCCTCCGGTGCGCCCGCAACAGCGCACCGAAAGATCCGTCCATCCGACCCTCCCAGCCGGGGATTGTATAGGTGGTCTGTGTAGGTTGTCGCTGGTTTCCGCCGGGTTCCGTCCGGCACACTTCCTCGCATTTGGACTCCAACGCAGCCCGTGGGCTGTCACAAGGAGGATGCTGTGTGGAAACCGCGATTGCGCCAACGGTTCGTCCTGGTGGGTCAGGAGCACCCGCACCGGCACGACTCTCAACGGTGGCACCAGGTTTGGCGGCTGCGCCGACATCCCCGCCACCACCTTGTGATCCCGCACGCGTGACCCCACGCATGATCCCGCGACCTGCCCGGCAAGTCGCGGGATCATGCGGCTGGTGCCAAACCCCGCCGAAGCCCAAGAGCTTAAAATCCTTTATTTACCTCGGTCCGCGATGCTCGTCCACCGGCACGCCCGCGCTCCGCCCGCGCGGTTCCTATTCGGTACGCAGCGCGACCGCCGTGCGGGTGCTGGCGGCCCATCCGGCGGGCAGGAGCGCGCCCACGACGGCGATGACGAGCCCGCCGAGGCCGAGCAGCAGGAGCACCGCCGGTTGGTAGATGTTGATGACGGAGGCGGGCAGGTTCAGGCCCACGGACCGGCCCATCTCGCCCACTACCAACCTTTGCAGGAAGACCCCGGTGGGCGCGCCGACGGCGCCACCGATCAGGCCGGTCACGATGACCGAGGCGATCACCATCGCGACGGTCTGCCGTGGGCTCATGCCCAGGGCTTTGTGCACGCCCAGGTCGTGGACGCGTTCGCGGGTCTCCAGGACGACCATGTTTAGCACGCCCAGTGCCGCCACGGTGACGAGCATCAGGGTGAGCAGGGCCGTCAACGCGTTGATGATGATGAGGAGCTCGGAGGCGTCGTTCTCGGCGACCTCCGCGAATCCGTCCGTCAACGCGGCGTTCAAACCCGTGACGTAGGTGACGGGATCCGTGCCGGGCTTGAGGGTGATGTTGTAGATCTCGGGCCGCAGGTCCGGTTGGGAGGCCGCGAATGTGCCCAGGGCCGTGAGGATTTGCATGCCTCGGCTCTCGATGTTGAAGGCCTCGCCGACGATCCGGACGGTGATCTGGGTGCCGTGGTCGGTCAGCACGACGGTGTCACCGACCTTGGTGTTGGTCGCGGTCAGGAACGGTTTGGCCACAACGATTTCGCCCGGCCCGCCGAACCACGTGCCGGAGAGCATCTCGTAGCCGTGCGAAGTGTCGTCGCCGGTGAGGGCGAGCGTGTCGACGGGGTCGGCGAGCCCGGCGACGGTCACCTCGGTGCCGATGAGGCCGCTGTAGCCCGCCGTTGCGGCCTGTGCGGTGATCGCCTTGATGACTATCGCGGGGTCGGCCGGCTTCGGTGGGCCTGACGGCGGTGGGCCGGTGGGCGGTCCCTGTTGTTGCGGGCGGCCGGGGAACACGGAGACGTCGCCATGGCTCTCCGTCGCCTGGACCTTGACCAGTGACGTGCCCAGCCCGATGGCGAAGGTCGCGGCCGCCGCGCCGAAGGCGATCGCCGCGACGATCGTGACTGTCCGGATTGGACGGGCGAACGGGTGGGCCAGGCCCAGGGTCACCGGCCGGGGCAGGGGGAGCCGCGAGCTCAGCCGCGCCGCCCACTGCCCACGGCCCGGGCTCGGGGTGCGCCCGACGGCGAGCACGTCGACCGTGCGCAGCCGCCCGGCCCGCGTCGCCGCGGCCCATGCGGTCGCCGCGACCAGGGCCAGCGCCCCGGCGACGACCACGGCATCGACCCACGGCGCCACACCGGAGTCGGACGTGCCGTAGACCCTGTTGGTCTGGTCCAGGATCGGCAAGATCAGCAGGTTGCCGGCGACCACGCCGAGCGCCGCGCCCACGGCCGCTGGGATCAGCGCCTGGCCGAGGTACGCCCGCACCACCTGGTTGGGGCTGAACCCGAGGGACTTGAGGATGCCGATGCGACGGGTGCTCGTGCTGACCGCGCCGGCGATGACGTTGCCGATGATGAGCACCGCCATGAGCACGCCCAGCACTCCGAACGCGATGAGGAACGGCACGAACAGGACGGTGCGCCCGGCGCTGTCGGCCCGTGTCGCGAGCCAGGACGTCGACCCGGTCATGGCGCCGGCTGGCACGCTCGCCGCGATCGCGGCCCGTGCCGTGTCCATCTGCGCGACGGTCTCGGCCGTGGCGAAGCGATACAGCATCTGGTACGCGGCGGTCGCCCCGGCCGGGGTCAGCGCGGCGATCTGCTCGGGGGCGACCCAGGCGCCGGCGGTCTCGCTGACCGACCGGGCGGTGCCGACGACGGTCAGGGTCGGGCTGCCGGGGAGGCCGGACGCCGTGAGCACATCGCCCACCTTCGGCTGGATCTGCGGCGGGAGCGTGCCGTCGTTGTGCATCACGATTTCGCCCGGTCCGGTCACCCACCTGCCCGTGAGCATGTTGACGGCGTCGACGGACCCGCCCCCGTCGGCGCGCCCGACAACGATCGTCGATCGTTCCATCCGGCCGTTTCCGGAGGACAGGTTGGCGGCCACGGCCTGGAACGGGCCGGCCGAGGCGGTGACGCCGGACGCGTTCGCGGACGCCGACAGCTGCGCGACCGTGGCTTTGGCCGGGTCGAACTGAGCGGTCAGGTGCGCGCCCTGCTGTTGTGCGAAGCCCCGATCAAACGGTGCCCTGGAGGCGACCATTAGTGACCCGCCGAGCACGGCCGCGGTCACGGCGATCATGACGACGAGTCCAATCACGACGGTCTGCACCCGCCGCCGGCCCACGCCGGACCGGACCACCTTGCCCAGTGCGCTCATGCCGACACCTCCGCAAGCTTCGGGGTCACTCCGCTGCGCTGCGCTTCGGCATGAGCGAATCCCATTCTCGTGATGCCCTCAGGCAAGCCCTCGGTCATAGAGCGTGCTCCATCGCTGTGTCGTGGGCGACCCGGCCGTCAACGAGCTGGACGGTGCGGGTCGCGCACGATTTGGCCAATTCCATGTCGTGGGTGACGAGCAGGATGGTCTGCCCGTCGGCGTGCAGGTCCTTGAGCAGCTGCCGGACCTCCTCGCCGGACGCGGTGTCCAGCGCCCCCGTCGGCTCGTCGGCGAGCAGCAGCGCCGGCCGGTTCATCAGTGCCCGGGCGACCGCGACGCGCTGCCGCTCACCGCCGGACAGGCGGCCCGGATAGGCGCGGGCGTGCCGCCCGATGCCGAGCGTCCCGAGCAGATCCGCGGCGCGCCGTTGCGCGTTGCCGCGGGACATCCCGGCCAGCTGCGCCGGCAACATGACGTTGTCGGCGACGGTCAAGTCGTCGAGAAGGTTGAAGAACTGGAACACCATGCCGATCTTGGTGCGGCGGTAGCGCGCCGAGGCGGCCTCGCCCAGCCCGTCGACGCGGACACCGTCCACGGTCACGGTGCCGTTCGTCGGCCGGTCCAGCCCCGCGACCAGATTTAGCAGGGTCGACTTGCCGCTGCCGGACGGCCCGAGGATCGCGACGGCCTCCCCGGCCGTGATCTTCAGCGATACGCGGTCGAGTGCCGGCGGACCCTCGTCGTATTTGCGGCTCACATCATTCAACTCGATCATTGGCCCAAGCTAGGTCCGCGCACTGTCCGACCGCGTCCGCAGCCGGAGGCATATTCGGTACCGCATAGGAATGAGAGGGACCGGCGTCATCCGTGAGATGTAGTCGGGCGATGTAGCGCGGGTGGTCGCCGGGCGGATGCGGCGCGACGAGATCATCGGCAAGAATGGCCAGGTGATGACCGTCGCGCTGGGGGATCGGCTGCGAGGCTGGGGCAGACTGCTGCTGCGCCCGTCCGGGACGCTGCCGCGGCTCTCGTGGCGCGGCTGGCTGTTCGATGCGTCTTTGGCGCTGGGCCTGTTCCTCCTCGCGGTCGAGGCGGGCGGCGACGATCGTCCCGCCCGCGTGCAAGTCGATGTGCCCCCGCCGCCCGCGATGCCGATAGTGCAGCCGTTCCCCGAGATCGAGCATGATCAGGCCGGCTGGGCGATCGTGATGTTCCTCGTGATGGTGCCGCTGGTGTTTCGCCGGCGCCATCCGCTGGCGGTGCTGTGGGTCGTGCTCGGCACGGCCCCGTTGGTGGCCGACTACGACGCCGCGCTGCGGCTCTCCTTCTACGCCTGCGTCATCGCCGCCTACACGGCGGCCGTCTACAGCCCGTATCGCCTGCTCGCGCTGGCGAGCCTGCCGGTGGCGGCGTTCCTCTACGCCGGGCTCCACGAGTCGGCGGTGCCGACCGTACCGGAAAAGGCCGTGCCCTTCCTGATCCTGATCCCGATCACCCTCGCGGCCGACGGCCTGCGCCGGTGGCAACGCCACGCCGATGAGGAACGGGCACGAGTGTCCAGATTGGAGCTCGAGCAGGCGGAGGCGCTGCGCCGGGCGACCGAGCACGAGCGCGCCCGGATCGCGCGGGAGCTGCACGACGTGGTGACGCACAACGTGAGCGTGATGGTGATCCAGGCCGGCGCCGCGCGCAAGGTCATGCGGGCCAACCCCGACGAGGCGAGCGAGGCGCTGCTCGCGGTCGAGGCCGGCGGCCGGGCCGCGATGGCCGAGCTGCGCCACGTCATGGGGCTGCTCACCATGGACAGCGACGGGCCCGACCCCGCCGCGGCGGCCGGCCTCGCGCCGCAGCCCGGCCTCGATCGGCTGGACGCATTGGTGCAGCGGGTGCGCGACACCGGGACACCGGTCGAGTTGACCATGTCGGGCCGGCGGCGCCCGCTGCTGCCCGGCATCGAGCTGGCCGCCTATCGTGTGGTCCAGGAGGCGCTGACCAACACGGTGAAATACGCGGCGGGCGCGACCGCGACGGTCGTGGTCGAATATGGCGAGGACCATCTCAGGGTCGAGGCCACGGACACGGGCGGCACACCGGGCGTGTCATCGGCCGGGGGCAACGGGCGCGGCCTGATCGGCCTGCGCGAGCGGCTGGACGTCTACGGCGGCACGCTGGAGGCGGGGCGGCGGCTCACCGGTGGCTATCGGGTCACCGCACGGATTCCGTTGGAGGAACAGTGATTTCGCCCCTGCGGGTGGTGGTCGCGGACGACCAGGCGCTGGTCCGCACCGGCTTCCGGATGATCCTGACGGCCGACGGCATCGAGGTGGTCGCGGAGGCCACCAACGGCGCGGAGGCCATCGACGCGGTCCGGCGCACCCGGCCCGATGTCGTGCTGATGGACATCCGCATGCCGGAGATGGACGGGCTGGAGGCGACCCGGCGGATCCTCACCGGCAACGCCGACGAGCCGCGTGTGATCATCCTGACCACGTTCGATCTCGACCACTATGTCTACGCGGCGCTGTCCGCCGGCGCCAGCGGTTTCCTGCTCAAGGACGTCACGCCGGAGCATCTCGTCGCGGCGGTCCGCATGGTCCGCTCGGGAGACGCGCTGCTCGCGCCCGCCATCACCCGGCGTCTCGTGGAGCGGTTCGCCGGGCGCCATCCCGACACCGCCACGCTGCACCGCGACCTGGCCGCGCTCACCCCGCGCGAGCTGGAGGTGCTGCGCCTGCTCGCGCAGGGCCTGAGCAATGCCGAGCTCGCGGCGCGCCTGCACCTGTCCGAGGCGACCGTCAAGACCCACATCGCTCGTATCCTGGCCAAGCTCGGCCTGCGCGACCGCGTCCAGGCCGTCGTCGTCGCCTACGAAACCGGATTGGTCAGTCCCGGCGGGGGATAGCGACGGGGCCGTCCACTGTGGACGACCCCGTAGGTTCGAGCATCGCGATTCCCTCAGAGCTGCGGCGCCAAGATGTACGACATGCCGCTCTGATGCCTGACCCACCGCTCGTGCTCGACGCCGAGCCCGCCGCCGAAGTTCATCTCCCACACGTGGATCCATGGGCCGTCGCTGCGGGCCTGCATGTAATCGACCCAGGCGACGTGGCCCGTGGTCGCGCTGGCGCCCGCGACGCCGCGCTCGAAGACCACGACCGACTGGGTGGCGGGAGTGCCGTGCACGAGC
>JBIOYB010000162.1:0-8466 GCA_044869915.1 Allorhizocola sp.
GCGTCGCGACGGCTGCGGCCCAGTCTCCTTGGGCGCGGGAGCCTGTCCCCGTGGCGACAACGGTCGCCTCACCCGACCGCCTGACCAGATCAAGCATGCGTCGCCGTAGCGAGGGCTCGAGTGCAAATCCGATCTTGCCGGCGAGCCACTCCTGGTGTTCCTCGGGAGTGACCTCCATGAGCGAGGCGTAGAGCTTGTCAAATTCGTCCTGCGGTATGACCGGATGGGTGATCCGGTGGAACGCCTCCGCCGCGCCGACCACGTTCAGAAACCGGTTCTCCATGAACATCTTTCGTCGCCGTGTGCTCATGAGGGTTTCCAGCACGCGCTGGAAGCGCCGCGACGCGTCGAGCCACCGCGCAACAGCAGCCAGCCCGCCGAGCTCGTCGAAGGTCAGGAGCATGTCATGAGCTGAGACGGGCTGGCGTGCGTCGACCGGGACATGATGGACCAGGGGTGCCAGCAACTGTATGTCCTGCGGATAACCGGAGTCATCGCCGGACAGCATGCGTGCCTTGACGTCGGGTCTGCGAAGTACCCTGCTGTCTGCCTCCACGGTGGTGTCGAGGCATAAGATCAATAGCGACTCGATCCTTGCGATATCCCTTTTCAACACCTCCAACGGCTGCATCTGCTGATAGTCCAGCCGGATCACGGGATACTGGCCCACGACGACCCGGTACATCTGCGGCCCGCGTTCGTAGTGTTCCCGGAAGAAGAGGCTGAGCCGACCCTGGGAAAACGACGCCGAAGTTTCGGCGGTGAGAGAGAACTCAATGGTGCGACCGGTTGCAGTCTCGGCGCTCGTCTGCCATCCGGGCTGGTTCACCCACTCAGTGAGGTGACTGAACTCGACAGACGCCGACTGGAACTGTAGATCATCCTTGGCCAGATGATGTCCGACAAACATGAAGTTTGCGTGGTAGACCTCGGATGCCACGCCCGGTGACGGCAAAGAATACTTTGTCCGGAAGGCGTCCATCAGCGTTATCTTCTTGGATCCTGCCCAGCCGTGGATACAGCAGCCTGGGTCTGCGTGGTGGTCGAACGTGCCAACCACCTTCAACTCGATGCTGCCACCTGGATCAAACGTCAACCTGCCGGACAGCGTGTCGTCGTCGCGTCCGACGAGCCAGAATCGCCCCATCTCATCGAGTTGCATGTGATGACATTGCACCAACAGATCGTCAAGCACAACAGACTTTCGTCGACCGACGGCCAGCCCGACGCGGGCCGCCGGCGGTGTGGGCGACAGCCCACTCCCACCCAAAGGATTACCCATTGCCGTTAGAAGCCGCGAAAAAGACGCCCTGCTAACCATCCGCTCCACCAAAGTCGAGGACCGAAGCCAGCTGACCGCGCGCCGCTAGACCTTCGCAGCCTCGCTCGTATTGACTCTCAGGCGAGCGAGGCAACCTTTCCACTTCATTCGACTTCGACGTCAATCCATGTATTACAATTGCCGAACACCAACAGACTCAAGCGTCCGGCTCACTTACCCGCGCTTCAAGTGCGGCCTTACTGGCAAAGCGGACCCTGGCCGATGCATGGGCTTCCAACTTGCTAAGCACATTGGAGAGATCTTCGCGGAGCGGTGCCGTGTGTTTCAGGCCGGATGCGACTCCGAGCGGGGTCAATGCGCCCGGGTCATCAGCGGCTTGGCGTACAGCAGCGTGCAGGAAACGATCATCATGGAGCGTTGCGGCCCGTGCCGCGCAGTAGCCGGCATTGGCGCGGATCTGGATATCGCCATCACCAAGTAGCGTCAAGAGCGCGAAGGCGTATCTGACGGGATCGCTTGGGACGACGTACTGGATGAAGTCCAGTCGATCTTGTGCTGTCCCCGTCAGCATCTGGCTCACCAGGTCGGCGTGCTCGGCCGCATTGGGCGCTCCGAGCGCCATCGCTAGGTGCTTCACAGCGCCGCCCGCCGACTTCCCGAGTAGTTGGCCGTATGGATTCGGCGGTTCCGAGAAGTTGCGGACGATCTCCGTAAGCGCCGCTCGAACAGCTTCCGGAACACTCTCGATGTTCGCTGCGAGAATGACCAGAGCGTTCCGCTTGTACTGCCCCGGTGCGAATGGTTCCGCCAGCAGGCGAAGCAACGGTTCCCAGTTCGCGATATCAGGGTGTCGACAGTTCCATTCCGCGAGATGGGCAGGTGGATCCCAGTCACGTTGGGCGAAGGTGTGTTCCCGGGTCTGGGACACAATGATGTCGGTGTGGTGTGCTGCCAGCCGGATCGCCTGCACCGCGGCATCGGTGGGAAGGTCGTCGCCGCCAAAGGCTCGCAACGCCGACACATCACCCGCCGCGATCTGATCGAGAAGGTACTGCTGGGAAACCGGATCGAAACCCGCTAGCACGCCCATAACAGCGGTCGCCAGATGCGGCTCAGACAGCCTGCGGGCAGTCTCGCGCAGGCGAGCAACGTCCTCGCTTGTCAGCGCCGTCGTCGGGAAAGCACGGAGGCACTTCATCATCTCATCGACCTTACCGGGGCCGGCGTCCGCGGGCAGTCCCTCAAGGAACTCGATTGCTCGCCGGTGGGCGTTGGCGTCGGCCGTGGGCAGTAGCCCTGCTAGCGCTTGCTGAGTGACGAAGTCGATGCGGAACGGCAATGCCACGCTCGTTAACGCGGCAGGGTCGGCAAGGATGTCCAGGCAACGATTGGCGGCTGCGGTCGCCAAGTCGGCGGGCAGCAGGTCCCCACCATGTTTCCAAAGAAGCAGATTGGTGCCGGTGGTGGTATGAGTCCAGGGGATGTCGTGGACCCGGCATGTCACATCGGCGAGTGCGGTGGTCGGGCCAGCGCGCCAGGTCCGAATGGCGGCGAGGTTGATGCTCTTCCGGTCACCGCTGCGTCGAAGGTCGTCCAGTGCCCCTGCATACCGGTTGGGTCCATCCTGGGGTGTCCAGAACATCAGGGTGTGCTGGGCTAGCAGGCTCGTCGCACCACGCCACGTGCTGTGCTCCCCGGTGAGGTGGGCGCCGAGCTGGACTGCGTACAGCTTGTTATTCGCCACATCCGCGCCAGCGAGTTTGACGCCCGAGTCGGCGGTGTACCGGCTGAACTGACGTTCGGCAGCATCGGTGAGCCCTGCGGCCATGGTTCGCCCACGCCACCATGACACCGCAGTGTCGTTTTCTTCGACGAAGGCGCCGACTGACCTTTCACCCCATGCGGAGGTTTGGAACAGCAGCTGCCCGGCCGCTGCCCGGATCGCCGCCGCAGTTAGATCGTCGCTGGCGTGTGCCAGGTACCGCTGCGCACGCGCTGCGTCCTGGCGCGCTTCTGCCACGAGTCCGAGGTCTGCGCGTACCCGCGCACGCTGTGCCAGCAACCACGCACAATCGATCGGCTCGGCGCGCTCCATCGGGCCGGAGAGAAACTCGATCGCGTCGTCATAGCGCTCGCTGTCTATAGCTGCGCACGCCGCCGCGACCGCGCTGGCGGCCCGTTGTGGCCCTGAGGCCGCTGTAGATGCCAGCCTTGCGAGATCACCGGATCCACCGGCTGTCGTGAACTGCCACATGGCGGCAACGAACTGCCACCTCCAATCTTTCGAGACTTTCGCGGCATTCATCGACGGCACGGACTTAAGCCTCTTGGTGTAACGGATGAGCTCCTCGTGCCGACACTTGATGATCAAAGCGAGTGCCTGCTCTGGCGAGAGATCGTCGATCTCAAGGTTGGGGTGAGGAGCAACTAACCTTGGCGCGATCAGGGCATGACGCAGCACGCTTCCCGGACCGATAGGCAGTGCCCCGGCAACCCAAGCCGTGCCCTGCAATGGGACGCCTTGCCGCATAGTCGCCGCGACCTTGATCAGATCATCGGCATGTGCCGCATCGATAGTCTGGTCCACAGGGACCAACACCTTGCAGCCCTTGCCGGTCGACTCGACGTTTCCCGCCGTCACATGGACCCAATATGAGCAGCGTCTTTCAAGGTCATGAAGGACGACCAGATGAGGTAGACCGTGCTCCACCCACTCGTCAAAGTGGCGCTTGTCTGGCTCGTAGAACCACCAGCCAATAAGGGCGCCATCCGCGTCATATACAGGTTTTTCGAACCATGTGGATCCTGCCTTCGCCTGCGCGCCCACCATGAGGCCCAGACTGAACCGCCGCTCGTCACGCACTTGGACGAACAGGTCCGTGCCGAGGTCTCCCCTGGAGTTCACCACGGGAGACCAGTGGATTCGTCGGAAATCGAGCGAGATCGCGTCGACGCCCATCTCCCCAGTCTCGTCCTCAGTCGTACCTTGCATACCGCTCGCTACCCCCACCAGGCGCCGCTTGTCACAGGCTGACCACTAATCCGCCATGCCTACGGCACAGGAAGGCTACCGGAGCCCTCCGTCATGCCAGCGGAGGTTCAAGTCAGGTTTCAACACCGGTACAGGTGTGTCCTCACCACAGCGGCGAGGACATATTGTCAGCGCGGAGAGCCGACTGGCATGATCATTCGGCCCATCAGGTGTGGACGGCAAGGCATCGCCACCCATCCGTGGTCGAGATCCAGGTAGAGGTGCCGTGGAAGCTGGCGTCCAAGGGCTTGCTGGCATTTCTCCTGCGTGACGCCGATTCGGTTCTTGGTTCGTCGTCGTTGCCCTGGGAAAGTCTGATCAAGATGTCCATTTTCTCCCATTTGCCACCGAGGGGAAGTTGAGGAAGAACCGGCTATCGCGATTTTCCGCCATGCATCGACCTGATGGCCGTTAAGGCTGGAAGGTGCAGACACTTGGTAGCACAAACGATCCGATTTGGAGCGTCGCCCTTTCATGTGTTCTTTACCTCGCCGCGATGCCAACCGGCCCGTGGCGGGTGTCCCGAGAGACTAGGTTCGATGACCGCCGTGGCTGGGGTGACCAGCTACGAGCTATCGGGCGGCGGCAAGGTCGGGTGCCGGTCCGGGTTTGATGAAGCCCATCTGCATGTGGCGGCCGTGGTGGTAGGCGATCGACGCGGCCACCTTGTCTACGAGCTGGTAGTGCACGGCGAGGCCCATCACGGTGCGCAGTACGTCGTCGATCTCTTTGACCATCTTGTCTTCGTCGTACTCGCCGTATTTGTCGGCCTTGATGCCGGTGTTCTCCGCCCAGTTGACGATCTTCGCGAGTTCGCCGGCTTCCTCCAACAGCCGGGTGAGGCGTTCGGCGGGGGTGTTGTGGTCAGGGAAGCGCAGGTCGAGGGCTTGCACGAGCTCAACCAGGGCGGTGTAGGTGTCCGGCGTGGTGGCGTCAGTGTCGGTGGGGTGGTCGGTCTCGGTATGCATGGTTTCCATTCAAACAGCCATCAGGTGAATCTTGGCTTCGGTGAGCAGGGCGGCATGTTCGGGGATGCCGCCGTGGCTGGCCAGCCGCTGCGCCAGCAGGGTGAGCTCGGCCGCCGCCGCAGTGTGGTATCGGGGCTGCAGGTGTGGCCACCGGGTGAGCAGGCCGCGCAGGCGTACGGCGAGCAGGCCGGTGTCGTGGCTGGTGGCGTGTTCGCGGTGCTCGGCGTGGGTGACGTGGCTGGCGCGGATCACGCGGCCGCCCGGCAGGGTGAGCGTGCGGGTGCGGCCTTGGAAGCCCCACCAGGACCATTCGCCGGGCGCGGTGCGAAACCACAGCAGCGGCGCGGTGGTGGCGTCGAATCCGGCGGTGGTTTCGGAGAACTCGCGGGCCAGCACGATCCCGGTGTAGGTGGGTACGCGCAGCTGGCCGTTGAACATCTCGTGGATCCGGCCGCCCTTGCACACCATCAGATCGCAACTGGCGATTTCGTCCAGGACGGACTCGTGCAGCCGGTGCGGGTTGACGGTGGCCATGCGTGGCCCGTGCGCGGTGAGCCGGAACCGGCCGCGTTCCAGATGGCCGCGTAGCGCCGCGAATGGGGCCAGGCTGAGGAAGGTGTGCACGTCGTCGTTGGTGGCGTCGTTGTCCCACCGGCCGGTCTTGGCCACCGCCGTCACGCGCAGGCGCCGGTTGTGGTCGAGCAGTTGCTGGATGACCAGCAGGTCGAACGCGGTTTCGTTTACGTCGTCGAGCCACCACATCAGACGGCACGCCCCGCTGGTGTCGTCGGCCAGGAAGGCGCCGGTGTCGTCGGCGGCCGGGGTCCGGTCGGCGTGGGTAAGCAGCCGAGCGGCGATGCCTGGGGTATTCCGTGGAATCCAGCCGGCCAGCCTGATCGGCTCGCACGCGCTGGTCCCGCCTTTCAGATCCAGGCCAAGCAGCCCGGCGGCGACCGCGATCCGGATCGCCTGGACGGGTTCCAGCGCGGTGAACAGGTGCCCGCGCCTGGTGAGCAGGCCGGCGACGGCCCGGTGCCCGGCGGCGTTAACCGCGTCGAACAGACCGAAGCCGGCGTCGGGGTCCTCGAGCAGGCACCAGGTGGCCATCCGGTCGACCACGTAGGCGACCTCCTGGTTATACAGGTGATCGGCCAGGTGCGGCAGTTCGAGCAGGCGGTGCATCTGCTCCAGCACGTGGGCCTGTGCCGGGCGGGCAAGCTCGGCCGGGACGGTGCCCAGCCGCTTGCCCACCAAGCTGTGCAGCCACTGGCCGGGGTCGCGTTCGTGCTCGTCGAGCCAGGCCGGGCCGCACAGTCGCTCGGTGACGGTGAAGCTGTCCGGCTGCCAGTCTCCGGTGACCAGAATCCGTTGTACTGCAATGCTATCCGGGTTATCGTCGCCGAGGAACCAGGCCCGGTGGTCGCGCCAATGCTCCGCGGGCTCGAAGCGGCGCCATCGGTCCGGCGGCAGAAACGCTGCGCTCATACGTCGGTTACCGGGGTGTGTAGGTCGGCGATCACGTTGGGCCATAGCAGTTTGCGGCCTTCCCTGTCGGTCAGGTCGCGTTCGGTGAAGGCGTACATATCCACCGCGAACAACCTGCCGTCCGGCCGGATGCCGTACTGGATCTGGGCGCGTGTCTCGGGTGTGGGTTTGCACCGCTGCCCGCCGGCGGCGATGGTGACCGCGCCCGGGACAGGACTGGATACTCCGAGCGCGTTGCCGAGGTCGTAGACCGGCTTGAACGCCACCCGACGCGGGTCGCCGGCCACGGCGGGGTTGACCCCTGCCGCAGCCAGGATCCGGGCCACCACCTCACGGGCCTGGTTTTCATGCGAGGGAGCGGTCTTGACGTTGACGCGCAGCCGCAGCCCGTGCGGGTCTTCGGCCCGCTGGGCGGGCAGATTCCACAGTGGGGCCAGGATCGACAAGTCAGCGGCCAGGTCGGTCTCGTAGCGGGTAGTGCCCCACGCGGTGTCGGCCGGGGTAATGGTCAGCTTGACCTGCGACACCAGCTGTGGTTCGGAAGCGATGCGGCGCAAGGCTTCGACCGCTTGCGGGCGGCCTTCGCTGCCGTTGGTCACCACATACAGGCCCTGCCCGAGATGCTCGCGCCACAGCGCGCCGAGGTCGGCGACGGAGGCGATCGTCCCGGCCGGGGTACGCACGGTGTAATCGAGCGGGTCGGAGATCCGCCAGCTGTGGATCACCCGCTGCGGGCGGCCGAGGCCGAGCCGGGCGCGCGCGTTGGCGACCTGCGCGAGCCGGTCGGCGAGCTGGCCGAGTGGGGCGCGCTGCACCGGTGCGATCGCGCCGAAGGCCGGGCAGTGCAGGCAGCCGCGGGCGCAGTTGTCCACGGCGAGCACGAACCCGAGGTTGGTGATCAGGTCAGCCCAGCTCAGCATCAGCAGCCTCCACGGTGGACGGTTGCGTTGGGTTGTGTTCTTCGAGGAGCCGGGTGCGCCACCGGCTGGCGGTGAACGGGCCGGATGGGTCGGCAAGCACCGGGGCGACCCGGGCCACCCATGGCGCGAACCGGGTCCTAGCGCGCTGCAGCGCGGCGACCGCCTCAGCACCGTCGCGCTGCTCAAGGAAGCAGCGGTACACCTTGAGCGCCGCCTGTGCGAGCACCCGGCTGGCTTCGGCGCATTCGCGTGGGTCGCGGCAGACCTGCTGGTCGGGGCAGCCGATGAGCAGGTCGAACCGCCACCGCGTCGAGGCCGGGTCGGTCAGATCCAGGCCCCAGGCAGTGCGGATCGCCGTGGCCATCGCCGCGTCTTTACGGGTCAGGATCAGCTCGGCCTGTTTGGCGGAGACCTCCAGCCCGGCCAGGTGGCCGAGCAGCCGCATGGCACGGACCGGGATCGCGGCTTCGACCCGGATGAGCAGGGCGAGGTTGAGCGGGTCGAGCAGCAGCCCGGCCGGGCCGCACGTCTCCACCACAATGCCGGTCTGGCTGCCAGCGCAGGCGTGCAGGACTCGCAGGTCGGCCAGGCGGTCGGCGTCGGTGACCGCGGCGCGGCGGCCGGTGGCGCCGGTGTCCAGCCACGACAGCAGTCGCTCGGCTTTGGGCCGTTCGGTGCCGGCGGTCTGCATCAGCAACGTGGACGCGCCGACCCAATCCAGGTGCTCGGCGTGGTGTAGGTGCGCGGCGAGGGTGGTCTTGCCCGAACTGGTCGGCCCCG
>JBIOYB010000163.1:0-17247 GCA_044869915.1 Allorhizocola sp.
CACCGATCACGCCACGCGACGGTCATGACGGCGGCGTGTGGGACAGATAAACCACGCCGGCGCCGCTGACAAACCTCAGGTGTCTGATCCGACAATCGCGGGACGACATCGTGGACATATTGGAAGAGGTCGTCCGTTGACACCCACTCGTCGCCGTCCGCGATCGGCCTCACCGGTCTCGATGCCCTCGACGACCGCGGCGGTGAACACCGACAGGCCTGATCCACCTTGCGCGCCGCCCCTCGCCGCACGAACGCGATGACGACACGTGCGGCCGCCGTCACGGTCGCCGCGGACAGCAAGCCCGGCAGGATCAGCTCACCGAGCACCAGAGCTGTCCCTGGCTTGCCGGCTTCGGCTGGAGTCCGATACGTGAGTGAGTGCCACGCACGGGTCAGCCCGGCTTGACCAGACCCGTCTCGTAGGCAGCTATGACCAGCTGCACGCGGTCGCGCAGGCCCAGTTTGGTGATTGCCCGCGCCACATGTGTCCTCGCCGTCAACGGGCTGATCACCAGCCGCGCCGCGATGTCGTCATTGGACAGTCCGGAGGCGACGAGCGCCATCACCTCGCGTTCGCGCGCGGTCAGCACTTCGAGACGATCCGCGGCCGGGGAGGGGCCGACCGTCGCCAGTGGACGGTTGGCGAATTCGCCGATCACACGGCGGGTCACGCTCGGCGACAGCAGGGCGTCACCCGCGGCGACGACGCGGATGGCCGAGCGCAAGGCCTCCGGCTCGACCTCCTTGGTCAGGAAGCCTGCCGCGCCCGCCTGCAACGCCGCGAACACGTGCTCATCGGTCTCGAACGTCGTCAGGATGACCACCCGGCACTCGCCCGCGATCTGCCGGGTCGCGGCGATGCCGTCCATGCCCGGCATGCGAATGTCCATCAGCACCACATCGGGCCGCAGCGCGCGGGTCTGCCGCACGGCCTCGTCGCCGCTGGCGGCCTCGCCGACGACCTCGATGTCCTTTGCCCTGCGCAACAGGCTGCGAAAGCCCGCCCGGACAAGGGCTTGGTCGTCGGCGAGCAGGACGGTGATCGTCAAGGTTTCACCGGAAGGGTTGCCTTGACGACGAATCCGCCGCCGCCGGCCGGGCCGGCGTAGAACGTGCCACCCAAGGCCGTTACACGCTCGCGCATGCCGGCGATGCCGTGCCCGGTCCCGCCCACGGGGCCGCCCCGCCCGTCGTCGCCGACTCCAATGTGGACCGCCGTCGGTGTGTAGAGCAATTCGACCCGTACCCGGTCCGCGCCCGAGTGCCGGACCGCGTTGGTGAGCGCCTCCTGCACGATCCGGTAGGTGGCAAGGGCCACCGGCGCGGGCACGGCGCTTGGATCACCCTCGATATTTAAAAGCGTTTCCATTTGGGTACCCGACACAAGCCCGCGAATTCCCTCGAGATCACCTTGTGGGGCAAGGGATTCGCGCTCGCGCAGCACGTCGACGAGCGAGCGCAGGTCGGCCGCCGCCTTGCCCCGCACCTCCTGCGCCGTGCGCAGGGCCAAGCGCGCCTCCTCGGGCGAATCGTCGAGCGCCTCGTCGGCCACGCGCAGCTGCACGCCGACGACGGTGAGCGTGTGCGCGACCACGTCGTGCAGCTCCTGCGCCATCAGCAGCCGCTCCTGCGCGGCCGCCCGCTGCGACTCCAGATCGCGTTGCTGTTCGAGCTCGTTCATGCGCGCCGCCGTCTCGGCCCGCCACCCCTGCAGGTTGCGATAGGCGCGCGCGACCGCGAGCACGACCACCACCCACAGCGCCTCGAAGCCGATCTCGGTGCGGCTGTCCGGCAACAGGAACGGCCCGTTGATCAGGGGTACGGCCGCGGCACCGATCACCCAGGCGAGCCAGTGCCGCGTGCGCCCGGCCGCGACGGTGAACAGCGCCGCGGACGCGGGCCAGATCAGGCCCACCTCCGTCAGCTCGGAGATGCGCAGGACGAACGCGCACGAAACGCTGATCAGCATGACCGTGATGGGCCAGCGCCGGCGCAGGAACAGCAGCCCGGCCAGGGTGGTGGCGAGCGCGGGCGAGCCCGGGCCCCACTCGGGGGTGCCGTTGAGCAGGGCCGTCCAGGAAGGCGCGATGATCGCCACGAAGGTCGCGGCGGCGAAGGCCGCGTCGACGCGCACCGGGTGGGCCAGGTCCTGCTTCACACCGGAATCATGCCGTGCGGGCCGCATGCGCCACACCCTTCGCCCGGGCCACGATGGCGATCAGCCATGCGACATAGGTTACGAGCGCTATCCGTTCGGTCAACCCGAGCAGGGTGGGCAGGCCCGCGACGCCGAGCTCCCGCACGGTGATCACATCGATCAGTGTCACCGCCATGATCGCGGTGGCGCCCACGGCCGCCCACGCCAGGGTCCGCAGCGCCCGATCGTCGCGCGACAACGCAACCGCTGCGATGGGGAACGCCACGAACGCGACCATTGCCGCCTGGCCATGCACGGTGTCGGCCAGCGACGGGTTGCTCCAGTTGCCGGGTGGATCGGCGGGGAAGGCGGCGGCGATGAGCACCGCGGCGGCGAACGTGCCTAGCGCGATGCGGCCCAGCCGGAGCTCGGGCGGCACCCGCCGCACGGCCAACCCGGCCCCGACGGCCAGGCACACCATGCCGAGCACGGTGAGCCAGCCGGTGGACGTGTTGACGTAGCGGCTGATCGGCTCGGCCAACGGGTGGTATTCGGGGCTGGCGATGTCGGCGATGACGAACGAAACGGGGAAGGCCGACAGCGCCACGATCGTGAATCCCTTGAGCTTCATGGCCTTGACGTTAGGGACGGCCCGGCGGCCGCGCGTCGTGCGTGTATAGGCACTTCGGGGTACCAAATTTGTAGTACTTGACAGTGTTGGCTAATTGTATTAGCTTTTTGGCTATGGATGTTTACTTCGAGGAGATCGGGCCTGTCGACGGGCCGCCTGTGGTGCTGGTGCATGGCATGGGCGACAACCGTTCGACGTGGCGGCTGCTCGTGCCGGGGCTGGTCGCGGCCGGGCACCGCGTCGTCGCCATGGACGTGCGCGGCTACGGCCGGTCCAGCGCGCAGTGGCCCACCTACCGGCACGAGGCGGTCGGCGCCGACCTCCTGGAGCTGATCGACCACATTGGACGCCCGGCGTTCGTCGTCGCCCACTCGATCGGTTGCGCCGCCGCCGTGGAGGCCGCGGTGCGCGCGCCGGAGAAGGTTTCCGGGCTCGTGCTCATCGGCACATTCTCCGGCGACTCCCCGGTGAAGGCGTGGATGCGTGCGGCCGCATGGCTCGTGGCGCGCAGCCCGGCGCTGTGGGGGATGTTCTACAAGTCTTTGTATGTCGCCGGGCGCCCCGCAGACTTCGACGAGAACCTCAAGGCGTTGCGCGCCAACCTTCGCGAGCCGGGGCGCATGGCCGCGCTGCGCGCCCAGATCGGCGAGTCGCTGGGCGGGGTCAAGGCCCGCTACCCGGAGGTGACGTGCCCCGTGCTGGTGCTCACCGGGAGCAAAGACCCCGACATGGCCGACCCGCGCGCCGAGGCCCGCGCGGTGGCGGCCAAGACTCCACATGCGACAGTCGAGCTGCTCGACGGCGTCGGGCACTACCCGCATCTGGAGCGGCCCGAGCAGACCACCGCGGCCGTGCTGCGGTTCATGGCGACGGCGCGGGTGTGATGGCGCGAGCCGGGCTGACCGCCTCCGGTGTGACCCGCGCGGCGCTGGAAATCGTTGACGCCGAAGGCCCCGAGGCGCTCACACTCGCGCGCGTCGCGGCCGCGGCCGGTGTCGCGACGCCCTCGCTCTACAAGCACGTCGACGGCCTGCCCGCGCTGCGCAAGGCGGTCGCGCTGGTGGCGCTCGGTGAGCTGGCCGAGCGGCTGGCCGAGTCGGTCCAGGGCAGAAGCGGCGGGGCGGCCCTGCGGGCACTCATGCTGGCTTACCGCTCCTATGCGACGGAGCTTCCCTTCCGGTACCAGATGATTCCTCAAAAGCTCCGAGAAGACGCCGAACTCGTCGCGGTGGCGGACCGGGTGCTGGCCGTCATCCTCGCGGCGCTGCGCGGCTATGATCTGCCCGAGGGGCGGCTGATCCACGCCGCGAGATGCGTTCGCGTTGCGGCGCATGGGTTTGCCACGCTCGAGTCGGCGGGCGGCTTCCAGCTCGCGCAGGATCTGGACGGCAGCTTCGACGCGCTGATAACGATGATCACTGATGGAGTGGCAAGGTTGGGAGAGGCCGCATGAGGTGGCCGTGATCGGCGGCGGCGCGCTCGCGCTGATCCTGTCCGGCCATGAGCCGGTCGGCTATGTCCTTATTGGACTGTTCCTGCTGCACCTCGCGTTTCCGGCGAGCGCCTGGCCTGGCTGGCCAAAAATCGGCGCGATCGGGCTACGCCTTGAGAAGGGTTGCTCCGTCGTGGTGGGTCACGGTGATGGGGGCGTCGGACAGGACGGTCAGGGCGGCCGCGTAGCCGGGGCCGGCGTCGAGGTCGTGCATGTTGTGCTCGCTGTCGGGCAGCACCGTGAGCTTGGACATGGCCGTGCGCAGGCCCCGGCCGGTCGCCTTGAGCAGCGACTCCTTGCGCGTCCAGGCGCGGTAGAACACGGCCGCCGGATCGGGCAGGGTCTCGAGCTCCATGGGCGAGAAGACGTAGCGCAGCAGGAGACCAAGGTCCTTGTCGGTCACCGCCTCCACGTCGACGCCGATCGGACCGGTCTCGGTGAGCGCGACCGCGATCCGCTCGCCCGAGTGTGACACCGACACCTCGAGCGCGCCGCCGGCGATGATGCGCGGCTTGCCGTGCGGTTTGGCGCAGTCGTCGCAGGCCCGATCCACTTTGGGCGGGAAGCCCAGCCAGCGCTCGGCGGCCAGGCGGAGCAGGGCGTTGGCGACCACGAACCGGTCGCGGTCGGCGGGGCGGCGATAGGCTTCGGCCCGCTCGCGCTCGGCGGGGGTGAGCAGATCGTCGTGCCACGGGCGCGCATGCGCGGGAGAGGCCCACCACACCGTCACGGACATGACGCCACCTTAACTACGCTGCTTTGCTCGCGCTAAAGCAATGACCGGCTTGGCCGCCCTAAGGCCGCTGGCTTCCCTTGCGATCTTGAAAGCAGAGAGCGCACTTTCAAGATCGCTGCAGGAGACCAGCGGCGGCGGCCATGCCATTATCGACGGGTGACGTTGCAGGCGCTGTCGGGGTTGGTGTCCGGCGGAGGTGTGGCCGTGCTCAGCGGGGCCGGCCTGTCCACCGAGTCTGGCATCCCGGACTATCGCGGGCCAAATGCGCGCCGGGTCACGCCCATGACCTATCAGGCCTTCGTCGGGGATCCGTCGGCGCGCAGGCGTTATTGGGCGCGCAGCTATGTCGGCTGGCGCACGTTCGTCGGAGCTCGGCCCAACGTGGGCCACCTTGCCATCAGGCAGTTGCAGGCCAGCGGGCTCGTCGAAGGCGTCATCACGCAAAATGTCGACGGCCTGCACGGCTCGGCCGGGGTGATCGAGCTGCATGGCAATCTGGCCCGCGTGATCTGCCTCGACTGCGGCGACGTGAGCGCGCGGGAGGCGCTGGACGCGCGGCTGCGCGAGGCCAACCCCGTGTTCGACGCCCTGCCGAGTGTGATCAATCCGGACGGCGACGTGACGCTGGCCGACGACGAGGTGCGGCGGTTTCACATGGTCGGCTGTGTGGTGTGCGGCGGGACGCTCAAGCCCGACGTGGTGTTCTTCGGCGAGACCGTGCCGCGCGAGCGGGTGCAGGCGAGCTTCGCGCTGGTCGAGCGGTCGCGGCTGCTGCTCGTGCTGGGATCCTCGCTGCACGTGATGTCGGGGCGTCGATTCGTGCTGCGGGCGGCCAAGCTGGGGATCCCGGTGGCGATCATCAATCAGGGCGCGACCCGGGGTGATCACTGCGCGTCCATCATCATCGATGCGCCGCTCGGGGCGGTCCTGCCCACGCTGGCCGGCGCGGTCGACCGGGCCGGTTCTCTGCATATATCGAGTTAGCCCGCGGTGGTCCTGCCGGCTGGCCGGCGTGTTCGACGGCGCTGGTTTTCTACATATCGAGTTGGCTTCGCGGTGGTCCTGTCCCGGGCTCGTGGGCTGACGAGCCACATCTATGTGTTGACGTGCCGGTAGCACGTCTGTAACGTTTGGCCAACATCAGCGCAAGAAGTCAACTAATCTTCGCAACTTTTGCATGGGAGTGCGAATGAAAACCAGGTTGATTATGGCCGCGTTGCTGTTGGCGCCCCTCGCGGTGGCTCTGCCGGCGCACGCCGCCGGCGGCCCGAACCTAGCCGCGGGCAAGGCGGCCACGGCCAGCAGCTCCAACGGGCCCTACACCGCGGGCAACCTCAACGACGGCAACCAGGAGTCCTACTGGGAGAGCGCAAACAACGCCTTCCCACAGTGGGCGCAGATCGATCTCGGCACGCCGGTCAGCATCGACCAGGTCGTGCTCAAACTGCCCGCCGGCTGGGGGTCGCGCACGCAGACCCTCTCGGTGCAGGCAAGTGCCGATGGCACAAGCTTTTCCACCCTCGTGGGCTCGGCCGGGCACGCCTTCAACCCGACCGCGACCATCAGCTTCCCGGCGGCCGTCGCCCGCTATGTGCGCGTGCACATCACGGCCAACACCGGCTGGCCCGCCGCCCAGATCTCCGAGTTTGAGATCTACGGCGCGACGGCGACGACCGGAAACCTCGCGCTGGGCAAGACAATGACGGCGAGCAGCGTGTCCCAGACCTTTGTGCCGGGCAACGCCAACGACGGTAACCAGGCGTCCTATTGGGAGAGTACGAACAACGCCTTCCCGCAGTGGATCCAGGTGGACCTGGGCGCGTCGGTCGCCATCAACCGGCTGGTCCTCAAGCTGCCCGGCGGCTGGGGCGCGCGCACGCAAACCCTTGCCGTGCAAGCAAGCGCGACCGGCTCCGGCTTCAGCGACATCGTCGCGCCCGCGGGATACAGCTTCGCGCCCACGGTCACGATCAATTTCAACACCACGACGACCCGCTACGTGCGCCTGCACATCACCGCTAACACCGGGTGGCCGGCCGGTCAGATTTCCGAATTCGAGGTGTACGGGCCCGGCACCGGTGACACGCAGCCGCCCAGCGCGCCGACCGGCCTCGCCTACACCCAACCGGCCAGCGGCCAGATCCGGTTGACGTGGAACGCGTCCACCGACAACGTGGGCGTGACCGGATACGACATCTACGCCAACGGGGCGCTGCGCACCAGCGTCGGCAACGTCCTGACCTACACCGACACCCAGCCGGACACCCTGACCGTCACCTACCTTGTGCGGGCCAAGGACGCGGCCGGAAACGTTTCTGGCGACAGCAACACCGTGACGCGGACGGGAAGCGGCGGTGGCGGGACCAACCTCGCGCTCGGCAAGCCCATCACGGCTTCGGGATTCGTGCACACGTTTGTGCCCGCCAACGCCAACGACAACAGCGTGACGACCTACTGGGAGGGCAACGCCAACCCGAGCACGCTGACCGTCCAACTCGGAGCTAACGCGGTCCTGACCGAAATCGTGCTCAAGCTCAACCCCGACGCGGCGTGGGGCACGCGCACGCAGAACATCCAGGTGCTCGGGCGGGAGCAGGGCGCGTCCGGCTTCGCCGGCCTGGTGAGCGCGGCCAATTACACGTTCAACCCGGCCAGCGGCAACAGCGTCGCGATCCCGGTCGCCGGCACGGTCGCCGATGTGCGGCTGCAGTTCAACTCCAACACGGGCGCACCGGCCGGGCAGGTCGCCGAGTTTCAGGTGTTTGGCACGCCCGCGCCCAACCCGGACCTGACGGTCACGGGCGTTTCGTGGTCGCCCGCCTCGCCCGTGGAAACCGATCCCATCTCTGTTTCTGCGACCGTGCGCAACGCCGGCAACGCCGCCTCGGGCCCCACCACGGTCAACCTCTACCTCGGCACGACCCTGGCGGGCACGGCGAACGTCGGCGCGCTCGCCGCCGGGGCATCGACGACGGTGAGCGCGAACATCGGCGCGCGCGACGCCGCGACATATCAGGTCTCGGCGAAGGTGGACGAGTCCAACGCCGTCCTCGAACGGGACGAGACCAACAACGCCTACACGCACGGCACCGCGCTCGTGGTGAATCCGGTCTCCAGCTCGGACCTTGTCGCCTCTCCGGTGTCGTGGACGCCGAGCGTGCCGTCGGCAGGAAACACCGTCACGTTCACGGTCGCCATCAAGAACCAGGGCACGATCGCGTCGGCGGGCGGAGCGCACGGCATCACCCTGACGATCCTGAACGCCGCCGGGGGAACGGTTACTACGCTGACCGGCGCGCACAACGGCGCGATCGGGGCGGGACAGACCACGGCCCCGGTCACGCTCGGGACGTGGACGGCCGCCAACGGCCGCTACACCATGCGGGTCGTGCTGGCCGACGACGCCAACGAGGTGCCCGTCAAGCGGGGCAACAACACCTCGGAACACGCGTTGTTCGTCGGCCGGGGCGCGAACATGCCCTATGACATGTACGAGGCCGAGGAGGGAGCGCTCGGCGGCGGAGCGGGCGTCATCGGTCCCAACCGGACGATCGGCGATCCGGCGGGCGAGGCGTCCGGCCGGCGCGCGGTCACGCTCAACAGCACCGGCAGCTTCGTGGAGTGGACGACCAAGGCGAGCAGCAACACGCTCGTGCTGCGCTACTCGATGCCGGACGCGTCCGGCGGTGGCGGCCTCAACTCGTCGCTGAACGTCTACGTCAACGGCGCCTTCCACAAGACGATCAACCTGACGTCGCGCTATGCCTGGCTCTACGGCGCCGAGGCGAGCCCCGGCAACTCGCCGGGCGCGGGCGCCCAGCGGCACATTTATGACGAGGCAAACGTCATGCTCAACTCGTCGATCCCGCAGGGCAGCCGGATCCGCCTGCAGAAGGACTCGGGCAACCCGCACAACTACACCGTCGATTTCATCAACCTGGAGCAGGTGTCGCCGCGCGGCAACCCCGATCCGGCGCGCTACCGGGTGCCGGCCGGGTTCACCCACCAGGATGTGCAAAACGCGCTCGACGCGGTCCGCATGGACACCACCGGCACGCTCATCGGCGTCTATCTGCCCGCGGGCACGTATGCGACGTCGCAGAAGTTCCAGATCTACGGCAAGCCGGTGAAGGTCACCGGCGCGGGCATGTGGTACACCCGCTTCGAAACGCCGCAGACACAGGAAAACACCGATGCCGGTTTCGGTGTGGAGTCCACGGCCAACGGCTCGTCGTTTGAACATCTGGCGTTCTTCGGCAACTACACGTCGCGCATCGACGGGCCGGGCAAGGTCTGGGGCGAGCTGATTAACGTGGCCAACCTGACCATCGACAGCGTCTGGGTCGAGCACACCGTCTGCGCCTACTGGGGTGTGCACAACAACAACGTCACCATCAGGAATTCGCGTTTCCGGAACACGTTCGCCGACGCCGTCAACTTCACCAACGGGACCACCAACTCGCTGATCACCAACAACGAGGGGCGTGGAAACGGCGACGACGCGTTCGCGCTGTTCTCCGCCACGGACGCGGGCGGCGGGGCCAACACGGGCAACGTGTTCGAAAACCTGACCGCGACGCTGACCTGGCGGGCGGCGGGCGTGGCCGTCTACGGCGGGCACAGCAACACCTTCCGCAACCTGTACATCGCCGATCAGCTGGTGTATTCGGGCATCACCATCAGCTCGCTCGACTTCGGCTATCCGTTCGTCGGCTTCGGGCCCGAGGTGACGACGTTGCAGAACATCTCGATAGTGCGGTCGGGCGGGCACTTCTGGGGCAACCAGACCTTCCCCGCCATCTGGTGCTTCGCCGCGACGCACGCGTTTCGGGCGATCCGGGTGTCTGATGTGGACATCGTGGATCCGACCTACTCCGGCATCATGTTCCAGACCAAGTATCCGGAGCAGACAGCGATCACAGACACCGTTTTCACCAACATTTCCATCTCGGGCGCGCAGCGTTCGGGTGACGCGTTCGACGCCAAGTCGGGCTTCGGGATCTGGGCCAACGAGCTGCCCGAGCCCGGCCAAGGCCCCGCCCGCGGCTCGGTCACCTTCACCAACCTGAGGTTCAGCAACAACTTCCAGAACATCAAGAACACCACGACGACATTCACGTTGGTCGTTAACTGAAAGCCGGAACCGACGAAGCGGTATCCCGCCGACGCGGCGGGATACCGCAGCCGTGAGACGGTGAACACACTGGCCGTTCGGCTGATCAGCCGGTTGCCTTGGCGATCCTAAGCTCTGCTGTGCTTTCCACGGGGATACCTCAGACGCCGGACCTGCCGTTTGTCGGCCGGCTGTCCGGATTTGGCGCCAACACGGCGCTTGTGGCAGACGACCACATTCTCACCTATAGCGAATTAGCGGACAGGGTCGCGCAGGCGGCGCGGCGCCTGGAGCCGCAGCGGCGACTGACCGTGGTGGCCATGTCCAACACGGTCGACTCGGTGGTCGGCTACCTCGGGGCACTGGCCGCGGGCCATGCGGTGATCCTGACCTCCCCGGAGAACGAAGCCGCGATCAGCGCGCGCTATGGGGAGCTGGCCCATGACCTGCACCCCGAGTTGGCGCTCCTGCTGAGCACGTCCGGTTCGACCGGCGCCGCCAAACTGGTCCGGCTGTCGTACGAGAACCTTCAGGCCAACGCCGCCGCCATCGCGTCATATCTGGACCTCGCGGAGTCCGACCGCGCCGCGACCACGCTGCCGCTGCACTACTGCTACGGGCTCTCCGTGCTGCACAGCCACCTGCTCAGCGGGGCCTCCGTCGTCGTGACGGACCGGTCGGTCACCGATCCGGCCTTCTGGGAGCTGGCCCGGCGCCACGAGATCACCAGTTTTGCGGGCGTTCCACACACTTTCGAGCTGCTCGACCGGATCGGGTTCGAAGCGCCGAGCAGCCTGCGCTATCTCACCCAGGCCGGCGGGCGGCTCGCGCCGGACCGAGTCAAGCACTGGGCGGAGAAGAGCGCCAGCGGTGGGTGGCGCTTTTTCGTGATGTACGGGCAGACGGAGGCCACGGCGCGGATGGCCTACCTCCCGCCGGATCTGGCCGCGGCCCACCCGGGCGCCATCGGCATCCCCATCCCCGGCGGGTCCTTCCGCCTCGAGCCCGATCCCGGCTGGCCGGGCGAGGACACGGGCGAGCTCGTCTACACCGGGCCCAACGTGATCCTCGGATATGCCGACGGTCCGGACGATCTGGCGCGCGGGCGCGATGTTCATGAGCTGCGCACGGGCGACATCGGCCGCCGGACCGCATCGGGACTGTTCGAAATCGTCGGGCGCCGCAGTCGCTTCCTCAAGCTCTTCGGCCTCCGGATCGACCTGCAGCAGATCGAGACCGTGCTCGCGGAGCACGGCATCGCGGCGGTCTGCACGGGCAACGACGAATATCTGGTGCTCGCCCTGACCGGGAAGGGCGCTGCCGAGCGGGCGAGACGGATCGTGGGCGAGCTCGCCGGGCTCCCGCCGGCCGCCATCCGTGTGCTGAACCTGGACGTCGTGCCGCGGCTCGGCAACGGCAAACCCGACTATCAGGCCCTCATCCGCATGGCACGGGGCCACGACGACGCCGCGAGCACCGATCTGATCAAACTGTTCGAGAGCGTCCTCGGGCCCGGCGGCGTCAGCGAGGACAGCAGCTTCACGGGCCTCGGCGGCGACTCACTGTCCTATGTGGAAATGTCTATCAAGCTCGAGCGGCTCCTCGGCACCCTGCCGCCGCGATGGGAGACGATGCCCATCCGGGATTTGAGGTTGGGTCGGGACAGCGCGCGGAGCCGGGCGAAGGCAAAGCCTCGGCCGAGGCTGGACACCAGCATCGCGCTGCGCGCGGTCGCGATCCTGCTGATCCTGGGAAACCATGCCCCGCTGTTCAGCCTGCAGGGCGGCGCCTTCGTCCTGCTCGGCGTCGCCGGGTTCAACTTCGCCCGCTTCCAGCTGACCGGGGACGACCGCTGGGATCGGCTGCGGCGCATCGGCCGCAGTGTGCTTCGCATCGTGATCCCGACATCGCTGTGGATCGCGCTGGCGCACTTCACGGTCGGCGACTACTCGTGGACGAACATCTTCTTTCTCACGTTCTTCACCGGCGGGGATCGCGGGAACTCCGAATGGGTGTTCTGGTTCGTCGAAGCACTGGTCTGGATCTTGCTTGCGATGGGCGTGCTGCTGGCGACGCGCCTGGGGGCGGACATGTTGCGCCGCTTCCCGTTTGGGCTTCCCTTCGGCCTGATGCTGGCCGGGCTGCCCGCCCGGTATGACCTGATCCCCGGGCTCACCCGGCACGACTTCATCGCCACGCCGCTCGTCGTCTTCTGGCTCTTCGCGCTGGGCTGGGCCGTGGCGAGCGCCGAATCGGTGCGGCACCGGATCCTCGTGAGCGCGGCGATAGTCGCCTTCGCGCCGGGCTTCCTGGGGCTGCCGCTCGGGGGCCTCATCATCGTCGCCGGGCTGCTGCTGCTCACCTGGTGCGCCTATCTGCCCAGCACGAGAGCCGTCAACGTCGTCTGCGGCGCGCTGGCGGGCGCGTCGCTCTACATCTACATCACGCACTGGGTGCTGCTGTCCCGGATCGAACGGGGCGTGCTCCTGCTCGCCCCGTCCGCCGGTCCGGCCGTGCCGGTGGTCAAATTCTTGGTCTGCCTTGCCTTTGGGCTCGCCTTCACCGCACTGGTGAACTGGATCGCCGGTCAGGCGAAGCTGAAGATGGGCGGGAAGAGGAGCACGACGGTCCACGCCCACACGGCATAGACCGCGATGTAGCGGGTCTGCCAGCGCTCGAGCGGGGCGAACGGGCGGCGGTTGCGGACGAAATCGGTGAGCAGGAACGTGGTCCAGGCCAGGTTGGCCAGCAGGATGACGTTTTCGCCCAGCGCCGCCGCCTTGTTGGGCGTCGTGCCCCACTCGCCGATCCGGCCGGTGATGACGAGCAGCACGATCGCGTCGATGACCAGCGCGCTGGCGGCCAGGGCCAGCTGGAGCCAGTCGAACCCACCCGGCCGGGCCAGCGGATCGCGCGCCGAGATGGAGTACAGCAAAAGGCCCAGGACCACGACGAGCAGCAAGTCGAACAGGATCAGCACATCGCGGTCGGTGTTGATGCCCTTGCCCGTCCACAGGACCGCACCCAGGAAGGCGAGCAGGGCCACGGTGAACAGCGGAGTGAACAGGCGGGTCAGCACGGGCGCCATGTTTTCGATGACGCTCTGCTTGGCCTCGACGAGCCAGCCCGCGACCACGACCGCCGCCAGCGCGCCGCACGGCACCAGCCACAGGCCGATGAAGTCCTCGACGTCGAGCCCGATGGCGTTGAACGTGCCGGCCGTGATCCCGGTGAGGACGCCGCCGCCGAGCGCGATGAGCACGTAATAGATGAGCCACTCGCCGGTGAACCGGATGAAGTCCATGCGTTTGCGGTCGGAGCGCCAGTCACCGCCGACATAGGCGACGCCCATCGCGAGCCACAGCGCCAGGGGCAGGTGGATCGCCGTCAGCACGATGCTTTGCGAGGTTTCGCGCAACGGGTAGATGTTGGCGCCGATGGCGCCGAGGGCGAACAGCGCGGCCACGATGCCGAGCGCGGCCCGGCTCAGGCGGCGGCGATAGGCGAGATAGGCGGCCAGCGGGGGCAGCGCGAACAGGGCGATGTTGCGTGCGTAAAACGAGTTGTCCTCGTCGAGCCTGAGGCCGAACAGCTCCGGCACCTTGATGCTCAGCGCGGCCCACACGGCGCAGGCCACCATGACGATCAGGTCGCGGCGCGACTCGGCGCGCGACTCCTCCTGCTGCTGCTGGGTGCTGCCGGAGAGCACGAGCTGCTTCCACAACCGGTCGGAGTGGACGCGGGCGAACTCCCGCGACAGGTCGTCCTGATTGCCCATCCGCTTGACGGCGACGAGGAAGGCCTCATCGGGGCGCAGGCCCGCCTCGGTGAGCTCGCTGACCGTACTGCGTAAATGGTCCTCAAGCTCTTCGATATCGGTGTCGTTGACGGCGCGCCGGCGGCGCATGTAGCCGCGCCACTCGGCGATCTGCGCCTCCAGATCGTATTCGCTGTCGATGCTCACGCCAGCCCTCCCGCTGTGGCGCCGCCGTATGGTGTGGCGGACCAGACGCCCTTGAGCGCGCTGACCACCGTGTCCCACTGGCGCCGCTGCTCGGCCAGCTCGGCCCGGCCCTGGTCGGTGATCCGGTAATATTTGCGGCGCCTGCCGCCCGGTGGACCGTCCCATGTGGACTCGACGTGGCCGAGCCGCTCCAGCCGGTGCAGCAGCGGATAGAGCAGGCCGTCGGTCCACTCCAGGGCGCCGCCGGACAACTCGTTGACCTGTTTGAGGATCGCGTAACCATAGTTGTCGCCCTGGGCCAGGATGCCCAGCACCATAGGAGTCGCCGACGCGGCGACCAAATCCTTTGTCACATACATCCGTCCCACCCGCCACCTAGAGCTATGATGCATTGTAGATCTAGGTATGACCCGATCGTCAACATCCGTTCGGCGGACCCTTATCACTGTGTATCGCTGACAGTCAATGCCGCCGACTGACGCCTGCCGGACAGTGACACCGGACTGCTCCGATGGAGTTGCTCGCGCGGGCGCGCCTCGCTGGCGACGCAGCCGAACACGTCATGGCAGCTGACGAGTCTGTTTCGCGACAGCGTGCCCTGGATGAAGCCGCTGGAAAAGGCGGTGCCTTAAATCGGTTGCAGGCTCTGTTACACAAGATGCGTGGCCGACATCAGACCAACCGTGATAGGTGACATCGAGGACATCGATGTGATCCGGCGCGCGCTCTTCCCCTGGTTTAGCGCCAGCGTCGAGACCCAGCGCAACTGGTTCCGCACGCTGCCCGAAGCCGCACGCGCGCTGCGGTTGGTCGCGGTCGTCGATGGCGTGGTGGTGGGCTTCGCCATGGGCGGGCTCAACCACCACGCCACCGAGCCCGGCCAAGGCTCGGTCAACCTGATCGTGCACCCCGACCATCAGGGCCGAGGGATCGCCAAGGAGCTCCTCGATCTGGTCGAGGAGCACATGCGGGGCATCGGCGTCGAGCGGGCACAGGGGTTCGCCCTCGACTCGCCGGAGTCGCTCGACTGGGTCAAGCGGCAGGGTTACGAGGTGGGCGCCAACGAGCGATGGTCGATGGTCGATCCGCTGCACTTGCCGCCCGCACCGCAGACGCCGGCCAATGTCGAGATTGTGACTGCGGCACAGGCGGGGCCGGAGGCGACGCACGCCATCGAGATGGCGTTCCTCGACGAGCCGGGAGACGTGCAAAACAACGCGATTCCGTTCGATGAGTGGGTGGAGCGGTTCTGGCGCTCGCCCGACTTCGACGCCGAGGTGAGCATGGTGGCGCTGGTGGACGGCAAGCCCGCGGCCAGCACGCTGGTCGAGGTCAACCGCGCGACCGGGCGGGCCATGTCGTCAGGCACGGGCACGCTTCGCGAATATCGCGGCATGGGCCTGGCCAAGCTGCTCAAGTCGGCGTCGCTGCGGCGTGCGGCCTCCTCGGGCGTGACCGCGGCGTTTACGTGCAACGACTACTCCAACGTGCCCATGCTCGCGGTCAACGACTGGCTAGGCTACCGCGTCGTCGGCGCCACCCGCTCCGTGCTGAAGGCCCTCTGACACGGGTCCAATCACGACGATCGCGGGCGGCTTCAGGGCGTGGGCGAGTGCGGGGAGGCCGGCCAGCTCGCTCCTGAGCACCTGCTGGTGCTGGGTCGTGCCCTCGACGACGATCGCGGCCGGCGTGTGCGGGTCGCGTCCGTGGCGCACCAGCGTTTCCACGATTTTGGGCAGCTGGCGCAGGCCCATCAGGATGACGAGCGTGCCGCGCATGCGCGCGAGAGCCTGCCAGTCAACGAGGGACGACGGGTCGTCGGGCGCGACGTGTCCACTCAGGACGGTGAACTCGTGCGCGACACCACGGTGGGTCACCGGGATCCCGGCCACGCCGGGCACGCCGATCGCGCTCGTGACACCGGGCACGACGAGCACGGGCACGTTGCTTCCCAAGCAGGCTTGGACCTCTTCGCCGCCGCGCCCGAAAACGAACGGGTCGCCGCCCTTCAGACGCACCACGAACTTCCCGGCCTGAGCGCGCTCCACGAGCATCCGGTTGATCTCGTCCTGGGCGGCCGCCGGACCGTAGGGAAGCTTGGCGACATCGATGAGCTCCACCTCCGGGCGCAGCTCGTCGAGCAGCAGACCCGGCACAAGCCGGTCGGCGACAACGACATCGGCGGCAGCCAGCAGCCGGCGGCCCTTGACGGTGATGAGCTCCGGATCGCCCGGGCCGCCGCCGACGAGCGCGACGGTCCCTTTGTGGACCTCGAGCGCGGCCGGCGTCTGCGAAAGGACATGCGAAATCTGGTCGCGCACGGCGACCGCGCGCTTGGGGTCGCCGCCCGCCAGCACGGCGACGGTCACCGGGCCGTGCCGCGTGACGGCCGGCGTCCAGGCGGAGGCGGCATGACGGTCGTCGGCGCGGATGCAGAAGATGCGGCGCTGCTCGCACAGGGCCGAAATCTCTTGCGCCGCCTCGGGATCGTTGACTGCCACCTGTACCAGCCAAATGTCGTCAAGGTCTTCGGGTTGAAAAACCCGCTCCCTCCACTCCAGACGGTCCGCGAGGCCGCGCAAGGTCCCGGTCACGGTGGGGGAGACCAGCCGCACCCGCGCGCCCGCGCCCAGCAGCGCCGGAAGGCGCCGCGTGGCAACGGATCCGCCGCCGACGACGAGCACACGGCGACCGTCCAAACGCAACGCCAGCGGGTATAAATCGCTCATGCTTCCGAAACCCCTGCGGCGTCGAACGTGGCCATCTCGTGCAGCACACGCACCGAGGCCGCCACGATCGGATAGGCCAGCACCGCGCCCGTGCCCTCGCCGAGGCGCATGCCGAGCTCGAGCAGCGGCGCCAGATCCAGCTTGCCGAGGGCGACGGTCGCGCCCGGCTCGACCGATCGATGACCCGCTATGAGAGCCTCCCGGCAGGGTGGGGCGAGGGCCACCGCGGCCAGTGCGGCGGACACAGCGATGACTCCATCGAGCAATATGGGTACCCGGCGAGCCGCGCCGCCGACGATGAAGCCCACGAGCGCGGCATGCTCGAGCCCGCCGATTTGTGACAAAACGCTGATCGGATCGGCCGGGTCGGGCTGGTGCAGCTCGAGCGCCCGCTTGATGACGCCTATCTTGCGCACGTGCGTGGCCGCGTCGATGCCCGTGCC
>JBIOYB010000164.1:0-5722 GCA_044869915.1 Allorhizocola sp.
GGCTGGTCGGCCGGGATCATCGCGCACTACTTCACCGGCAAGACGCTGCCGCCGACCGACCGGTTCGACATCCTCGTGCGCCTGCTCGGCGCGTCACCGGCCGAGCAGGGCCGGCTGGCCACGATCCGCGATCACATCGACGAGGATCGCCGCCAGCCGCCGCAGCCGGGCGGGCATACGATCAAGTTGCTGGGCCCGATCGAGGTGGTGGGGCCCAACGGGCCGGCCAGCCTGGTGGGCGGCAGGCAGCGCACGCTCGTCGGGCTGTTCGCGCTGCGCGTGGGTCATCTGGTCTCCCACCTCAAGCTGGCCGAGGCGCTGTGGGGCGACGAACTGCCGCGCACCGCGATGCGCTCGCTCTACTCCCACGTGGCGCGCATCCGGCAGGCGCTCGACGACAGCGGCCTGCCCGGCATCCTCATCACGCGCGACTCCGGATATGTGCTCAACCTGCGACCGGCCGAAGTGGACACCGCACGGTTCGAGGAGCAGGTGGCGCAGGGGCGCGAGGCGCTGGCCCGCGGCGCCGCGGCCGAGGCGGTCACGCACCTGCTCGACGGCCTGGCCCTGTGGCGCGGCCCGGCGTTCGAGGACGGCGAGCCGGCCGGATGGGCCGCGGTCGAGGTGGAGCGCCTGGCGCAGTCCCGCCTGAGCGCGCTTGAGGATCTCTGGGACGCCCGCCTGCGCCTGGGCGAGCACGCCGCCGCGGTCGACGAGATCGAACGCCTGCTGTCCGTCGACCCGGCACGCGAGCGCCTGGTCAGCCTGCTGATGATCGCGCTGTGCCGGTCGGGCCGGCACGCGAGCGCGATCGAGGCCTATCAGCGGCTGCGCGGCCACCTGGCCGACCAGCTGGGCGTGGACCCGAGCCCGCAGCTGCAGCGGCTGCACGTGGCCGTGCTGCGCCGCGATCCGTCGCTGGACCTCGACGGCCCGGCCGCGTCCCCTTCGCCGCCGAAGCCCGCACAGCTTCCGCCACGCACCGGCCACTTCACCGGCCGCGACGCGGAGAAGTCCATGTTGGACGGTGCCGTCGACACGAGCATCGCGGTCATCTCCGGCGCCGGTGGCATGGGCAAGTCCGCGCTGGCCGTGCACTGGGCGCACGACAACCTCGACCGGTTCCCGGACGGGCAGCTGTTCCTGGATCTGCGCGGGCACGACCCGGCCACGTCCATGCCCACCGCCGAGGCGCTGGCGCACCTGCTGCGCGGGGTCGGGCTGACCGGCGACATCGGGCTCTATCGCTCGGCTCTGCGCGAGCGGCGCATGCTCATCCTGCTCGACAATGCCGGCTCCGCCGAGCAGGTCGCCGCGCTGGTCCCGCCCGACTCGGCCAGTCTGCTGATCGTCACCAGCCGGCACCAGCTCGCCGGCCTCGCGCTCGACCACGCCGTGACCGCCATCCACCTCGACATGCTTACCCACGACGACGCGTCGACCCTGCTGCAGCGCGTGCTCGGCCGGGAGCGGGTCGCGGCGGAGCGCGGCCCGGCCGATCAGCTGGTCGAGCTGTGCGGGCGGATGCCGCTCGCGCTGCGCATCGCGGCCGCGAAGCTCGCCGCCCGCCGGATGCGCCCGCTGGCCGAGCTGGTCACCGAGCTCACCGGGGAGGACCGGCTGGGCGCGCTGACCGTGCCGGGCGACTCGCGCAGCGTGCGCGCGGTCTTCGCCACCGCCTACGAGTCGCTGAGCCCTTGGGCGGCAATGCTTTTCCGGCGGTTGGGCGCCCAGCCGGGCCCGACCTTCAGCGCGCACCTGGCCGCCGCGCTGGTGGACCATCCGGTGCAGGACGCGCTCGACGAGCTCGCGGCGGCGCACCTGATCTCCGAAGTGGACGGTGGCCGCTACCGGTTCCACGATCTTATCCGGCTCTATGCGGTGGAGTGCACGCCGTCGGACGAGCGGTCGCATGCCCAGTCGCTGATCTTTTTCTGGTACCTGGCGATGGCCGAAACGGTCAATGAGATCCTGGAGCCGGCGCGGGACAGGGTCAAGGTGTCGTGGGGGAGCCCGCCGCCCGGCATGCCGTTCCTGGCGTGCCCCGAGCAGGTCCTGTCGTTTGTGGACGGTGAGCGGACCAACCTGCTCCCGGCCGCCCGCGATGCGGCCAAACAAGGGCACTCCGCGATCACGTGGCAGCTGACCTACCTACTCGCGGGCTACTACACCCATCGCGGCTACTGGTCGGACTACACCGAGCTCTGCCGCGAGGGCCTGGCCGCGGCGCTGTGCCTGGAGGACCCGTCGGCGGAGCGTCTGATGCGCAGCATGCTCGGCGTCGCGTACAACGTCGTCGGCCGGCACGAGGAGGCGCTGGAGCAGTTGACCGAGGCACTCAACCTGATGCGGGCCGCGGGCGACCAGCGCGGGCAGGGCATGGCGCTCAACAACATCGCCCTCATCTACGCCCAGCTCGGCCGGCTCGTCGACGCGGTGTCGGCGTTCCAGCAGGCGCTCCAGCTGCACACAGCCGACGACCACGTGCCCGGGATCGCCTTGGCGCTCAACAATATCGCCCACATTTACACCCAGATGGGCGACGCCGAGCAGGCCTTCGCACATCTGGAGCGGGCGCTGCGGCTGGCCAGGGGCCTCGGCAATGGGCACCTTGAGGGCGTCGCACTGCAAAACCTGGGCGAAGCGTGCCTCGCGTCGGGTGACGAGGACGGCGCGCTGGCACATTTCGCCCAGGCGCTTGACATCCGCAGGCGCAACGGCGAGAAGCGGCGTGAGGCCGAGACGTCCAACGCCATCGGCCTCATCCAGCTCTCCCGCGGCGATCACGCGAGCGCGCTCGACCAGTTCGGCCGCGCCCTGGCCCTCAGCCGGGAGATCGGCGACCGCGCCCTCGAGTCGACCACGCTCGCGAACATAACGGGACTCGGCTAGTTCAAAACCGTGATCTGACCGGTGCCCGAGATCACGCCGCCGCCCGTGTAGTTGGACAGGTGCACATTGAGGTAGCCGCCGAGCGTGATCGCGTGTGGCGTCAGCCTCACTGGCACGTAGGCGATCAGCGCCCCGGCCGGGATGGTCACCGCGCGGTGCACCGGCTGGTAATGGACATTCGCGAGGAGGGTACCGTCGGAAGTGTCGAAGTTTACCGTCTGGTTCACCGAGCTGGGCTCGTCCAGCTGGATCGGCGCGATGATGATGAGACCGGGCTCGAGGGTCCGCACGCCGTTCTTCGGGCTGGAGGAGAGGCCCTGCAGGCCGTCCGCGCAGGCCTCCTTGTAGACCAGGCAGACCCGGCTGTCCACCGTGGCGAGGCTACCCGGGATGTCGTCGTCGAAGACCCGGCCCAGCCCGTACCGGCCCGCGACGCGCACGCTTTGGCTTGGGTTGACGAGCATGACCGTGAACGTTTCCAGCGCCGCCTCGGTGATCGTGTCACCGATGACCGTCGCCGTGATCTCGCGGCTGGACATGTCGCCGGCCGGCCACTGCAATATGCCGTTGGCGAGCGCGAAGTCCACCTGACGCTGGGCCGTGCCGTCGAGGACCGTGTAGGACACTTCACCGGCGGCAGCACACCCGCCCGTGTGCACGACGAAGGTCAGGCTTCTACCGCCTTCGGAGACGGTCACCTGCGGATCGATCGCGACCGAACGCTGGCACGTGATCGCGGCAGCGGCGACACCGGGCGAGCCGCCGCTGCCGATCACGGTCGCGGCGGCCAGGCTGGCCACGCCCGCGACGACCGTGCGCAGCAACTTCATATTCATCGGAAAACCTCCAAGGATCCCCGCCTTTGGCGGAGCGGGACGGGAAAGCCGTTTCACCGCAAGGCGAACGAGCATCTGCCGGCACCGTTGCGGGCCGGCGGAATGTGGGACCACCCTCCATCGCCGACCCGGCGCTGGACGTGTCCGGGCCGCGGCACCCTGGGGGTTGGAAGCGGGCTTCGGCCGTGGGAGGACGGTCAACCTCATGCGCGCATCATCGGACATCGAGGTTGTGGCGAGGTTGTGGAAACTGTGTCGGAAACCTGCCATGGGCTCATTGAGCGCTGAAAATGATCGCCGCCCGCAGCGCAATCACTCCTACGAGGACAAGGGTAGTCGGCAGACTCGCGGCCGCGTGGACCGCGCGCACGGCGACCGTGCCGTCGGGGCTGATGCTCGCCCGTGTGCCCTGCGAGGCCAGTCCCGCGACCAGGCCGATGAGCACGACCGCCCACAGCACAAACCACGGCGCACCGAAGGCGCGCTCCAGCGCGCCGGTCGGGTACAGCGTGACCACCAGTGCCACGATCAGCGCGAGCTCGAGCACCTGGAACCACCGCTCGCTGAACGCGAGCGCGGGCGCGGTCGGCTCGGCCGCGCGGCGGAAGCGGATCAGCCAGCCCATCAGCGCGGCCGAGCCGGACAGCCCGGAGGCGAGGAACAGCCCGCCCAGCGTCCACGTGTCGCTCCACACGGGCTGGTTGGACACCGACAGCAGCACGCCGGTGTAGCCCGCGACGAACAGGCCGAGCAGCGCGCCCACGAGCTCGAAGGCCTTGCCAAACCGCCACACGCGCCTTTGCCGGTCGCGCGCGAACGCCTCGAGGAACGACCAGGTGGCAAACGCGCCGAAGATCGTCAGTGCCCACGCGCCGACCGACATGGGCGACCAGTACTTGAAGTTCAGGCCCGGCTGGCCCGGCGTCGTGTTGACCAGCATGTGCCAGAAGCGCGACGGCTGGCCAAGATCGAGGGTGAGCAGTACCGGGCAGGGGAGCAGGGCAACAAACGAGACGTAGTAACCGATCCGGGCCGCCGCCTCGTCCTCGGGCTTGCCGAACAGGCGCAGCAGGGACGCCAGGAAGTACGACCCGCCGGTCAGGCCCGCGAAGAAGAAATAGCCCAGGATGTACCACGTCCAGTCGGGCCCGCGCACGAAGTGTTGCGCGTCGTCAAGCAGCAGCGTCATCCGATTGCTCCTTGGGCGAGCGACGGCGGCGAAGGGCGATCAGCCCGCCGATGGTAGCGAGCGCGGCCGTGGCGAGCGCGGTCAGATAGCCGAACTTGTTGTTGCGGCTGGGCAGCACGGCGTTGGCCTCGTCGGGCAGCCGGTATTTCTCGGGCTCGTCCATCAGCAGGAAGAACGCGTTGAGGCCGCCGTAGATCTTCTCGTCGTGCCCGTACAGCCGCGCCTCCGGCACGTCCTGCTCGTGCAGCGCCTTGAGCCTCTGCTCGGCCTTCTCCCGCAGCTCGATGATCGGTCCGAATTGGATGGACTGGGTGGGGCACGCCTTGGCACACGCCGGTTCCATCCCGCCCTGCAACCGGTCGTAGCACAGCGTGCACTTCTGCGCCACCTTCGTGTGCTCGTTCTGCTCGATCACTCCGTAGGGGCAGGCGGAGATGCAGTTGCGGCACCCGTTGCACACGTCCGGCTGGATGAACACGCTGTCGAACTCGGTGCGGATGATGGCATTGGTCGGGCACACCTCCATGCAGCTGGCGTGCTGGCAGTGCTTGCACACGTCCGACATCATCAGCCAGGCCTTGCCGTTGCCGCCCGCGACCGGCGCGTCCGGCACGTTGTCGATGAACTGGACCGCGCGCCAGTTTTGCGCGTCGAGGTGGCCGGTGTTGTCGTAGCCGTCGCCGAACGCGGGCGGGTTGCCCTCCAACAGGTTCCAGCTCTTGCAGGCCACCTCGCACGCCTTGCATCCAATGCAGACACTCGTGTCGGTGAAGAAGCCGTAGGCCGTCCCCGGTGTGATCTCCAT
>JBIOYB010000165.1:0-7783 GCA_044869915.1 Allorhizocola sp.
GAGCGCGATCGCCTCGTCCAGGTCGGCGACGGGAAGCAGCGCGACCACCGGGCCGAAAATCTCCTCCTGGACGATGGCCGAGTCCGGGTCGGGCCGGTCGATGATCGTCGGGGCGATGAAGTATCCGTCGCCGGGCAGCGCCGCGCCGCCCGTGAGCACGGTGCCGGAAAGCTTGTCCGGCCCGAAGTACGACAGCACCTTGTCGAACTGGGCCCGCGAGCTCACCGGGCCCATGTCCACGTCGGAGGACAGCCCGTCGCCAACACGGATCTCCTTGGTGCGGGCCAGGAATCGTTGCTTGAACTGTTCATACACAGGCTCCTCCACGATGATGCGGCTGGTGGCGATGCACCACTGCCCGGCCGCGGTGTAGGAGGCCGAGACGGCCGCGTTGACGGCCGCGTCCAGGTCGGCGTCCTTGAGGATCACCAGCGGGTTCTTGCCGCCCATCTCCACCTGTATTTTCACGTCGCGTGCGGCCGTATTCGCCGCGACCGCGAGGCCGACGCGCGCCGAGCCGGTGAAGGAGATCGCCCCCACGCCGGGATGGTCCACAAGCGACTGTCCGGTGCCGGCACCGGTACCAAAAACAATGTTGTAAACGCCTGAAGGCAGACCGGCGTCCGTCAACGCCGCCCCGACCATCTGCGCCGTCACCGGTGTCAGCTCGGACGGCTTGATGACCACGGTATTGCCCGACACCAGAGCCGGGATGCTCTTGCGCAGCACGGCGCTCAACGGGTAGTTCCATGGCGTGATCAGTGCCGCCACCCCCGCCGGGGCGTGTTCCAGCAGCACCTCAAGCCTGGATTCCAGAGTGCGTTCGGCCTTCAAGACCTCAGGGGCGATTTCCAGTTGGTACCGCGTCGCGGCCAGCGCTCGCGCGATCTCCCCTTCGCAGTCGGCCCGCGTCTTGCCCGATTCCAGCACATCAGCGGTCGCGAGTTCGCCCGACCGCTCGTGCAGCAGGTCGAGCGCACGGTGCAGGAAAGCGATGCGGTCGGCGATGTCGGTTGCGGCCCAGGCGGGTGCGGCACCCGATGCCGCCTGGACCGCGAGCGCGACGTCGCTTGCGTCGGACGCCGGGCACGTGGCCACGATCTCGTTGGTGTTGGCCGGGTTTTCGCGCGTCAGCACCGCGCCCGACAGGGCCGGTCGCCACGCGCCGCCGATCAGGTTATGCACCTCATACATCTACTGATTCTCCTTATCTACGAAATCTTCGGGAGCTTCGAGTCGAGTGGCCAGGATGAGCGCGCCGAGCACGGCCGCCTGCCCGCCAAGGTCTGATGTGTCCACATAGGAATCGATATCGGCGGTGAGGGGCGCGACGGCCGGGTCGCCCGACAGCCGTGCCAGGGTCGCTTCCCGAAGGGCACCAAGCATTCCGGGAAGCCCCGCCACGGCACCGCCGAGCACGACGATCTCGGGTGAGAGCATGTAGGTCGCCGCCGTCGCCAGCTGCGCCAGATAGAAGGCCTCGAGCTCGATCGCGGCCGGCGGCATGCGCTCCACCGGCACGCCCCACCGCTGGACCATCGCCGCGCTCGTGGCGAGTCCCTCCAAACAGTCGCCGTGGTAGGGGCAGCGGCCGGGCATGGGATCGTCCGGGTGCCGGGTCACCGGCAGATGGCCCATCTCGGGGTGGGACAGCCCGTGTATCGGCCGGCCATCCACGAGCGCACCCGCTCCGATCCCGGTCCCGGACCCGATCGTGATGAACAGCAGGTTGTCGCGCCCGCGCCGGTGCGCCTCCGCCACGGCCGCCGCGTTGACATCCGTGTCGAGCACCACCGGCACGCCCAACCCGGCGGCGACCGTGTCCACGATCGCGAAGCCCTGCCAGCCGGGCTTGAGCGTGTAGGTGACGCGGCCCCCCACGAGGTCCAGCGGACCGAAGCACGCGATCCCCGCCGCGCGGATCGGCTGCGGCGCAAGGAACTCGACCACCGCACCGAGCGTCTCCTCGGGTGTCGTGGCCGGAAACCGTGCTTCGGCGACGATCCGATCCGGCCCCGTCCCGACGACCGCGAGGAACTCGGTGCCTCTGCCCTCGATCCCGGCATACATCATGCTTCTCCCGTCTGGCCGGTCCAGGTGGGCCTGGGCAGGTGGATGAGCTCGCCGAGCGTGGCATAGGCCGAACCGGCCAGCCGGCACACCGGGTCGAGCAGCCGCGGGTCGATCCGTCCGTCGCGCCACACGCCCGCACCGATGTGCACGTGCACGATCTCGCCGATCACCAGCGTGGCCCGGCCGACCGCGACCTCCCGCGTGGGCCGGCACTCCAGGTGCGCCTTGGCCCTGGCCACGCGCGGCGCGCGGACCCGGGCCGAGGGTGCGGCCTCGAGCCCGGCCCAGCCGAACTCGTCCTCGCCCGCAGGCATCTCGGCTGCGGTCAGGTTCATCGGCTCGAGCAGATCGCGGCTCACCATGTTGACCACGAAGTCGCTGCCCGCCCGGATGTTGGTCAGCGTGTCCCGAACGGCGGTGGTGCTGAAGCCCACATGTGGTGGATCATGTGAGATGAGGTTGAAGTAGGAGTGGGGGGCCAGATTCCGGACGTCGTCGGGGCCTATCGTGGATATCCATGCGATGGGACGCGGGACGACCAATGCGGTCAGCATCTGGTAGACCTCACGGTTGGGCCGGCTGAACGGGTCCAGCTCGAGATCGGTGTTCATCCTCGCCCCCGCACACAGGTTTTCGCAGATCGAAAGGAAACGGCCATCTTCGTCGAGCCACGCAGCTTCGCGAGAGCGACGCCCTCGATTGTGCGTGCGGTCAACCAGCGTTCGGTCGTCGAGGCCATCCAGCACCACGGGGCCCTTTCGCGTTCGCAGGCCGCCCGCATCGTCGGGCTGTCCAAGCCCACGGTCTCCGAGGTCTTCAACGAGCTGCTGAATTCGGGGCTGCTGCGCGAGGTCGGGTCCACGCACGGCACCCAGGGTCCGCGCGCCTCGCTGTATGAGGTGAACAACGAGGCCGCGTGGGTGGTCGGCATCGACGTGGGCCGTCGCTGGGTGCGGGCCGCGGTCGCCGACCTGTCCGGCCGGATCGTGGCACGCCACGACGAGCGGGCCAAAATGCGCAGCGAGCGGACCCTGCTCGACCAGATCGGCACGATCGCACGGATCGTCACCGACGAGCGCAAGCTGGACTGGAGCCAGGTGACCCAGGTGACGGTCGGCAGCCCGGGCGTGGTCGATCCGCAGCGCGGACTGATGATGCTCTCGGCCAACCTGCCCGGGTGGGAACGGCAGGGGATGGTGGAGTCGATCCGGGCGGCGTTCGAGGGTCCGGCGGTGCACATCGAAAACGATGTCAATCTCGCGGCGCTCGGTGAGCTGTGGCAGGGACACGGCCGGGGCATAAATAACTTTGCATATCTTTGGATTGGTACGGGCGTAGGCCTCGGCCTGATCATCGACGGCCGTCTGTATCGGGGTTCTCGGGGCCTGGCCGGCGAGATCGGCCATCTGCCGATCGGGCTCGACGAGCCGCGGCCGCGCTCCGGCGGCCGTTGGCACGGCTGGTTCGACAGTCCGGCGGTGCACACGGCGATCGAAAAGCTCGCGGCGGCCCGGAGCATCGACGGGCCGATGAACCTGCGCGCGGTGTTCGCCTTGGCGCGCAAGGGTGATCCGCTGGCCCGCGAGGTGGTCGAGCTCGAGGCGCGGCTGCTGGCCCGGGCGGTGTCGACCGTCGTGGGCGTGCTGGACCCGGAGCTGGTGATCCTCGGCGGGGGTGTGGGCCACAACGGCGACCTGCTGCTGCAGCCCATCGAGCGGGAGTTGCGCGAGCTGACCCCGCTGTCGGTCAACGTCCTGAATTCCGCGCTGGGCACGGACGCGGTGCTGCACGGCGCGGTCGGCACGGCGGTGGCCGCGGCCTGGGACCGGCTGCTGGGCTCGCCGGTGCCGGAGGCGATTGCGGTCACCTGACCCCACCCGTCCGCTCCGGGTAGGCCAAGGCGCTCGAGATGTTGTGCGCCGCATCGGGTTCGGCCCTGAGCTCGGCCAGGCCCATGAGCGCCGCCCCGAGCACGGGCGGCGCGTCGAGGATCTGCAGGCGCGCCCGCGGCACGAGATCCAGCACGCCCCGCTCGACCCGGCTCAGGAATGCCTCGTCGCCGGACCGGAACAGCCCGCCGCCCAGCACGATCGGGACGTCGAGCGCGGCCAGGTCGAGCTGGCGCACGGCGGCCCCGACATAGGTCACGATCTCCTGCGTCAGCTGGTCGAGCAGGCCGCGGGCGACCGCGTCGCCGCGGGCCGCCTCGGCGAACACGGTCGGCGCGAGGTGGAGCAGCTGCCGCTCCTCTATCTGTCCAATGTAGACGGACTCGGCCACGGCCATCGGATCGGGCAGCCCGTAGTATTCCGGAACCGCATGCTCCAGTGAGGTGCTCGGGCCCCGGCCGTCGCGGGCCCGCACCGCCTCCCCCAAGGCCCGCACGCCGAGCCACCGCCCGCCCGCGACCCAGTCGCCCGAGATCTGGCCCAGCGCCGGGAAGCGCAGCTGCCGCCCGTCCGGCGCGATGCCGACGCAGTTGAGTCCGGTCCCCGCGCCGACCGCGATCCCCCAGCGCTCTTGGCTGCCCGCCCACAGCACGGCGAGCATGTCGTTGAACAGCATCACGGTCTGGCTCATCCCCTCGCCGCGCAGGGCCGTCCCGATGATGTGCTGATCGACGGGCAGGTCGACGCCGGCCAGGCAAAAGACGCCGATCTCGGCGAGCGGCTCGTTGTCGGGGAGTCCGGCGGCGGTGCGCAGCATGGACATTCCTTCGTGCAGTGCGCGCATGGCGCCGGCGAGCCCGACCCGCTGGTGCGAGCAGCCGGGCGCCCGGGCCGTGGCCAGCAGGGTGCCGTCGGCCGCCACCAGCGCCAGGTCGGTCTTGGAGTTGCCGCCGTCCACCGCCAGCACGGCCGTTTTCTTGATCTTCTCTCGGCTCACCACTGTTCCTCGTCGTCCTAACGTCTCGCATTCGCACCCGATGCGCCTGGTCGCAGGCCCGCTCCGGCCGCTAGGGTACAAAACTGTAAGGGACACTAACGAACTTTGGCGAGATTGCCTAGACGGGAAGTGATCACAGATATGACCGTGAAGATCGCCGTGGTGGGCGGCGGAAGTACCTACACCCCAGAGCTGGTCGACGGGTTCGCCCGGTTTCAGGACAGATTGCGCATCCGGGAGCTCGTGCTGCACGACCCGGACGCGCCCCGCCTGGCGACCGTGGGCGGGTTCGCGGGCCGCATCCTGCGCAAACAGGGCTGGACCGGCGAGCTGCGCACGACCACCGACCTGGTCGACGCCGTGCGCGGGGCCGACTTCGTCGTGGTCCAGCTGCGCGTCGGCGGGCAAGCCGCCCGCCTGATCGACGAGACACTCCCGCTCGGTCACGGCTGCATCGGCCAGGAGACCACAGGCGCCGGCGGATTCGCCAAGGCCCTGCGGACCGTGCCGGTCGTGCTCGACCTGGCCGAGAAGGTGCGCAAGCACGCCGCCGACGGCGCTTGGCTGGTCGACTTCACCAACCCGGTCGGCATCGTGACCCAGGCCCTGCTCGACGCCGGTCATCGCGCGATCGGGCTGTGCAACGTGGCCATCCACCTGCAGCGGGTCTTCGCCGACCTGCTCGAGGTGGATCCCGGCCGAGTCGAGCTCGAGCACGTCGGGCTCAACCACCTGACCTGGGAGCGGGCCGTCCGGCTCGACGGGCGCGATGTGCTGCCCGAGCTGCTCGGGCGGCACATCGAGGCGCTCAGCGCGCACCTCGAGCTGCCGCCGGAGCTGCTGCGCGACCTCAACGCGATCCCCTCGCGCTACCTGCGGTTCTACTACCGCACGGCGCAGATGCTCGAGGCACAGCGCGCCGGCGCGATCCGGGCCCGCGACGTGCAGCGCATCGAGGACGACCTGCTGGCCCTCTATCGGGACCCGGCGCTGGACACCAAGCCCGCGGCGCTCGCCCAGCGTGGCGGCGCCTTCTACAGCGAGGCTGCCGTGCAGCTCATCGCCTCTTTGCACGATGATCGGCGGGATGTCCAGGTGGTTAACATACGCAATGCGGGGGCCATGCCGGGCCTGCCTGATGACGCGGTCGTGGAGGTGCCCGCGACCATCGGCGCGCACGGCGCCACCCCGCTGCCCATGCGGCCCCTGCCCGAGGAGCTGCTGGGACTGGTTCAGCACGTCAAGGCGTACGAGCGGCTGTCCGTGAGCGCGGCGCAGACCGGCGACCGGCGCACGGCGCTGCTGGCCCTCATGTCCAACCCGCTGGTGCGCGAACACGCCCCCGCCGATGCCCTCCTGACCGCGACCCTGGACGCCCACCGCAGCCACCTGCCCGCCTTCCACCCGAGCTTCCATCCGAGCGGAGTCTTGCGCGAAGGTCCAGAGTTTGTAAGTATCCCTTCCTAACTTCCCAATATGGCTAGATCCAGTTTGCCGATGAAAGGTAACCCCATGACACGCCGAACAGCCGTATGGCGCCAAGCTCGGGCGGTGGTGGCCGTCGTGCTGGCGGGCGCTTTGGCCGCCTGTGGATCGAGCGACGGTGATCAGAGCGACGCGAAGATCAGGCTCACCATCGCCACATTCAACGACTTCGGTTTCAAGGACCTCTACAAGCAATACATGACCGACCACCCCAACATCGAGATCGTCGAGCACGTCGCGGAGTACCAGGCCCACCACACCCAGCTGGCGACGCGCCTCGCGGCGGGCAACGGCGCGGCCGACGTGGTCGCGATCGAAGGCGACTTCCTCGCCCAGTTCAAGGCGCAGCCGAAGAACTTCTACAACCTCAACGACTACGGCGCGGCCACGCTCAAGGATCGCTGGTTGCCGTGGAAGTGGCAGCAGGCGATGCCCAACGCCGACACGCAGATCGGCCTCGGCACCGACGTCGGCGGCCTGGCCATCTGCTACCGGCGCGACCTGTTCCAGAAGGCCGGGCTGCCCAGCGATCGCGCCGAGGTGGCCAAGCTCTGGCCGACCTGGCAGGACTACATCAAGGTCGGCAACCGGTTCGAGGCGGCCAAGACCGGCGCCCACTTCTTCGACTCGGGCGCGCTGCTGTTCAACGCGATCATGGGGCAGGCGCCGCAGGCGTTCTACGAGCCCGGCGACAAGGTGATCGTCGAGACCAACCCGGCCGTGCGGCAGGCATACGACCTCGTGGCCCAGGCCGTGCAGGCGGGCCAGTCGGCCAAGCTCGCCGCGTATTCGGCGCAGTGGAACACCGGCTTCCAGCAGGGCACGTTCGCGACGATGACCTGTCCGGCGTGGATGATGGCCTTCATACAGACCCAGGCGCCCAACACGTCCGGCATGTGGGATGTGGCGGCCGTGCCCAACGGGGGTGGCGGCAACTGGGGCGGCTCGTGGCTGACCGTGCCGAAACAGTCCACGCACCCCAAGGAGGCCTACGAACTCGCGGCTTGGCTGACCGCGCCGGAGCAAGCTCTGACCGTGTTCAAAAAGATCGGCAACCTGCCCTCGACCCCGTCGCTGTACACCGATCCGGCGATGACCGGGTTCAAAAATCCGTTCTTCAACAACGCGCCGGTCGGCCAGATCTTCACCGACGCGGCCACGGCGCTCAAGCCGCAATACCAGGGGCCCAAGTCCGCTGCGATGCGGCTGGCGATCCAGAACGGCATCGGGCGCGTGGAGCAGGGTAGCGAATCGCCCGCCGCGGCCTGGCAGAAGGCGCTCGATGAAGCCCTCCAAGCCGCCAAGTAAACCTATCCCTAGGGGGATGCCGGGACCGCGC